>JBNPEA010000104.1:0-32494 GCA_051117315.1 Salinarimonas sp. | reverse complement strand
GCGCGCCCCAGTCGGCGCTCGCCGTGCGCATCGCCCAGGAGAGCGCCCTCTTCGGCCCGGGAACCCCGCTGATGGCGACGCTCCCCATCCGGTGAGCACGTCCCGCCCCTTCGGGGCGGGGACGATCCGCGCAGCGGATCAGGGGCGGGGTCCCGTCGTGCCGCCGACGTGCGTGGCTTCGGCTCCGCCGAGGCGCCTGCGGCGCACCCCCTCCGTCTCGTCGGCTCCGCCGCCGATCCACCTCCCCCGATGGGGGAGGAGCGCGTCCCGCCCCGTCGGGGCGGGGACGATCCGCGAAAGCGGATCAGGGGCGGGGTCCCGCGGCGCGAGGCGGAAAAGGTTCCGCTTCGTCTATGGGGGAGGAACTGCTCGTGTCCGCTCGATTCGCTCCGCGAGGTGCGCGAGGATCGTGTCCATCACAACGTCGAGTTCGAGGTCGACCTGGTGATTCCAGAAGCGAAGGACCTCGAACCCGAGGCGCTCGAGATGACGATCCCGATCGTGATCTCGCGCGGCGTTCTCGTCGAACCCGTGCTGCCCGCCATCGACCTCCACGACGAGACGCGCCTTCAAGCAGGCGAAGTCGACGATGTCGGGGCCGATCGGGCACTGGCGCCGAAACGCCGGTCCGGCTGCGCGACAGCGGCGAAGCGAAACCCAGGGCCGCGCCGCCTGGCGCGTCAGCCGGCGTCGGAGAGCCTTGGCGAGGTGCAGCGGGACGGTGCTGTGGGGGCGCTGGCGATAGTGTGACGTCATGCGCGGTTCCTCTGGACGAAACAGGAACATCGTATCCGAGAACAAGTCATGACGCATCATTAGAATGCATTTGTGGGATAATTTCATCCTTTAGGTGTGCCGCGTGCTCCCTCCCGCCCCCTCGGGGCGGGGACGATCCGCGTAGCGGATCAGGGGCGGGGTCCCGCGGCTCGATGCGTACGATTTCGGCTCCGCCGAAGCGCGCCTGCGGCGCACCCCCTCCGTCTCGTCGGCTCCGCCGCCGATCCACCTCCCCCGATGGGGGAGGACCTCATGTCGAGGAACCTTCCATGACCACGACACCCCACCTCGCGCTGCCGCTGATCGCGGCGGCGCAGGCGATGAAGCACGTCACCCACAACGAGGCGCTGGCGCGGCTCGATGCGCTCGTGCACTGCGCCGTCGCGGAGGAGGCCGCCGAGGCGCCCGCCGATCCGGCGGAGGGGCTGCGGCTCCTCGTCTCGGCGAGCCCGGCGGGTGCGTTCGCGGGGCAGGCCGGCGCGATCGCTCTGCACGATGCCGGCGCCTGGCGCTTCCTCGCGCCTCGGGCCGGATGGCGGGTCTACGTCGCGGCGACCGACACGCTCCTCGTCCACGACGGCACCGCCTGGCGCCCGCTCGCGGACTATGTCCCCGATCCGGTCGAGCTGCCGCAGCTCGGCATCGGCACCGCGCCGGACGCCCTCAACCGGCTCGCGGCCAAGCTCAACGCCGCGCTGTTCGCGGCGCTGACGACGGGGGAGGGCGGCAGCGGGGACCTGCGTTTCGTGCTCAACAAGGAGGGGCCGGCGCGGACCGTCTCGCAGCTCTACCAGTCCGGCTTCGGCGGGCGCGCCGAGACGGGCCTCATGTCCGACGACGACTTCCGCATCCGCGTCTCGGCGGACGGCGCCAGCTGGCGCGACGCACTGCATCTCGAGGCGGCGAGCGGGGCCGCGCGCTTCCCCGGCGGCCTGCCGGGGATCGCCGGGGGCTGGCGCAACCTGCTGATCAACCCGCTCTGCGCCGTGAACCAGCGCGGCTTCGCCGGCGGCGCGCTGGCGGCCGGCGCCTACGGCTTCGACCGCTGGAAGGCCGGCGCCGGCGGCGCCACCCTCGCCCGCGCCTGGGAGGGCACGCTGACCCTCACCGGCCCGCTCGAGCAGGTCGTCGAGGCGCCCGACCTGCGCGGCGAGACGGTCACGCTCTCCGTCGAGGACCCGAGCGCGCCGCTCGACGTCGCGATCGGCGTCGATCCGCATTGGGCGAGCGGCACCATCGCCGCGGGCAGCGGACGCCGCGGCGTGACGCTGCAGGTGCCGTGGGAGGCCGTCGCCGACGTCACCGTGCGGATCACCGCCGCGGCCGAGGCGACGTTCCGGCGCGTCCAGCTCGAGGTCGCGCCGGTCCCCGGCGCCTGGGAGCGTCGGCCGCTCGCGGTCGAGGAGGCGCTGTGCCGCCGCTACTTCTGGATGGCCGGCGTCGACGCGGCGAACCGCAGCATCGGCACGACGGCGGGGCTCGACGACACGCACCACCAGGCGCTCGTCGCCTTCCCCGTCGCCATGCGCGCCCAGCCCGCCTGCGTGCCGAGCGGCCCGGGCACCTTCGCGCTCGCCGTCGACGACGGCACCGGCTGGGCCGAGCGCGTCCTCACCCTCGTCGAGTTCCTGGAGGCGAGCCGCGAGGCGGCGCGCTTCCGCCTGTCCACGGGGATCGTCACGCCCCGGGGCCGCGCCGGCCAATGGCGCGCCTACGGCGACGGGCGCCTGCCCTTCGACGCCGAATTGTGACGTCTCACCCTCAGGAGATCCGCATGACCGAGATCAAGACCCCGCTGGCCAGCCGCACCGTCTGGGCCAACATCGTGGGCCTCGCCGCCCTCGTCCTGCCGCTGGCCGGCTTCGACGCGACCGCCCTCGAGCCCGAGCGCCTGGCCGAGGCCGGGGCGACCCTCGTCGCCGCGGCGAGCTTCATCGCCTCGACCGTCTTCCGGGTCGTCGCGACGCGCCGTCTCGCGCGCTGAGGCGCACCCGCACCGTTCCCGCGGGAGCCCCCTGCGCGGAAGATCCCGTCCGCGGAAGATCCCGTCCGCGGAAGATCCCGTCCGCGGAAGATCCCGTGCGCGGAAGGCCCCCAGGGGTGGAGGCGCCTTCCGCGCACGGACGATCAGTCGCGCTCGCGATGCAGGATCTCCGCCGTGCGCGGATGCACCGTCATCTCGTAGCGCACGCCGTCCTCGATGATGTAGACCTCGTAGACGCCGTCGTCGGCCTCCACCTTGGTCACGCGCCCGCCATTCGCTTCGAGGCGCTGGGTGAGGTCGCCGATCGAGATCCATTCGGCGGCGGGGATCGTCTCGCTGCGGCGGTCGTCGTCCGACCTGTCGGAGGAGGCCGGCGCGGGGGTGGCGAGGAGCGCGAGCGCGAGGGCCGGGGCGGCGAGGCCGATGGAGCGGCGGATGCGAGCGGGGATCGTGGTCATGAGCATGGTCCTTTCCGGGTGCGACCCGCAGGCTCGTCCCGCGGCGTCGAGCGGACCGTCGCGCATCCGCCCTGATGGTGGCCTGACGGGTGCCGTCAGCGTCTCGTCAGGCGCCACGGTGCAGACGAGACGGATGACCCTGATTCCGCCTCTCGTGCTCGTCCTCCTCCTCGCGCCTGCGCTCGCGCTCGCGAGCAACCATCGCTATTCCGACGACGACGACCACGTCCGCGCCCGCGAGGCCGTCCGATCCGGCGCCGCGCTGCCCTTCGCGGACATCCTCGCGACGCTCTCGCCGACCTTCGGCGGGCGCGTCATCGAGGTCGAGCTCGAGCGCGAGGACGGGCGCCTCGTCTACGAGATCACCCTCGTCGCGCCGGACGGCCGCGTCCGGGAGCTCGTGGTCGACGCCGCGTCGGGCCGGGTGCTCGAGGTCGAGATCGACGACGACCGGGACGGTGACTGACATGCGCGCGCTCTGCGTCGAGGACGATCCTCGCATCGCGGCCGACGTCCGCGCCGCCCTCGCGGCGGCAGGCTTCGTCGTCGACGTCTCCCGCGACGGAGAGGACGCCTGGTTCCGCGGGGACACGGAGGACTACGCCTTCGTCGTGCTCGACCTCGGCCTGCCCGCGCTCGACGGGCTCACTGTCCTGAAGCGCTGGCGCGCCGCCGGGCGGACGATGCCCGTCCTCGTCCTCACGGCCCGCGGCTCCTGGGTCGAGCGCGTCGAGGGCATCGACGCGGGCGCCGACGACTACCTGCCCAAGCCCTTCCGGATGGAGGAGCTCGTCGCGCGCCCGCGCCCTCGTACGCCGCGCCGCCGGGCACGCGGCACCGGCGATCGCGATCGGCGACCTCGTCGTCGACCCGCGCCGCACGAGCGTCACCCGCGCCGGCGCGCCCGTCGCCCTCTCCCCGCTCGAGTATCGGCTCCTCGCCTATCTCGCGCATCATCGTGGGCGGGTCGTGCCCGCGGGCGAGCTGATGGAGCAGCTCCACGGCGACGACGACGCGCGCGACCACAACGCGCTCGAGGCGCTGGTCGCGCGGCTGCGGCGCAAGATCGGCGCGGGCGTGATCGAGACGCGCCGCGGCTTCGGCTACCTGATCCCGGACGCGGCGGCATGAGCCGGGGGACCTCGCTGCGGACGCGTCTCGTCGCGGCGGGGCTCGCCTCTATCGCCCTCGCGCTGGCACTCTCCGGCTTCGGCCTCGGGCTCCTGTTCGAGCGCCACGTCGAGCGCCGGCTCGTCGCCGAGCTCACCGTGCAGCTCGACCAGCTCGTCGCCGGCATCGAGCGCGCGCCCGACGGCAGCTTCGTGGTGGCGCGCTATCCCGGCGACCCGCGCTTCGTGCAGCCGCTCTCGGGCCTGTATTGGCAGATCGCCGTGGCGGACACGGAGCTGCGCTCGCGCTCGCTCTGGGACGAGCGCCTCGACCTGCCCGCCGACGTCCTGGCCGACGGCGCCGTCCATGTCCACCGGCTCGACGGCCCCGCCGGCGCCGAGATCCTCGCCGTCGAGCGCGAGGTCGTTCTCCCGCGGCGCCTCGGCGAGGCGCGCGCCCGCGTCGCGGTGGCGATCGTCCGCGCCGAGGTGGCCCGCGCCACGGCGGCCTTCCGGGCGGACCTCCTCCCTTATCTCCTCGTCATCGGCACGCTCCTCGCGCTCGCCAGCGTCGCGCAGGTTCGGGTCGGCCTGCGGCCGCTCTCCCTCGTGGCGGAGCGCGTCGCGGCCGTGCGCTCGGGGGCGGCGACGCCGGTCGGCGCGGACTTCCCCACCGAGGTGGCGCCGCTCGCGGGCGAGCTCGACGGGCTCATCGCCGCACGCGAAGCCGACGTTGCGCGGGCCCGCGCCCGCGCCGCCGATCTCGCCCACGGCCTGCGCACGCCGCTCCAGGCGCTGGAGGGCGACGTCGCGCGTCTGCGGGAACGGGGGGAGGATGCGCTCGCCGACGACATCGCCGCGGTTCTCGCGGCCATGAGCCGGCACGTCGCACGCGAGCTCGCCCGTGCCCGCCTGGCCGGGCGCTCGCCTGCGGCCCGCGCGGAGGTCCGACCTCTCGCCGAGCGCGTCGTCGCCGTCGTCCGGCGCACACCGGACGGTGCCGCGACGACCTGGCATCTCGCGGTGCCGGAGCGCCTCGCCGCACGCGTGGACCCGGACGATCTCACCGAGGCGCTGGGCAACCTCGTCGAGAATGCGGCGCGCCACGCCCGCACGGGCGTGCGCGTCTCGGGCGCGCGGGTCGGGGAGCGGGTTCGCCTCGCGGTCGCCGACGACGGGCCGGGCATTCCAGCCGACGCGCTCGACACGGCGCTCGCCCGCGGCGGACGCCTCGACGCCCGCGGTTCCGGCGCCGGGCTCGGCCTCGCCATCGTCCAGGACGTGGCGGAGGCCTGGGGCGGGACGCTCGCCTGCGAGACGAGCGTCGACGGCTTCACCGCGACCCTCGACCTGCCCGCTGCATGAGCCCGCGGCGGAACCGCCGCCCCAGTTCGCGCCTTCCCGCCTTCCGGGAACAGCCGACGACGAGGCCGATGATCGACCTGCTCCTCTCCCTCGCCTTCGTCGTCGGCGGCGTCGCGCTCGTGGCGCTGGCGCTCCTCGACATCTTCCACACGACCCTGACGCTGTGCGGCGCGGGGCCGGTGACGAAGCGGATCACCGGCGGTGCCTGGCGCGTGGTGCGCCGGCTGCTCGCGCCGCCGCGCGCGCTGCTCTACGGCGGAGCCGCGATGGCGGTGGTCACCGTGCTCACCTGGCTGGCGCTGCTCTGGGCGGGCTGGACGCTGATCTTCCTCGCCTCCCCCGGCGCCGTGGTCGAGGCGTCGACCGGAGCCGAGGCGGATCTCGCGGCGCGGATCTATTTCTCCGGCTTCACGCTGTTCACGCTGGGCCTCGGTGACTATCGCCCGCAGGGCGGGCTGTGGCAGATCCTCACGGCGATCGCGGTCGGGAACGGCTTCCTCGTGATCAGCCTGTCCGCGGCCTATCTCGTGCCGCTCCTCTCCGCCGCCGCGCAGAAGCGCGCCCTGGCGCTCACCATCGGCGCGCTCGGCGAGAGCCCGGCCGACATCGTCGTCACCGCCTGGACCGGCCGCGACCTCGCGCCCCTGCGCGTCCAGCTCGTGGACCTGACGAGCCGCATCGCCCTCGTCGGCCAGCAGCACCGGGCCTACCCGGTGCTGGTGCGGTTCGACGGGCCCGTCGCCCGCTCGGCCCTCTCGGTGCAGATCGCGCGTCTCGACGAGGCGCTCCTCCTCATGGAATGTGCACTCGCGCCCGACGTGCGGCCGCCGACGAGCGTGCTGCGCCCCGTCCGCAACGCCCTCGATGCGTATTTCGAGGCGGTGGACCTCGCCGGCGGCATGCCCGCCGCCGAGGCGCCGCCCGTCGCCGGCACGGATGCGCTCGCCGCCGCGGGCATCCCGCTGGCGCCGTCCGCGCGCTACCACGCCGGCGTCGCCGGCGCGGTCGACCGCCGGCGCATCGCCCGCGGCATCCTCGAGGAGAGCGGCTGGGACTGGCGCGCGCTCGCCTGACCGCGGGTCAGCGCCCGGCGATCCTGGAGGTGTCGAGCAGCGCGTGGGCGGCCAGCGCGAGGAGCGCGATGCCGGCGAGGGGGGCGAGGAGGAGGCGGGGCGCCTCCATCAGGAAGGGGCGGTATTCGTGGATCATCGCGCCCCATTCGGGCCGCCCGGTATCGGCGGAGAGGCCGAGGAAGCCGAGCGACGCGACGAGCGTCACCGCCCGCGCCGCGTCCGCACCCGCGAGCGCGCCCATCGGTCCCGCCAGTGCCGGCAGCAGATGACGCGCCAGCGCCCGCGGGCGGGCGAGCCCGAGCGCCTCGGCGGCGCGCCAGTACGGCTCGGCGACGAGCCGCTCGAGCAGGGCCGCGACGGTGATCGCGTAGGGCGCCCAGGCGCTCGCGGCGAGCGCGAGGCCCGCGGTCGCCGGTCCGGCGCCGAGGAGCGCGGCGAGGACGAGGGCGACGACGAGGGTCGGCGCCGCCAGTGCGGCCTGCGCGAGGCGCGTCGTCGCGGCCGCGAGCGGGGCCGGGCCGAGCGCGATGGCGCTTCCCGCGGCGATCCCGAGGCCCAGCGTCGCCGCGAGCCCGACCGCGAGCGCGACGAGGGACGGCGCCGCCCCCGCCGCCACCCGCGCCGCGAGGTCGCGGCCGAGATGATCGGTGCCGAGCGGGTACGCGGGGGAGGGCGGGGCGAGGGCACGGGCGAGGTCGATCGCATGCGGGTCCCCTGGCGGGGCCAGCGCCCCGACGATCGCGAGCGCCGTCAACGCCGCGGCGCAGGCGAACCGCGCAGCGGTCATCCGCCGAGCCGCGCGTCGAGCCGCGGGTCGAGGCGTCTGCGCGCCAGCGCGGCGAGCGCGTGGATCGCGAGCAGCCAGAAGGCGACGAGCGCGACGTAGGCCTGCAGCAGGGCGTAGTCGCGGCTCGCGACCGCGGCGACGACGCGCTCGGACAGGCCCGGCACGGCGAAGACGATCTCAGCGACCGCCGTCCCGCCGACGATCCAGGCGGCCTCCGGCGTGATCGCCGCGAGCACCGTGAGTCCCGCGTGCCGTCGTCCGTGACGCCACAGCGCACGCGCGGGCGAGAGGCCCTTCATCCGTGCCGTCAGCATGAAGGGCGCGATCGCCGCCTCCGCGAAGGCGGCGCGCGCGACGCGGGCGACGGAGCCGACGGAGAACAGCGCCACGAGCGCGATCGGCAGGAGGAGACGCTCGAGCGGCGCGCCCGTGAACGGGCGCACGAGCCGCCATTCCACCGCCACGAGCCAGAGCAGCACGATCCCGACCGCGAAGGCCGGCAGGGCCTGGGCCAGGACCGCGAGCGCGCGGCTCGCGCCGTCGGCGAGGCCGCCGGGCCGCGCCGCCGCGGCGAAGCCGAGCGCGAAGCCGCCGGCGACGGCGAGCGCGATCCCGCCCGCGCCGATCGCCGCGGACCACGGCGCCCGCGCCGCGACCTCGGCGAAGATCGGCCGCCCGGTCACTGGCGAGACGCCCCAGTCGAGGGTGACGAAACCCGCGAGCCAGGCTGCGAACTGCGCCGGGAGCGGCCGGTCGAGCCCGAAGGCGGCGCGCAGGGCCGCGACCGCGTCGGCGCTCGGCGCGACGTTGCCCGCCGCGAGCAGCGCCTCCACCGGGTCTCCCGGCATCGCCCGCACCAGCAGGAACGCCGCGGCGGTGACGAGGAGCCACGCGCCGACGAACCCCGCGCCGCCCCGCAGCGCCGCGATCATCGGCTCAGTCCGTCGGCCGGAGGTCGGGGCGGATCACGTAGAAGTCCGAGCCCCAGGGCTCGTAGCCCGCGAGCCTGGACGAGACGCCGACGTGCCATTCCGGCGTGACGAGATACGCGACCGGCGCCTCCTCGGCGGCGAGCGCCTGCGCCTCCCGCGCGAGCCGGATGCGCTCGCCGGGATCCTCGGCACGCGACAGCGCGTCGACGAGGGCGTCGTAGGCGGGAGAGGACCAGCCGGCATAGTTGCGCGCGCCGTCGCTCGCGAGGAAGAGCGAGAGGAAGAAGGCCGGGTCGCCCGCCGGCGCCGTGTGCTGGGCCCAGAGCAGGAGATCGAAGTCGCCGCTCAGCGCCACGTCGTTCGCCGCCTCGGTGACGCGCGTCGTCACGCCCACGCCGATCTCGGCGAGCACCGCTCGCAGGACCGGCTGCAGCGTGACGAGATCCGGCCGCTGCGGATAAGCCACGAGGTCGAGCACGAGGCGCACGCCGTCCTTCGCACGCACGCCGTCCGGCCCGCGCGTCCAGCCCGCCGCCTCCAGCATCCGCGCCGCCTCGGCGGGATCGTGCGCCGGCACCACGTCGGCGGCGAAGGGGTAGGCCTGCGCGAAGGCTCCGCCCGCCGGCCGTCCGGCACGGATAGCGGCGACGAGCGTCGTGCGGTCGATGGCCCGGTCGATGGCGCGGCGAACGGCCGGATCGGCGAGCGGCCCCTCGCGCGTGTTCATGAACATCATGTACTGGTAGGCCACGGGGAAGGAGCGCACGGCGAGCCCGCCAGCGTCTGCCGTCTCCTGCCGCGCCCGCAGCATCGCCAGCGTCTCGACCGGCAGGTTGAAGGCGAGGTCGAGCTCGCCCGCGGCCAGCGCCAGCGCCATCGCCTGGCCGTCGCCGATCCGGCGCAGGTCGATCGGCACGCGCCCGTCGGCGTCGGCGTGATGCGGGTTGGGCGAGAGTGCGAGGCGTGCGCCGGGCGCGAAGGCGTCGACCGCGTAGGGGCCGGTGAAGATCGGGCCTCCCTCCGCGAGCCGGTAGATCGGGAAGGCCCATTCCGCGAGGATCGCCGGCAGGATCGGCGTCGGCCGCTCGGTCTCGACGCGCAGCCGGCGCGCGTCGAGAGCGGTGGCGCTCAGGCGCCCGGCGCTCGCGCGGGCGGCGGGGTTCTCCGCGCCGGTCCGGTTCAGGGCGTCGGCGACCGCAGCGGCGTCGACGGGCGACCCGTCGGAGAACAGGCGCCCCTCGGCCAGGGTCACGACCCAGGCGCCGTCGTCCTGCCGTTCGGCGCCCTCGGCGAGGAGCGGCACGACGGTCCCTTCCCGCGAGACGGTGAACAGCCCCTGCGCGATCCCGTGCGAGATCAGCGCCCAGCCGGCCGAGCCGTCCACGGGGTCGAGGCTGTCCGCGACGAAGCTCTTGGCGACGACGAGCGGCGCCGGCTCCGCGGCCCGGGCCGGGGCGGGCGCGCTCGCCGCTCCTGCGAGGAGCGCTCCTGCGAGGAGCGCGGCGGCGCGGACGCCGCGGCCGGCGCGGGCGAAGACAGTCTCGTGCGGCATGCGGCCCGCATGCCGTGTGGTCTCGGTCATCATGACTCCTCCGGGCCTCCCCGCCCGTTCAGCGGCGTTCGTGTCGGCAGGTCTCCTGGCTCGCGGGTCGTCGCCGCCCCCCGCCTTCCCGGCCTCGAGGCTGCGCGCCCGTCGACCAGTGGCATGATGGGGGTAAGCTCGCCGCTCACAGTTGCGGGGGCAGCCCCGGAATCGCGGCGGCCGCTCGCGCGGACGCCGCTCACCGGATTCCCTGTTCGTCCCCATGCGGGGAACCGACCGGGGGACACTACCCGGTGCCGGCCGCGCGTCAACCCGCCGCATCCTCGCGTGGCACCAACCGCAGCGCGCCGTCAATCCTTGAAATGTTACACTATAACATAACATACTGAGAGCGATCCCGTCGGTCAAGCCGCCGCGCTTGCGCCGGGGCGGGCCCGTCGCCACACTGTGCGCATGCTGACCACCTTCTTCGCCGAGCTGCGCGCCGCACGCATCCCCGTCTCGCTGCGCGAGTACCTGACGCTGCTCGGCGCGCTGGAGCGCGACCTCGCCGGCAAGCGCATCGAGGACTTCTACTATCTCGCCCGCGCCGCGCTCGTGAAGGACGAGCGCAACCTCGACAAGTTCGACCGCGTGTTCTCCCGCGTCTTCAAGGGGTTGGGCACCATGGGCGAGGCGCTCGAGGCCGCCGAGATTCCCGAGGAATGGCTGCGCAAGATCGCCGAGCGCTATCTCACGCCCGAGGAGAAGGCCGAGATCGAGGCCAAGGGCTGGGACCGGCTGATGGACGAGCTCAAGCAGCGCCTCGCCGAGCAGAAGGGCCGCCACCAGGGCGGCTCGAAATGGATCGGCACGGCGGGCACCTCCCCCTACGGCGCGTACGGCTACAACCCTGAAGGCGTCCGCATCGGGCAGGACGGCAATCGGAACTTTCGCGCGGTGAAGGTCTGGGACAAGCGCGAGTTCAAGGACCTGGACGACCAGGTCGAGCTCGGCACCCGCAACATGCGCGTGGCCCTGCGCCGGCTGCGCCGTTTCGCCCGCAGCGGCGCCGCCGACGAGCTCGACCTCGACGGCACGATTCGCGAGACCGCCCGCCAGGGCTGGCTCGACGTCAAGATGCGCCCCGAGCGGCGCAACGCGGTGAAGGTGCTGCTCTTCCTGGACGTCGGCGGCTCGATGGACTGGCACGTCGAGCGCGCCGAGGAGCTGTTCTCCGCCGCGCGGGCGGAGTTCAAGCATTTCGAGCACTTCTATTTCCACAATTGCCCCTACGAGGGCCTCTGGCGCGACAACCGCCGCCGCCATGCGGAGACGATCCCGACGCTCGACGTGATCCGCACCTTCGGGCCGGACTACCGCGCGGTCTTCGTCGGCGACGCCTCGATGAGCCCCTACGAGATCCTGGTTCCCGGCGGCTCGGTCGAGCACTGGAACGAGGAGCCGGGACAGGCCTGGCTCGAGCGGCTGCTCGGCCATTTCGGCCGCGCGGCCTGGCTCAACCCCGTGCCGGAGGAATACTGGGGCCATACCCAGTCGATCGGGCTCGTGACGAAGCTGATGAGCCGGCGCATGTTCCCGCTGACGCTGGACGGGCTCGACCGGGCGATGCGGGAGCTGGTGCGGTGACGGGTATGCGCGTTCTTCTGTCTCTCGTCTGCTGGCTGTTCTCCGCCGCTGTGGCGCACGCCTCCCCCACCGAGCCCTGCGCCCCCTACACCTTCGACGGCGCCCGCTTCACCGTGTGCGTGATCGACCCGCTCGACCACGTCCTGCGGCTGTTCGCGGCCGGCGCGGACGGCACGCCGCTCGCGCGCTTCGCCGCCCTGCCGCAGGAGATCGACGGTGCGCCGCTCGTCTTCGCCATGAATGCCGGGATGTTCGATTCCCGCCTCGACCCGATCGGCCTGCACGTCGAGGACGGCGAGACCATCGTCCCCGCCAACACCAACGACGGGCCCGGCAACTTCCACATGAAGCCGAACGGCGTCTTCTTCGTCGAGAACGGCCGTGCGGCGGTGATGACGACGGAGGCCTACCTCGTGGCGCGGCCGAACGCGACGCTCGCCACCCAGTCCGGGCCGATGCTCGTGATCCAGGGAGAGTTGCACCCGCGCTTCCTGCCGGATTCCGATTCGCTGAAGCGGCGCAACGGCGTGGGCGTCGCGCAGGACGGTGAGATCTGGTTCGCGATCGCCGAGGAGCCGGTCTCCTTCCACACCTTCGCCCGCCTGTTCAGGGACGGGCTCGGCACGGAGGACGCGCTGTTCCTCGACGGCGGCTTCGTGCCGAGCCTCTACGCCCCGCATCTCGACCGTTCCGACGGCTGGTCGCCGCTCGGGCCGATCCTCGCCGCCTACGCGCGCAGTGAATGAGGGCCGTGTCTCCCGGCGGAACGCGGCAGGTTTTCGGAGTGCGGGCGAAAACCCCGGATTTCGGGCGCGTTTTCCCATCCCCTTGCGCCGAATGCCCGGCGAACTGCGCCGTTGCCGCCGCGGCGGCGACTGGCTAACGTGCGTCCAAAGAGAGGCGCCCTCGCGCCCCCGGGGAGGACCATGGACCCTCAGGTACAGGCGGGCGCGCCGGCGCGCGGGCTCGCCCTCGGCTGCATCGCGGACGACCATACCGGCGCGACCGATCTCGCGAACACGCTCGCGCGCGCCGGCCTGTCGGTCGTCCAGACGATCGGCCCGCCCGATCCCGACCTCGCCATCCCGGCGGCGGACGCGGTCGTCGTGGCGCTGAAGATCCGCTCGGTCCCCGCCGAGGAGGCCGTCTCCCGCGCCCGCGCGGCGCGCGACGCGCTCGTCGCGGCGGGCGCCGGCCACGTCCTCTACAAGATCTGCTCGACCTTCGACTCGACCGACGCCGGCAACATCGGCCCCGTCACGGATGCGCTGCGCGCGGATGCGGGCGCTTCGATCGTGCCGGTCTGCCCCGCCTTCCCGGCCACCGGCCGTACGGTCTACCAGGGGCATCTGTTCGTGGGCGACAGGCTCCTCTCCGAGAGCCCGCTGAAGGATCATCCGCTCAACCCCATGCGCGACGCCGATCTCGTGCGCGTGCTGTCCCGCCAGAGCGCCGCCGGCGTCGGGCTCGTGGCGCACGACGCCGTGCGCGCCGGCGCGGACGCGATCCGCGCCCGGCTCGAGGCGCTCGCCGGGCAGGGCAGGGGGGCGGCGATCGTCGACGCGGTCTGCGACGCGGACCTGATCTCCCTCGGGCAGGCGGCCCTCGGCTACCCGGTGTCCACCGGCGCCTCCGGCCTCGGGCACGGCCTCGCCCGCGCATTGATCGGCGCCGGGCGCGCGAGCGAGAGCGTCTCCGCCGCGCTGCCGGCGGTCGGCGGCCCGGCGGTCGTCCTCGCCGGCTCGTCCTCCGCCGCGACCCGCGCCCAGCTCGCCGCCGCGCAGGCGATCATGCCGGTGCTGCGCATCGACGCCGCCGCGGCCATCGCCGACCCGGAGCGGGCGCTCGCCGACGCCCTCGCCTTCGCCCGCGAGAAGCTGCCCGCCGGTCCCGTCGCCATCGCCACGAGCGCCGATCCGGACGCCGTCGCCGCCGTGCAGGCGCGCTTCGGCGCGGGCGTGGCGGGCGCCGCGCTCGAGAGCCTGATGGCGCGGCTCGCCGAGCACCTCGTCGCCTGGGGCCTGCGCCGCCTCGTCGTCGCCGGTGGCGAGACCGCTGGCGCCGTCGTCGAGGCGCTCCAGGTCAAGGCGCTGCGCATCGGCGAGGAGATCGCGCCGGGCGTTCCCGCCACGCTTGCGCTCGGCGCGCCGGCGGGCGCGCTGGCGCTCGCGCTGAAGAGCGGCAACTTCGGTGGAGAGGATTTCTTCGCACGCGCGCTCGAGGCGCTGCCCTGAGCGTGCGCGCGCGGAAGCATGAGCGGGCGGCCTCGTCGCCCGCTCACGGTCACGTCAAGAGAAACGATCGGGAGGAAAGAGACAGATGTTCCATAGCACCCTCAAGGCGGCCCTTCTGGGCGCCTCGCTCGTCGCGCTCGGCATCGGCGGCGCGCAGGCGCAGCAGGAGCTCAAGCTCGGCTACTCGCTCGCGCCCACCTCGCATTACGGCGTCGGCGCCACCGCCATGGCCGAGGAGCTCGAGCGGCTCTCCGACGGGCAGTTCGTCATCGCCCAGTTCCCGGCCAACGCGCTCGGGGGCGAGCGTGAGATGGTCGAGGGCGCGCAGATCGGCACGGTCGACATCGTCATCACCTCGACGGGCCCGGTCGGCAACTTCGTGCCCGACACGCTGATCACCGACATCCCCTTCCTGTTCCGCGACTACGAGCACGCCCACGCGGTGCTCGACGGGCCGATCGGCCAGGAGATCCTCGACCAGTTCCCCAACCACGGCCTCGTCGCGCTCGCCTGGGGCGAGAACGGCTTCCGCAACATGACCAACAACGTGCGCCCGATCCGCACGCCCGAGGACACGCAGGGCCTCAAGGTGCGCACCATGGAGAACCAGGTGCACATGCGCGCCTTCCAGGAGCTCGGCGTGCTGCCGACGCCGATGGCGTTCCCCGAGCTGTTCACCGCGCTCCAGCAGGGCACCGTCGACGGCCAGGAGAACCCGATCGGCGTGATCCTGTCGGCCAACTTCGCGCAGGTTCAGGACCACCTGACGCTCACCCAGCACGTCTACTCGCCGGCGCTGATCATCCTCTCCCCGATTGTATGGGAAGGCCTGTCGGACGAGGAGAAGGGCTGGTTCGAGCAGGCCGCCCAGGCCGGCGCGGCGGCGATGCGCCTGAAGGTGCGCGAGGACGCCGACAACGGCGTCGCCACGCTCAAGGAGCAGGGCATGCAGGTGGTCGAGGAGGTCGACCGCTCGGCCTTCGAGGCGGCGCTTGCCCCGGCCTTCGCCGAGTTCGCCGAGCGCTTCGGCCAGGACAAGATCGACGCCATCCGCAACGTCGGCATGTGATCGACGTCTCCCCTCTCCCGGACGGGAGAGGGGCCCGGGGGTGAGGGCTTACGGCTCGCGGCACGGTGCGAGCCGCTCGTCCCACCTCCACCCGCATTCCCTCACCCCTGCCCCTCTCCTTGCGCGAGAGGGGGTCTCGAAGAGTGCACGATGCTCGCCGCCCTCAAGCTCGTCGACCGCACCGTCTTCCACGTCGCGCTGACGCTCGCGATGGTGCTGCTCGTCATGATGGCGGCGGTCTCGTTCTACCAGGTGACCACCCGCTTCGTGTTCGAGCGGCCCTCGACCTGGTCGGAGGTCACCTCGCGCAGCCTGCAGATCTGGATGGTCTATCTCGGCCTCGTCGCGGCCTTCCGCACCGGCTCGCTGATGGCGGTGGACATGCTCCAGCGCCTCGCGCCCCGGCGCCTGGGGATCGTCGTGATGTGCCTGATCGCCGGGCTCAACCTCGGCGTCCTCGCCGTGATGTTCTGGCACGGCTGGAGCATGGCCGAGCGCGTGCGCTTCCAGACGCTGGCGGGGGTCGACAACCCGTTCACCGGCGGCGGCATCTCGATCGCGCTCGTCTACACCGCCATCCCCGTCGGCGCCGCGCTCTCGATCGTGGCCGTGATCGCGCGCTTCGCCGAGGAGATCGACCGCATGCGCAAGGGCGAGCCCGTCCCGGACGAAGAGGCGACGGCGCGGCTGAAGCGCCAGGAGACCTGATCCGCCATGTCGACCTTCATGCTCGCCGGCATGGTCTTCTTCATCGCGCTCGGCACCCCCATCGCGATCGCCATCCTCGCCGCCTCCATCGGCGGCATCGCGGTCTTCACGCCGCTGCCGCTCGTCCTCGTCGCGCAGAAGCTGATGACGACGATCGACTCGTTCCCGCTGATGGCGATCCCCTTCTTCATCCTCGCCGGCAACCTGATGGAGGCGGGCGGCATCTCGCGGCGGCTCGTCGAGTTCGCCAAGGCGCTGGTGGGCGGCGTGCAGGGCGGGCTCGCGGCGTCGTGCGTGCTCACCTGCATGATCTTCGCCTCGGTCTCGGGATCCTCGGTGGCGACCACCTTCGCCATCGGCGCGATCATCATCCCCGCCATGGTCAAGCACGGCTACCCCAAGGGCTTCGGCGCGAGCCTGCAGGCGACCTCGGCGGAGCTCGGCGTGATCATCCCGCCCTCGATCCCGCTGATCCTGTACGGCGTCGCGGCCGAGGTCTCGATCGGCGAGCTCTTCGTCGGCGGCATCGGCCCGGGCCTGCTCATCGGCGCGGCGCTGATCGTCTACGTCCTCGTCGCCTGCCGCATCAACGGCTGGGGCAAGGAGGACCACGTGGGCCGCCTGCCGCTCGGCGCCGCCACCAGGGAGGCGGCCTGGGCGCTGCTGATGCCGGTGATCATCATCGGCGGCATCTACCAAGGCGTGTTCACGCCGACCGAGGCCTCCGTGGTGGCCGTGGTCTATGCGCTCATCGTCGGCACGCTGGTCTATCGCGCCATCTCCTGGCGCGACCTCGTCGGCGTGCTGCGCCGCTCGGTGATCGCGTCCACGATCATCATGTTCATCATCGCGGCGGCCGGCCTGTTCTCCTTCCTGATCACCCGCGCCGGCGTGCCCGCCGCGATCTCCGCCTGGATCACGAGCGTCGTCTCCGACCCGGCGATGTTCCTGCTCGCGGTGAACGTGTTCCTGTTCCTGGTGGGCATGTTCATCGAGACCTCGGCGGCGATCATCGTGCTCGCGCCGATCCTCGTGCCCGTGGCGATCGCCTTCGGGGTCGACCCCGTCCATTTCGGGTTGATCATGGTGGTCAACCTCGCGCTCGGGATGATCACGCCGCCCTTCGGGGTCAATCTCTTCGCCGCATGCCAGGTGGCGCAAGTTCCCCTGGAGCGGATCATCCGCCATCTCGTACCCTTCGTCCTCGTGGTGGTGACCTGCCTGATGGTGATCACCTACGTTCCCGAGCTGACGCTGTTCTTCCGCAACCTCGCTTATTGAGAGAGCGCGACCCGATGACCGTTCCCGCGCCCAAGCTGCTGATCGGCGGCGTCTTCCAGGACGCCGCCGCGGGCGAGCGCATCCCCGTCCTCGATCCCTCCACCGGCGAGCCGCTCGGCGAGCTCGCCCGCGGCCGCGCGGCGGATGTCGAGGCCGCGGTGAAGGCCGCAAAGGCGGCGCTCGACGGCCCCTGGGGCCGCATGACCGCGACAGAACGCGGGCGCATCCTGATGCGCATCGCCGAGGGCATCCTCGATCGCGCCACCGATCTCGCCATCCTGGAGGCGCGCGACGTCGGCAAGCCGCACGCCCAGGCCAAGGCCGACGCGCTCGCCTGCGCGCGCTATTTCGAGTTCTACGGCGGCGCTGCGGACAAGGTCCACGGCGACACGATCCCCTACCAGGCGGGCTACCAGGTCATGACCTGGTACGAGCGCCACGGCGTCACCGGCCACATCGTGCCGTGGAACTACCCGATGCAGATCATCGGCCGTTCTGTCGGCGCCGCGCTGGCCATGGGCAACGCCTGCGTCGTCAAGCCGGGCGAGGACGCCTCGCTCACCGCGCTGATGATCGGCAAGATCGCGCTCGAGGCCGGCCTGCCCGAGGGCGCGCTCAACATCGTCACCGGCTGGGGCGAGGAGGCCGGCGCCCCGCTGGCCTCGCATCCGGACGTGGCGCACGTCTCCTTCACGGGCTCCGTGCTGGTGGGCCAGAAGATTCAGGAGATGGCGGCGCGCAACGTCGTGCCCGTCACGCTCGAGCTCGGCGGCAAGTCGCCCCAGCTCGTCTTCGCCGATGCCGATCTCGAGGCGGCGCTGCCGTTCCTGGTGCGCGCCTCCGTGCAGAACGCCGGCCAGACCTGCTCGGCCGGCTCGCGCATCCTGATCGAGAGGCCGATCTGGGACGAGGTCGTCTCGGCGCTCGTCGAGCGGTTCTCGGCGCTGACCGTCGGCCCCGCGCTCGACGATCCCGACGTCGGCCCCATCGTCAACGCCCGCCAGCGCGACCGCGTGAAGGGCTTCATCGAGCGCGCCGAGGCCGGCGGCGCCAGGATCCTCGCCCGCGGCCGGGTGCTCGACGACGCGCCCGCCGGCGGCTTCTACGTCGCGCCCGCCCTGTTCGGCCCGGTCGACGCCGAGGCCGAGCTCGCTCGCGACGAGATCTTCGGGCCGGTCCTCTCGCTGATCCCGTTCGAGGGCGAGGACGAGGCGATCGCGATCGCCAACGGCACCGACTTCGGCCTCGTCGCCGGCGTCTGGACCCGCGACGGGGGGCGCCAGCTGCGCATGGCCAAGCGCCTGCGCGCCGGGCAGGTCTTCATCAACAATTACGGGGCCGGCGGTGGCGTCGAGCTGCCCTTCGGCGGCGTCGGCAAGTCCGGCCACGGCCGCGAGAAGGGCTTCGAGGCCCTCTACGGCTTCGCCCAGCTGAAGACGGTAGCGGTGAAGTACGAGTGACGTTCAACCGAGGGAATACGGGTGACCGGTAAGCCGCGACACTGACGGCACGCGATCGGGAGCTCCCCTCTCCCTCGCGGAGAGGGGCGGGGGGTGTGGGGCGTTCGGGATATGGCTCGCCATTGATGCCGGCCTGCTCCGCCGCCGCTTGGCATCGACGTCTCCCGAGTTCTGCCCACCCCACACCCCCGACCCCTCTCCACGAGGGAGAGGGGAGACCCGCGGCGGCCTTCATCGGCGGCGCGGCACGACGGATCTCATCAGGAGGAAACGACATGCGTCTGGCAGGCAAGGTCGCCGTCATCACCGGAGCCGGCTCCGGGTTCGGCGAGGGGATGGCGAAGCTGTTCGCGCGCGAGGGCGCGAAGGTGGTGGTCGGCGACATCGCCGAGGAGGGCGGCCGCCGCGTCGCCGGCGAGATCGGCGCGGGGGCGCGCTTCGTGCGCGCCGACGTGACCAAGGCGGCCGACGTCAAGGCCATGGTGGACGAGGCGGTGTCCGCCTTCGGGCGGCTCGACATCCTCGTCAACAACGCCGGCTTCGCCCACCGCAACCGGCCCATGCTCGAGGTCGACGAGGAGACGTTCGACCGGATCTACGACGTCAATGTCAAGGCGATCTTCCACGGCGCGCACGCCGCGATCCCGGTCTTCCGTACTCAGGGCGGCGGCGGCGTGATCCTCAACATCGCCTCGACGGCGGGCGTGCGCCCGCGCCCGGGCCTCGCCTGGTACAACGGCTCGAAGGGGGCGGCGATCACGCTCACCCGCGCCATGGCGGTGGAGCTCGCCCCCGAGATGATCCGCGTCGTCGCGATCAACCCGGTCGCCGGCGAGACCGGCATGCTCGCCACGTTCCTGGGCGAGGACACCGAGGAGCGCCGCGCCCAGTTCCGCGCCACCATCCCGATGGGCCGGCTCTCGCAGCCCGCCGACATCGCCAACGCGGCGCTGTTCCTCTGCTCGGACGAGGCGGAGTTCCTCACCGGCGTGTGCATGGAGGTCGACGGCGGCCGCTGCATCTGAGCCGGCATCCGCACGACGGCGCCTGTGCCGGCCGCCGGCGCACGATCTCCCGCTGCGAAGCTTTGATCAGTTGTGCTAAGCTGCCACTCGGGGTCGGATAATCCGCTGCCTCGCAGGTGCGGGGCACGGGCCTCGCGCCCGATACGCGGAGCCGGCCCGACGAGGAGGCCACCGTGACCCAGACGCGTGACTGGACCGCCGTGCTGAACATGTTTCCCCCTGCGCCGCCACGTCTGACGGTGGAGGGGGAGGTGCTCGCGCCGACTCCGGGCTACCTCCCGCAGCTCGCGAAGCGCGATCCTCAGACGGGCGGGCCGGACGTCCTGCAGCTCGACCTGCACATGATCCCGCCAAGCGGCACGGTCCCGCAGGTCCTGACCTGGACCCCGGCCCGCTTCGATCGCACCGTGCCGCGAGAGTCGGCGAGGTTCTCGAAGGTCGAGATCTTCGAGGACGGCACCGTCATCGCCACCGTGCCCGTGGAGATCATCACCTGAGCGCCGCCGCGACATCCGAGAGCGACCGCCTCTGGCGGCCGCTCTCGTCGAAGTTCGCCGGGTCGAGCCAAGCCTCGAGCGCGCGCCGGCGCATCGGCCATGCGCCGTCGAGCATCGAGAACCAGGCCGTATCCCGGTTGCGGCCCTTCACCACCATGTGCTGGCGAAAGATGCCCTCGAAGGCGAAGCCCAGGCGCAGGGCCGCGCGGCGCGAGGGCGCGTTGTCCGCATCGCACTTCCACTCGAGCCGGCGATAGCCGAGATCCTCGAAGACGTGGCGCGCCTGCAGGACGACCGCCTCCGTCGCGCCGCGCGTGCGCGCCAGCCGCGGCCCGAACAGGATCGCGCCGGTCTCGATCACGCCGTTGGCGGGGTCCATGCGCATGAAGGAGACGCGCCCCTCGGCGCGCCCGGTCCGCACGTCCACCACGGCGTGGTAGATCTGCTCGGGCAGCACGCTGTTGGCATCGAGCCAGGCCTGGAAGGCGGCGCGGGTGGGGTAGGGGCCGTCGGGCGTGTAGCGCCAGGCCTCCGGGTCGTCGGCGCGGGCGGCGAAGAGGTCGTCGCCGTGGCGGACGGGATCGAGGGGCTCCAGACGCACATAGCGCCCGGCGAGGGTCTCTCGTGCCGGGCGCTGGCGTGCGCTCCACCCTAGGAGATCGGATTGCGTCTGTTCTGGGCCGGTCCCGCTTCGCACGATTGCGTCTTGGCGAAACACGGGCTCGGGAGGCTCATGCGGCATTGTGGTGACCGGCGAGAGGCGATACCTCTCCTCTTCGCATGCACCCGGGACGGTCGCAAGCGCGCCGCGTCCGGGAGCGGGTCGTGCCTTGGGGCGCGTCAGCCGCCGAGGAAGACGACGGCCGCCACCACCGCGCAGGCGTACTGGATGCCGCGAGCATGGGCGATCCAGGGCGTGCGCAGCGCCCGGCGGGAGAGATCGCCGTCGGTCGCGCGGGTCGGTTCGTCCGCGTTGACGAGCCAGGGATAGAGGAAGGTTGCGGGGATCATGGCTCAATCTCCTGAATCTGTGAGCCTTTGCTGCCGTGCTCTCATCGATGCCCGGATCGGCGTGATCGCGGGCATGTTGAATCGATTCAAGCACGTGGCGGATATGGCACCGATGGCGATCGGCGTCAAGGGTTCCTTGAATCGTTTCACCGGCTTGGTAGACGAGGTGTGATGAAGAAGGCACGGCTCAAGGACGTGGCGGTGCTCGCGGGTGTGTCCCAGGGCACCGTGTCGAACGTCTTCAACCGCCCCGAGCTGGTGCGCGAGGAACTGCGCGAGCGGGTCCTCGCCGCGGCGAAGAGGATCGGCTTCCGCGGCCCCGCGCCGGCGGGTCGCGTGCTGCGCTCCGGCCGCTCCGACCTCATCGCCGTCGTGGCGGACGCGAGCCTGCACTACATCGTCAACGACCCGTTCGCCCAGAAGCTGATCTCCGGCATCGCCGAGATCTGCGACGAGGCGCACATGGGCCTCACCATCGTCTCCGCCGACGCCGAGCGGCGGGACGGCTGGTCGATCGAGACCGCCATCGTCGACGGCTTCATCCTGTTCTGCATCAGCGAGGAGAATCGCCTCGTCGAGCTCGCGCGGCGCCGCGGCCTGCCCTTCGTCGCGGTCGATTCGGGGGACGTGCCGGGCGCCGGTGCCGTCGACGTCGACGACCGCAAGGCGTCGGCCGAGGCGGCGCGGCACGTCGTCGGGCTCGGCCACCGGCGCATCGGCATCCTCTCGCTGGAGGTCGACGACCGCGAGCGAACCGGCTTCATCGACGACGCCCGCTTCGCCGAGATCCGCTTCACCACGCCCCGCGCGCGCCTGCTCGGCTACCGCGACGCCTTCGCCGAGGCGGGCGTCGCGCCGGGCGAGGTCACCGCCTACGAGTGCCTGAACGACGCGCCCTCGGTGGAGGAGGCGATCGCCGCGATGTACGCTCCGGGCGCGGCGCATCCGACGGCGCTGCTCGCGATGTCGGACACGATGGCGCTCGGCGCCTACGCCGCCCTGGCGCGGCGGGGCCTGCGCGTGCCCGAGGACGTCTCGATCGTCGGCTTCGACGACGTGCCGCAGGCCGAGCGCGCCGCGCCGCCGCTGACCACGATCCGCCAGCCGGTGGAGGACAAGGGTCGCGAGGCGGCGCGCATGCTGCTCTCGGGCGCGCGCGAGCACGTCATCCTGCCGACCAGCCTCGTCGTGCGCGCCTCGACCGCGGCGCCTGCGGCGCCGGCCATGCCCGCCCGCAGCGCGTGAACGTCAGCCTCAGCTGCGCCCCTCGAAGATGTCGAGCCCGCCGGCCTCCTCGCCCCACAGCGCCTCGACCCGGGCGTCGCGGCCGCAGTTCCAGCGGTAGAAGCGGTAGGCGAGCGGGTTCTTCTCGTAGTAGTCCTGGTGGTACGCCTCGGCCTCCCAGAACGTGGTCGGCTCCTCGACGCGCGTGGCGATCGGCTCGTCGAAGCGCGCGGCGACGTCCTGCCTCGAGGCCTCGGCCAGCGCCTTCTGCTCCTCCGTCAGCGGGAAGATCGCCGAGCGGTAGGATTCCCCCACGTCGCAGAACTGCGCCCCGGCGGTGAGCGGGTCGATCGTGCGCCAGAAGACGTGCAGCAGCTCCTCGTAGCTGACGACATCCGGGTCGTAGACGATCTCCACCGCCTCGGCGTGGCCGGTCCCGCCGGCGACGACCTGCTCGTAGGTCGGATTCTCGGTGCTGCCGCCGACATAGCCCGAGGTCGTCTCGATCACGCCGGGCACCTTGTCGAAATCGGCCTCGACGCACCAGAAGCAGCCGCCGGCGAGGACGGCGCGGGCGGTGTCGTCGGTCTCCTGCGCCGCGGCGGGCGCGGCGATCAGGGCGGCTGCGGCGAGCGCGGCGAGCATGGTGCGGGACATGGCTTGGCCTCCTCGGCGGATCTCGTCCGTGTCGCCCCTATGTGGGGCGAAGCCGCCCGCGCGCAATGCGACCCGCAAGCCTCCCTTCGCGTCGGTGCAAGCGAACCTCCTGGTCCGCGCGCTGTTCCTTGCGTACACGATCATGGGACACGACACCGCGAAAGGACCGGACCGATGGGCCTCCTCGTCGACGGCCGCTGGCAGGACCGGTGGTACGACACCTCATCCACGGGCGGGCGCTTCCAGCGCCAGCAATCCCGTTTCCGCAGCTGGATCACGCCGGACGGCGCGCCCGGCCCCTCCGGCGAGGGCGGCTTCGCGGCGGAGCCGGGGCGCTATCACCTCTACGTGAGCCTCGCCTGCCCGTGGGCGCACCGCACCCTCATCTTCCGCCGGCTCAAGGGCCTGGAGGAGATGATCTCGCTCTCGGTCGTGCACTGGTTCATGGGTGAGGAGGGCTGGACCTTCGCGCAAGGCGAGGGCGTGATCCCGGATGCGGTCAACGGCGCGCGGGTGATGCACGAGGTCTACACCGCTGCCGATCCGCACTACACCGGCCGCGTCACCGTGCCCGTGCTGTGGGACAAGGCCCGCGGCACCATCGTCTCGAACGAGAGCGCGGAGATCATCCGCATGCTGAACTCCGCCTTCGACGGGGTCGGCGCCACGCCGGGGGATTTTTACCCCGGGGCGCTGCGCGAGGAGATCGACGCGGTCAACGCCCGCGTCTACGACGACGTCAACAACGGCGTCTACAAGTCCGGCTTCGCCACCACGCAGGCAGCCTACGAGGAGGCGGTGCGCCCGCTCTTCGCGACGCTGGACTGGCTGGAGGAGCGCCTGTCGGAGAGCCGCTACCTCGTCGGCGAGGCGATCACCGAGGCGGACTGGCGGCTGTTCACGACGCTGGTGCGGTTCGACCCGGTCTATGTCGGGCACTTCAAGTGCAACATTCGGCGCATCGTCGATTACCCGAACCTGTCCGGCTACCTGCGCGAGCTCTACCAGGTGCGCGGCGTCGCCGAGACCTGCGACTTCGGCCACATCAAGCGGCACTACTACCAGAGCCACGAGAGCGTGAACCCCTCGCGGATCGTGCCGCTCGGCCCCGAGCTCGACCTCGAGGCGCCGCACGGGCGCGGGTGAGGCGCCGGGTGACGGGTAGCGCGCACGAAATCGCGAGCGGGGGTCGTCGGAACTCCGGGGCGCCCTAGCTGCTAGTAGAACAACGCGTGAAGAACGAGGTGTGGGGGCGTTCCGGAACCGCAGGAGGCGCGCATGCCGCACGCCGAGACGACGACCGCGACCCACCCGCCCGCGAGAGCCGCCGCCGCCACGGCCGTCCACGCCCCGCCCCGCCCGCAGATCCGCGACCTGTCCACGGGCGAGGTGATCGCGGCGCTTCGGGAGGGCTATGCCGACTTCCTGGCCAAGCCCTCGCACCTGTTCTTCCTGGCGCTGTTCTACCCGCTCTTCGGCCTCGTGCTCGGCCTCGCCGTGTTCTCCGACGCGGGCCTCTCGCTGGTCTTCCCGCTCGTGGCGGGCTTCGCGCTCGTCGGGCCGGTGGCGGCGATCCCGCTCTACGAGGCGAGCCGCCGCCGCGAGATGGGGGACGACTGCACCTGGATCGCCTGCCTCGACGCCCTGCGCCGCCCGGGCGTGACCTCGATCGTGCTCATCGCCGTGATGCTCGCCGCGCTGTTCGCGCTGTGGATCGGCGCCGCGCAGACGATCTGGGCCGCGACCTGGGGCGGGCCGGCGCCCGCGGGCCCGCTCGTCTTCCTCGGCGAGGCGCTGACGACTCCGAACGGCTGGGCGCTGATCCTCGTCGGCCACGCAGTCGGCTTCGTCTTCGCCGCGCTCGCCTTCGCCATCGGCGTGGTCTCGCTGCCGATGCTGGTCGACCGCGACGTCGGCGCCGGCGTCGCGCTCGCCGCCTCCTTCGCCGCCGTGCGCCGCAACCCGAAGGCCATGGCGCTGTGGGCGGCGATCGTGGCGGGCCTGCTCGTGCTGGGCTCGATCCCGCTGCTGGTGGGACTCGTCGTCGTCATGCCGATCCTCGGCCACGCGACGTGGCGGATCTACCGCAAGACGATCGATGCGCAGAGCGTGGCGCGCACCCCCGCGAGGGGGTGAGCGGGCGCTCGCCGCGGACGACGACGGTCCTGCTCGTCGACGAGGGCGTCACCGGCTACGCCACGGCGAAGCGACACGATCGCGCACGGCCGCTCGTGCGCGGCGCGATTCGCCGCTCGCGGGGTCGCGGCGACGATGGACGCGTTGTCCGCCCGGTTCGCGCGTTCACGATCTCCCGGGCGCTGTGCCGCCAGCGTTACAGCTTCGTCCGCAGCTGCCACAATTCCGGAAAGAACGG
Source organism: Salinarimonas sp. (assembly GCA_051117315.1). GTDB lineage: Bacteria > Pseudomonadota > Alphaproteobacteria > Rhizobiales > Beijerinckiaceae > Salinarimonas. The sequence continues at coordinate 7,297 of JBNPEA010000104.1, read as the reverse complement.
CTTCTCCAGCACGCCCTTGAGGTACGACACCCCTGCCGAGCCGCCGGTGCCGCGGCGAAAGCCGATGATGCGCTCGACCGTCGTCACGTGGCGGAAGCGCCACTGGCGCATCAGGTCCTCGAGGTCGACGAGCTCCTCGGCCAGCTCGTAGAGGTCGAAGTGCTCCTCGGAGCGGCGGTAGACCATCTCCCACACGGTCTCGAGCGCCGGGTCGTAGGCGTGGGGCTCGCGTACGTCGCGCTCGAGCTGATGCGCGGGCACCGGCAGGCCGCGGCGGGCGAGGAGGCGGATCGCCTCGTCGTAGATCGAGGGCGCCTCGTAGGCGGCGACGAGCGGCGCGTGGCGGGCGGGGGCGTGCGCGTGCGGCTTGAGCATGCCGGCGTTCTTGGCGCCGAGCTTGAACTCGATCATGCGGTACTGGAAGGACTGGAAGCCCGACGAGGCGCCGAGCCGCTCGCGGAAGGCGAGGTAGTCCGCCGGCGTCATGGTCGCGAGTACGTCCCAGGCGCTCACCAGCTGCTCCTGGATGCGCCCGCAGCGCGCCAGCGCCTTGAAGGCCGGTCGCGGCCGGTCGGCACGCACGGCCGTCATCGCGGCGTCGAGCTCGTGGATGAAGAGCTTCATCCACAATTCCTGCACCTGGTGGATGGCGATGAAGAGCGGCTCGTCGTGCTCGGTCGAGAGGGGGTGCTGCGCGGCGAGCAGCGTGTCGAGCCCCAGATAGTCGCCGTAGGACATGTCCTTCGAGAAATCGGTCTTGACGCCGTCGTCCGCCATGGCGGGACCCTCCGCTGAATGGTTGAAACTTGAAATATCCCGCCCGGCGGCACAAGCTCCGCGTGAGGCCAAGAGGAAAGAAACGCCCCATGCTCGATCTGCGCGCCCACTTCTCCCGCACCCGCGACGCCGCGCCCGGCCGCCTGCACCTCGCGGCACACAGCCATCACGCCTGGCCGGACGTCACGCGCGCGGCGCAGGAGGAGGCTTGGGACGATGCGGCGCGCCTCGCCGACCGCAAATGGGAGCGCGTGCTCGGCCGGATCTGGCCGGAGGCGCAGGGCCACGTCGCGGGCGTGCTCGGCCTGCCGGACGCGAGCACCGTCGTCTTTGCCCAGAACACGTTCGAGCTGTGGCTGCGGCTGTTCTCCTGCATGCCGACGCAGCGCCCGGTCCGTGTGCTGGCGACCGACGGCGAGTTCCACTCCTTCACCCGCCTCTCCCGGCGCCTCGCGGAGGACGGGCTGATCGATCTCGTCACCGTCCCGGTCGAGCCCTTCGCCACCTTCGAGGCGCGCTTCGCCGAGGAGGCCGCCCGGGGCGGGTGGGACGTCGTCCTGTTCAGCCAGGTCCTGTTCGGGTCCGGCTACGTGGTGGCCGAGCCGGAGCGGCTCGTCGCCGCCGTGCCGGACGACGAGACCTTCGTCGTGATCGACGGCTATCACGGCTTCCTGGCGCTGCCGACGGACCTCTCGCGGCTCGCGGACCGCGTCTTCTACATGTCGGGGGGCTACAAGTACGTGATGAGCGGGGAGGGCGCCGCCTTCATGCATTGCCCGCCGGGCTACGGCGAGCGCCCGCGGGCCACGGGCTGGTACGCCGCCTTCGGCGCGCTCGCGGCGCGGCAGGCGGGGGAGGTCGCCTATGCGCGCGACGGCTTCCGCTTCATGGGCGCGACCTTCGACCCCACCGCCCTCTATCGCTTCAACGCCGTGATGCGCTGGCTCGACGGGCTCGGCATCGGCGCCGCGCAGGCGCACGCCCACGCCCACGCCTGCCAGCACGCCTTCGTCGAGGCGCTCGAGGCGCAGGGCGCCGGGCTGTCGCGGACGGATCTGGTGATCGGGCTCGACGCGCCCCGGCGCGCCAATTTCCTCGCGTTCCGCCGGCCGGACGCGGCGGCGCTGCACGATCGGCTGACGGCGGCCGAGATCGTCACCGACGTGCGCGCCGACGTGCTGCGCTTCGGCTTCGGGCTCTATCACGCGCGCGAGGACATTACGGAGGCGGCGCGGCGGGTGGCCGCCGCCATCGGCTGAGGCGAGGGCGAGGCAGTGAAGGGCGAGGGGGCCAGGCGGCCCCCCGCGCTCACTCCTGCAGCATGCGCTTGAGCAGCTCGACCTCCTCGCCGAGCGTCGTGTCCTCGCCGATGGCCTTCTCGATCTTGCGTACGGCGTGGAGCACCGTCGTGTGATCGCGCCCGCCGAAGCGCCGGCCGATCTCGGGCAGCGAGCGCAGGGTCAGCGTCTTCGACAGGTACATGGCGATCTGGCGCGGCCGGACCACCGCCGCGGTGCGGCGCTCGGAGAGGATGTCGGAGCGCGAGACGTTGTAGCGCGAGGCGACGAGCTTCTGGATCTCCTCGATCTTGACGCGCTTGGGCTCGCGGTTCTTGACGAGATCGCGGATCGCGGTCTCGGCGGTCTCGAGCGTCACGGCGGTGCCGGTGAGGGTGGCATGGGCGAGGAGCCGGTTCACCGCGCCCTCGAGATCGCGGCCGTTGGTGGTGATCTGCCGGGAGACCCAGGCGATCACGTCGGGAGCGACGTCGAAGGTGGTATGCGCCTTGCGCACGGCGGCGATGCGCGCGCCGAGGATGGCGTGGCGCAGGTCCTCGTCGAGGTTGCCGACCTCGACCACGAGCCCGCCGGCCAGCCGCGAGCGGGCGCGCTCGTCGAGGCTCTCGAGATCGCCCGGCGGGCGGTCCGCCGCGATCACGACCTGACGGCCGGCGTCGATCAGCGCGTTGAGCGTGTGGCCGAATTCCTGCTGGATGGTGCGGCCCTGGATGAACTGCACGTCGTCGATGATCAGGAGGTCGATGCCGCGCAGCTTCTCCTTGAAGGCGAGCGAGGTCTGCGCCTTCAGGGCCGAGACGAAGCCGTACATGAAGCGGTCCGCCGTGAGGTAGATCACCCGCTTGCCGTGGGCGCGGGCGCCGTGACCGACGGCGTGGAGCAGGTGCGTCTTGCCGAGGCCGACGCCCGCATGGAGGTAGAGCGGGTTGTAGAGGGCCGGGCCGTCGTGGCGCGCGACGCGGTCGCCGGCGGCGTGTGCGAGCGCGTTCGAGCGGCCGACGACGAAGCTGTCGAAGGTCAGGCGCGGGTCGAGCGGGGCGCCGGCGATGTCGCTCTCGGGCATCGGCATCGCCGCCTTCGGCGCGGACGCGGACGCCGGGGCGGGCGCGGCGGCCGGCGCCTCGCGCCGCGGTGCGGCCTCCGTCCGCGCGGCCTGGGACGGCTCGGCCCGACGCGCCCCGTCGCGCGATGTCGTCCCGCGCACCGCGAGCGCGATGCGCTCCACCTCGGGCTCCTCGGCGCGATAGACGTCGAGAACGCGATCGAGGTAGTGCGCCTCGATCCAGCTCTTGAGGAAGCGCGTGGGGACGGTCAGCCGGGCGCAGCCGTCGCACAGGGTCTCGAGCTCGAGGCGGGCGAACCAGGAGGTGAAGACGTCCTCGCCGAGCTCGGCGCGCAGGCGCCGCCGGACGCGGCCCCAGGCCTCGCTGCCGACGCGCGGAGGCGGATCGCTCGGGACGCGTGCGGACGTCTCGCCGGAGGCGCGGCCGTGCGCGTGCGCGGGCGTCTCCATCGACGCCCCGCCGGCGACGGACGACGTCCGCCCACCGGGCTCTCCGTCGATCGCCGCCGCGAGTGCCTTCGCACGCTCCTCGCCCCCATGGAACATCTCAGCCCTCCTTCTTCGTGCCTTAGGCACGTCGACCGCCGCCGCAAGTCGACCTCGCCCGCCCCGTCCAATGATCTCACCCTCGCACGACGGAAAGCCGCCGTGCTGCCTCGAATAAATCCGAGGCACCTGCAAGTCTTCGCAATGTGCGCTGTTGCCCAGTTGGTGCTACAGGGCGTAGTTCGAGATCTCGCCGAGCGTCATCATCAGGCGCTTGTTCATATTTTTGCCGACGATAGACACCGCGAGACCCCCCGCTCCTGAGGCTGAACCAAGGATTTCTGAAGAGTTACTTCGAGGAGCCCCCGAAGTCCTCAGACCTTACACAGCCCACCCGAGGCGCGCAACAGAAAGGAATCGCCATGAGGAGCCGCAGCGTCGTCAAGCGGCGGCCGAGCTTCGGAAGACGGAGGATAAGTCGCTGTTCGCCTTTACCTTTTGTTGACGTTGAGCGAGTGGGTAGCCGACATAGCCGGGTTTCTTCGCGCGTTGTATCGGCATCTCGATCGCGTCCCGAGGTCGCCACGATTCCGGGCCCCCTCGTCCTTTGCCCCCTAAGATATTGACGTCCAATGCGTTTATCTGCGCGCTCGGTCGATGCAGATCCAAGGTTTCCACCCGGAATTCGCAGATCGGAGTCAAGCAGAACGTTAGATGAACTGCAACGCCCCGTGCATTCGCGCATGCGGCGTGTCCGGACGTCTTCAGCGTCGTACGAAGACTCGCTAAGCGATCACCAGGAGCCGTCGACGGGCGCATGCAAAGGCGAAGCCCGGCGCGAGGGCCGGGCTTTCGGGCAGTCGTCGCGATGGGACGGGCAGGCCGGCCGCGGCGTGGGCCGGCGGCCGGACGCGCGGCTCAGGCGCTCGCGCCGGCTTCCAGCGCCTTCACGCGCTTGGCGAGGCGCGACACCTTGCGGGCGGCGGTGTTCTTGTGCGTCACGCCCTTCTGGGCGGTGCGCATGATGATCGGCTCCGCCGCGGCGAACGCGGTGCGCGCGCTGGCGGCGTCACCGGCGCCGAGGGCCTCCTCGACCTTGCGGATGAAGGTGCGCATGCGCGAGCGACGCATGCGATTGACCGCCGTGCGACGAGCGATCTTGCGCGTCATCTTCTTGGCCGAGGGCGTATTGGCCATGGCTTGTAGAACCCCGTTCGTATGCGCCGCCCGGCGAGGCCATGTCGGCCCACGCAGCGGGGATCGGCTGATGTCTCAGGAACCCATGGGCCGCCTGCCGCGGAACCGGCACGCGCCCGTGAAGCCGGGTGTATAGTCTCGCGCGTGGCCCGCGTCAACGCCCCATCGCGGCCGCGCCCGGAGCCGGCCGGAGCGGCGTTCCGCGAGCGCCTCCGGACTCCTTATATATGCGGCCTGCGCGGGGCCCGGCGGCTGCGGCGAGATCGGCGTTGAAATTCCGAGCCCGGGAGCGCATCTTGTGGGAGGCGGCAATTCCTGCCGTCGCAAACGCAGAGAGGACATGACGCTGGCTCAAGTGTCTCCGCGCGAAGCGGAAACCGCGCCGCTTCCCGCCCGTCACGAGGCTGGGGCCTCGGTCGACGGGGAAATTCTGTCCGTGGCCCGCACGTGCCTCGACGACATGAAGGCCGAGGAGGTCGTCGAGATCGATCTCGTCGGCAAGACGTCGGTGGCCGATACGATGCTGGTGGCCACCGGTCGCTCGGATCGTCACGTGAACGCGATCGCCGACCGCATCATCCAGACGCTCAAGGACAACGGCCACGGCACGCCACGTGTCGAGGGCATGCCCGCCTGCGACTGGGTGCTGATCGACGCCGGCGACGTGATCGTGCACGTGTTCCGCCCCGAGGTCCGCTCCTTCTACAATCTCGAGAAGATGTGGGGCGCGGATCGGCCGGCCGAGCGCATCGACGGCTGACGGCAAGTGCGGCTCGCGCTCGTCGCGATCGGCCGTCTCAAGGCCGGCCCCGAGCGCGCGCTCGCCGATCGCTATCTCGAGCGCGCCCGCGCGCTCGCCCGCCCGCTCGGCCTCGCGGGGCCGGACGTGGTGGAGATCCCCGAATCGCGTGCGAGGCGGGATGCCGATCGCCGCGCCGAGGAGGCGGCGGCGATCGCCGCGCGGGTGCCGGACGGCGCGCTCGTCGTGCTCGACGAGCGCGGCCGGGCGCTCGACAGCCCGGCCTTCGCCGGGCGGCTCGGCGGCTGGCGTGACGCGGGGCGCCCGGCGGCGACCTTCGTCGTCGGCGGTCCGGACGGGCTCGACGAGGCGATCCGCGCGCGGGCGGACCTCGTGCTCTCGTTCGGCGGGTTGACCATCCCGCATCAGATCGTGCGCGGCCTCGTCGCCGAGCAGGTCTACCGCGCGCTGACCATACTCTCCGGCCACCCCTATCATCGCGGCGGCGACCCATGACAACGACGCGCGAGCCCACGCCATGACGAGCCGCCGGACGCTCCGGCGCCCCGCGCGCGCGCTCGCTGCCGGGCTCCTGCTCGCGGCGGGAGCCGGGCTCGGTACGGGACCCGCGCATGCGCAGGCGCCGGAGACGGCGCCCGCCGTCGATCCCTCGGCGCTCGAGAACGAGGCGGCGCGCACGCAGGCGCAGCGCGACGCCCGTGCGGCCGAGCTCGAGGCGCTGCGCTCGGCGCTCGACAGCGCGGCCTCCGAGCGCCGGGCGCTGGAGGACGAGATCGCGCGCCTCGGCGCCGATCGCGCCCGGCTGGCGCAGGCGCTGATCGACACCACGGCCCGCATTCGCGGCCTCGAAGCCGGGGCGGGCGAGCTCGAGGAGCGCCTGACCGTGCTCCTGGGCTCCGAGGCGGCGATCCGCCGCTCGCTCGAGAGCCGGCGCGACGTCATCGTCGAGGTGCTCGCCGCGCTCCAGCGCATGGGCCGGCGCCCGCCGCCCGCGGTGCTGGTGCGTCCCGAGGACATCCTCGCCGCCGTGCGCACCTCGATGCTGCTGGGCTCCGTCGTGCCCGAGCTGCGCGCCGAGACCGAGGCGCTCGCCGCCGACCTCGAGGAGCTGGTGCGCCTGCGCGAGGCGATCGCCACCGACCGCGCCACCCTCGCCGCCGAGCTCGAGGCGCTCGCCCACGAGCGCACGCGCCTCGCCGCGCTGGTCGAGGCCCGCCAGGCGCGGCTCGCCGCCGCGCGCGAGAACGTCGCGGCCGAGCGCCTGCGTGCCGCCACGCTCGCCGAGCAGGCGGCCACTCTCGAAGACTTGATCGCCGGCATGGAACGCGAGATCGCCTCCGCGCGCGGCGCCGCCGACGCGGCGCGGGCGGCGACGCAGGCCCGCGTCGCGCGCACCCGGGCGCGATTCGAGGAGGCGGCCTTCCGCGATCCCGCCCGGCTGGCGCCGGCGCTGCCCTTCGCGGAGGCCCGCGGATTGCTGCCGCGGCCGGTCGCGGGGGAGACGCTGCGCGCATTCGGCGCACCCGACGGCTATGGCGGACGCACGCGCGGAATCTCACTTTCGACACGTCCCGGTGAGATCGTCAGCGCACCTGCGGACGGCTGGGTGGCCTTCGCCGGCCCGTTCCGCTCCTTCGAGCGTCTCTTGATCATCAACGCGGGCGAAGGGTACTATCTCTTGCTCGCCGGGATGGAGACGATCACGGTGGACGTCGG
>JBNPEA010000157.1:0-7105 GCA_051117315.1 Salinarimonas sp. | reverse complement strand
CGGGAGGCAAGCCAGTTGCGGCCCGTCAGCCGACCCGTCGCTTTCCACCGATGCTCAGCGATAGACTGTGATCGTGGTCGAAGACTTTCGGGTTTGATATCAGCGGACTAGGGGGGCTATGATGATCTTTGCCGATCGTCTCCGATGCTTCGGAATCATTCCCACTCGATCGTCCCCGGCGGCTTGCTCGTCACATCGTACACCACCCGGTTGATCCCCTTCACCTCGTTGATGATCCGCGTCGCCACCTTCCCGACGAACGCCATGTCGAACGGGTAGAAATCCGCCGTCATCCCGTCCACCGAGGTCACCGCCCTCAACGCGCAGACGTATTCGTAGGTGCGGAAGTCGCCCATCACGCCCACCGTGCGCACGGGGAGCAGCACGGCGAAGGCCTGCCAGATGTCGTCGTAGAGGCCGGCGCGGCGGATTTCCTCGAGGTAGATCGTGTCCGCCTTGCGCAGGATGTCGAGCTTCTCCCCGGTGATCTCGCCGGGGCAGCGGATGGCGAGGCCGGGCCCCGGGAAGGGGTGGCGGCCGACGAAGCCTTCGGGGAGGCCGAGCTCGCGGCCGAGCAGGCGCACCTCGTCCTTGAACAGCTCGCGCAGGGGCTCGACGAGCTTCATGTTCATGCGCTCGGGAAGCCCGCCCACGTTGTGGTGGCTCTTGATCGTGACGGAGGGGCCGCCGGTGAAGCTGACGCTCTCGATCACGTCGGGGTAGAGCGTGCCCTGGGCCAGGTACGCGGCGCCGCCCACCTTCTTGGCCTCGGCCTCGAACACGTCGATGAAGAGCCGGCCGATGGTCTTGCGCTTGGTCTCGGGGTCGCTCACGCCCTCGAGCGCGCCGAGGAAGGTGTCCTGCGCTTCCACGTGCACGAGCGGGATGTTGTAGGCGTAGCGGAACAGGCTCACCACCTCCTGCGCCTCGCCCGCGCGCATCAGGCCGTGGTCGACGAAGACGCAGGTGAGCTGGTCGCCGATCGCCTCGTGGATCAGCACCGCCGCCACCGCCGAATCGACGCCGCCGGAGAGGCCGCAGATCACCCGTTCGGAGCCGACCTGCGCGCGGATACGGGCGATCGCCTCGTCCTTGAAGGCGGCCATCGTCCAGTCGCCGGTGCAGCCGGCGATGGTGCGCACGAAGTTGCGCAGGAGGTGGCTGCCGTGCGGGGTGTGCACCACCTCGGGGTGGAACTGCACGCCGTAGAAGCGCCGCGCCTCGTCCGCCACGGCGGCGAAGGGGGCACCGTCGGAGGTGCCGATGACGCTGAAGCCCTCGGGGAACCCGGTGATCCGGTCGCCGTGGCTCATCCAGACGGGATAGCGCTCGCCCACGCGCCAGACGCCCTCGAAGAGCGGGCTGTCCTTGACCACCTCGACCTCGGCGCGGCCGAACTCGCGATGGTGCCCGCCCTCCACCGCGCCGCCGAGCTGGGCGGCCATCGTCTGCTCGCCGTAGCAGATGCCGAGCACCGGCACGCCGGCGTCGAAGATCTCCTGCGGTGCGCCGGGCGCGCCCGCCTCGGTGACGGAGGCCGGACCGCCCGAGAGGATGACGCCCTTCGGCTTCATGGCCCGGAAGGCCTCGGCCGCAGACTGGAAGGGTACGATCTCGGAATAGACGCCCTCCTCGCGCACCCGCCGGGCGATGAGCTGCGTCACCTGTGAGCCGAAGTCCACGATGAGGATCTTGTCGTGGCTCGACGCGGCGGCGGTCTCGGTGATGGGGGCGTCGGTCATGGGAGGCGTCCGTTTCTCGCGCGGGCAAGCTCGTCACTTAAGCCGGGACGCCGCCGGGCGCAATCGCCCCCGCCGAGGCCGGCCCCCGCCCTCACCCCGCGCGTGCCAGGGCCGCGACGTAGAAGCCGTCGACGCCGGTCTTCAGCGGCGACATCTGCAGCCCGAGCCGGGTCTCGCGCACGTGCGGCGCGAGCTCCGCGAGGCCCGCGGCGGCGAGCATCTCGCCCGCCGGCACGGGCGTGAAGCCGTCGTGCCGGCCCAGGAAGGCGGCGAGCGCGCCGTCGTTCTCGGCCGGCAGGACGGAGCAGGTGACGTAGACGATCCGGCCGCCGGGCCTGACGAGGCGCGCGGCACGGTCGAGCACCGCGTCCTGCTCGCCGCGGCGCTGGGCGAGCGAGCCCGGCCGCAGGCGCCACTTGGCGTCCGGGTTGCGCCGCCAGGTGCCGGTGCCGGTGCAGGGCGCGTCGACCAGGACGAGGTCGGCCCGCCCGTCGAGATCGGTCACCGCGTCGGCCTTGCCCCGCGGGCTGCGGATCTGGACGTTGCGCACGCCGGCCCGCGCCAGCCGATCGTGGATCGGCGCGAGGCGCCGCGTGTCGGCATCGGTGGCGTAGATCTGGCCGGAATTGTCCATCAGCGCCGCGAGCGCCAGCGTCTTGCCGCCGGCGCCGGCGCACAGGTCGACGACCTGCGCCTTCTCGCCGGGGCGGGCGAGCAGCGCGGCGAGCTGGGAGCCCTCGTCCTGGATCTCGATCCAGCCCTTGATGAACTCGGGCTCGCTCTGGAGCGCCGGCCCGCGGCCGTCCTCGCCGAGCGCGATGCGCAGGCCGTGCGGCGCGTGCGGGGTCTCGATCGGCGCCAGGAAGGCGAGCGCGTTCTGCGCCTCCTCGCGGGAGACGAGGAGCGTGTTGACGCGAATGTCGAGGGGCGCGCGCTCGGCGAGCGCCCGCGCCTCGGCGACGACCGCGTCTCCGAAGATCGCGGCGAGCTCGTCGTGGATCCAGGCGGGGTAGTCGCCCTGGACGTGGGGCGGCGCGTCCGAGAGATCGGGCCGGGCGAGGCGCGCGCGCTCGTCCTCGGAAAGCGGCGCGGGCGCGAAGCGCGAGCCGTCGCAGAGGGCGGAGATCTGGTCGGCGCTCATCCCGCGCTGGAGGGCGAGCATGCCCAGCACGAGGGCGCGCCCGCTCACCGGCTCCCCGCGCGCCTCGTCGACGCCCATCAGCCAGGCGGCGGAGGCGCGCCGGCGCAGCGCGTCGTAGACCAGCGTGGCGATGCCGGCGCGGTCCTTCGATCCGGCGAAGCGGTGGGAAAGGCCCCAGTCCTTGAGGGCGTCGGCGGCGGGGCGGCGGCGGGCGACGAGGTCGTCGAGGACCTCCATCGCGCCGGAGAGGCGGGCTTGCGGTGTCATCGGGAGGATGTGGCAGGTTCGCCCCCGCGCCGCAAGCGGGACGGCGCCCCCGTCAGCAGCGCATCCAGGTGAGACGGTTCGGCCCGAGCACCGTCTGGCGCGTGGCCTCGCCCGTGCGCAGGAGCGTCAGCTCGCCGGAGAGGCGCGCGCCGGTGTCGGCGTCGTGCTCGAAATAGACGAGCGCGCCCATCGAGCGGAACACCCGCGCCTCGACCCACGGGCGCTCGCCGCCGACGCGCGGCCCGCTCTGGCGCATCAGGATGCGCGCGTCCTCGAAACGCACGCTCTCGCGCAGGCTGGCGGGATCGCCGGCGAGGCACCATTCGCCCTCCAGGAAGGCGATCTCCTCGCGCGGCACCGCGCAGTGGCGCATGGCCGAGTCGCACTCGTCCGCATGCTGGCGCAGCTGGAAGGTCAGGTACGTCCCGAAGCCGCCGACGACGAGGACGATGGCGAGTGCGATGGCGAGCTTGCGCATGCCTCAGCCCTCCTCGTCGGCCGCGATGACGAGGAGGCGGGCACCCTCGGCCACCTGGTCCCCCGGCCCGGCGGAAATCTCGTCGACGGTACCGGCGATCGGAGCCGTGAGCGGGTGCTCCATCTTCATCGCCTCGACGACCGCGAGGCGCTGGCCCTTCTCGACGCGCTCGCCCACGGAGACGAAGAGCGCGACGACCTTGCCGTGCATCGGCGCCTTGACGAGCCCGCCGGCGTCGAGATGCTCGAGATCGACGCTCGCCGGATCGAACAGCGCGACGCGGGTCTGGCGTCCCTCGCGCAGGACGAGGACGTCACCCTCGGCCTCCACCAGCGTCGCCTCCGGCTCGCCCATCGCCGCGGTGGCGCCGGGGATCTCGACGGCGGGGCCGTCGGCGTCGAAGCTCACCTGCGCGTCGAGCCGCTCGCCGTCGACGAGGAGCGGCAGCGTGGTGCGCCGCTCGCCCATGAGCTGGAAGCCGTCCTCGGCGAGCCACGGGGTCGCGCCCTCGCGCAGCGCGGCCCGTGCCGCCTCGCGCGCGGCGGCGAGATCCGAGGCCACGAGCGACAGCGCGCCCGCCGCGATAGAGGCCGGATCGCGCTCCTGCGGCACGGCGCCGAGCGCCTCGAGGTTGGCGTCGATGAAGCCGGTGTCGAACGTGCCCTCTCGGAAGGCGGAAGCGTCCACCAGCCGGGCGAGGAAGGCGGTGTTGGTGCGCGGGCCGGCGACCACCGTCTGGCCGAGCGCACGCGACAGCGTGTCGAGCGCCTCCCCGCGGGTCTCGCCGCGGGCGATGATCTTGGCGATCATCGGGTCGTAGAACGGCGTCACCTGGTCGCCCGCCTCGACGCCGGCGTCGACACGCACGTCGTCGCCCTCGGGCAGCGAGAGCGCGAACAGCCGGCCGGTGGAGGGCAGGAAGCCACGCTCCGGGTCCTCCGCGTAGAGCCGCGCCTCGACAGCGTGGCCGACGAGCGGCACGTCCACCTGCGCCAGCGGCAGCGCCTCGCCGGATGCGACGCGGAACTGCAGCTCGACGAGGTCGAGCCCGGTGATCGCCTCCGTCACCGGGTGCTCCACCTGCAGGCGGGTGTTCATCTCCATGAACCAGAAGCGGTCCGCCCGCAGCCCCTCGCGACCGTCGGCGATGAACTCCACCGTGCCGGCGCCGACATAGCCCACGGCGCGGGCCGCCTCGACGGCGGCGTGGCCCATCGCCTCGCGCACCTGCGGCGTCATGCCCGGGGCCGGCGCCTCCTCGATCACCTTCTGGTGGCGGCGCTGCAGCGAGCAGTCGCGCTCGTTCAGGTGGATCACGTTGCCGTGAGCGTCGGCGAAGACCTGGATCTCGACGTGGCGCGGCGCCAGCACGTACTTCTCGACGAGGACGCGCGGGTCGCCGAACGAGGCCTGCGCCTCGCGCTGGGCCGAGGCGAGCGCGGCGTCGAACTCCGCCACCTTGTCGACGCGGCGCATGCCCTTGCCGCCGCCGCCGGCGACGGCCTTGATCAGCACCGGGTAGCCGATCTCGTAGGCCTTCTGGCGCAGGAAGTCGGGCTCCTGGCGCGAGCCGTGGTAGCCCGGCACGACGGGCACGCCCGCCTTCTGCACCAGCGCCTTTGCCGCGTCCTTGAGCCCCATCGCCTCGATCGCCTCTGCTGGCGGGCCGACGAAGACGATGCCGGCATCCGCGCAGGCGCGCGCGAAGGCGGCGCGCTCGGAAAGAAAGCCGTAGCCGGGATGGATGCAGTCCGCCCCCGCGCTCTTCGCGACCTCGAGGATGGCGTCGATCTTCAGGTAGCTCTCGGAAGCCGGCGCCGGGCCGATGCGATGCGCCTCGTCGGCGAGGCGCACGAACAGGGCGTCGCGATCGGCGTCCGAGTAGACGGCGATGGTGCGCATGCCCAGCCGTCGCGCCGTCCTGATGACGCGAACGGCAATCTCCCCGCGATTGGCGATGAGCACGGATGACAGCACGGGCGACCTCCTGGCGTGGATGCCGGTCCTTTGGACTGGAGCCGACGCGGAAGGTCAAGGGGCGTTCGACGCGCGGGCGCTGCGCTGCGGCGTCGTGTGCGCGGTGTGGACAGCGCTACGGATCGCCCGTAGTATCGAGCCGTGAGCGCGCCGACGGCCTTCGAGTGGGACGATGCCAAGGCCTCGGCGAACGAGGCGAAGCACGGCGTGTCGTTCGAGATCGCGATGGAGGTCTTCCGCGACGGTCGGCAACGCGTCGCCGCAGACGAACGTTTCGACTACGGCGAGCAGCGCTTCACTGCTATCGGCGCAGTCGGCGGGCTTTGCCTCGCCGTCGTGTTCACGATGCGCGGGGATGTGGCGCGGATCATCTCCGCACGGCGCGCGAACCGGCGCGAGCGCCGGCTCTACGAGGGAGGGACCTGACATGGCGATTGTGCGGCGCAGCCTCGACGGCACCGCGCCTCGGGATTTCACCCCCGAGCAGCGCGCCCGCCTGGAGGCCATGACCGAGGAGGAGATCGAGGCGAGCGCGCTCTCGGACCCCGACAATCCTCCGATGACGGACGACATGATCGCGCGCGCCGAGGCGGGGTATGCCGTCCGCCGCACCCGCGAGCGCCTGGGCCTCACCCAGGAGGCCTTCGCCGCCCGCTACGGCATCTCGCTGGGGCGCGTGCGCGACGTCGAGCAGGGCCGCCACAACCCCGACCCGGTGCTGGTCTCCTACCTCAAGCTCATCGCCCGCGATCCCGACTGGGTCGCCGAGACGATCGCGGGACGCACGGCCGACCACGCGGCGTGAGGCGGCGCCTCACGGGTTCTCGTCCGCCTCGAACCAGTCGAGGGCGAGGTCGGTCCACCCCTCGGGCACGCGATGGCCCCCGGGGAAGAGGACGAGGTCGAGGGTGCCCGCCGCGCATCCCGTCCAGCTCTTGCGCCAGAACCGCTCGCCGAGCTCATGCGTGTCGGGGTTCGGCGCGCAGCCGAGGGTCTCGCGCCAGATCGCGAGGCCCGCGAAGACGTCGCCCTGGTGCAGGGGGTCGGCACCCTCCCCGATCGGGCGGCCTTCGAGCGGCACCACCGTGTCCGCGAACCCGTGCGCATGCAGAAGCCGGACCGGGCCGGCGCAGCTCTCCGGCAGGGGCTCCCAGAACCCGCCGGCCACGGGCGCATAGGCCGCGGCGGCATCCGGCGCGACGCAGGCGAGGTCCCAGACCATGGAGCCGCCGAGCGAGAACCCGGCGGCGAGGCCGCGCTCCCGGTCGAGGCCGAAGCGGGCGACGGCGTCGTCGATGACCGCCAGCAGGAAGGCGACGTCGTCGCGCGGCGTGCGCCCCGGCCGGCCCCTGCGGCTCTCCGGCCGCAGCGACCACAAGGCAGGCCCGTCCGGCCGGTGGGAAACGCCCTGCGGCCCGACCAGCGCATAGCCCCGATCGCGATCCGCGTCCACGACCGCCGCCTTCGGCGCCATTCCGCCGGCCGACCCCGCGCACGCGT
>JBNPEA010000015.1:0-32940 GCA_051117315.1 Salinarimonas sp. | reverse complement strand
GACCAGGGGCGACGAGATCGCCGGCGGGCTCGGCGGGCAGATGGCGCTGCCCGGGCGCGAGGTCGTGGTCAGGGTCGGCGACGGCTCGTACATGATGATGAACTCCGAGCTCGCCACGGCGGTGATGCTCGGCCGCAAGCTCGTCGTCGTCGTCCTCGACAATCGCGGCTTCGGCTGCATCGACCGGCTGCAGCGCGCCTCCGGGGCTGAGAGCTTCAACAACCTCCTCGACGACGCGGTGCACGAGACGCCGGCGCACATCGACTTCGCCGCGCACATGGCGGCGATGGGCGCGCGCACGGAGAAGGTGTCATCCATCGCCGAGCTGGAGGCCGCGCTCGCCCGAGCCCGCGCCTCGGAGACCACCACCGGCATCGTCATCGACACCGACCCGGCGATCACGACGCAGGCCGGCGGCGCCTGGTGGAACGTCGCCGTGCCCGAGGTCTCGACCCGCGCGGAGGTCCGCGCCGCCCGCGCCGCCTACGAGCAGGCCACCACCCGCCGCCGCCCCTGAGGACGCCCCCGAGGACGACATCGCATGATCCGCTACGGCACCAATCCCATCGCCTGGTCCAACGACGACGACCGCCGCCTCGGCGCGCACATCTCGCTGGAGGAGTGCCTCACTGATGCCGCCGCCATCGGCTTCGACGGCATCGAGAAGGGCCACAAGTTCCCCGAAGATGCCGCCGCGCTGAAGGCGACGCTCGGTCCCTACGGCCTCGCCTACGTCTCCGGCTGGCACTCGCTGAACCTGCTCGTGCGCAGCGTCGACGAGGAGAAGGCGGCGCTCGACCCGGTGCTCGACCTGCTCGCCGCCATGGGGTCGCGTGTGTGCATCGTCTGCGAGACCTCCAACGCCATCCACGGAGACGACGCCAAGCCCCTGGCGGAGCGCCCGATTCTCTCGGACGCGGAGTGGCCCGGCTTCGCCCGCGGCGTCGAGGCGCTCGCCGTCCATTGCGCCGAACGGGGGATCGATCTCGTCTACCACCACCACATGGGCACCGTCGTGCAGAGCGCGGCCGAGATCGACCGGCTGATGGCGGAGACGGGGCCGGCGACGAAGCTCCTTCTCGACACCGGCCACGCCTTCTTCGCCGGCGCGGACCCGACGGCGCTGGCGCACAGGCACATGGACCGCGTGCGCCACATCCACGCGAAGAACGTCCGCCCCGCCATCAGGCGGGAGGTGGAGGCCGAGCGGCTGAGCTTCCTCGAGGGCGTGCGCCGCGGCGTCTTCACCGTGCCGGGGGACCCGGAGGGCGGGGTCGACTTCCTCAGCGTCCTCGCCATCGCCGCCGAGCACGGCTACGACGGCTGGCTCGTGATCGAGGCGGAGCAGGACCCCGACGTGCGCGACCCGAAGGTCTACCAGCGCTTGGGCCTCGAGGCCCTGCGCCACCTCGCCCGCGAGGCGGGCCTGGACGCGGAGGCGCGCTGATGGCGAACCTCCTGCGCAAGCCCACCGGCACCAACGGGCTGGTCCACGCCATCACGCCCGAGACGGCCGGCTGGACCTATGTCGGCTTCTCGCTCTACCGGCTGTCGCCCGGCGAGACCGCGGCGGAGGCGACCGGGGATCGCGAGGCCATGCTCGTCCTCGTCGAGGGCAAGGCCGAGATCGAGGCCGGGGGCCAGGCTCTGGGCGCGCTCGGCAGCCGCATGGATCCGTTCTCCGGCGAGCGGCCGTTCACCGTCTACGTGCCGGCCGGCACCGGCTGGTCGGCGCGGGCGACGACGCCGCTGACCCTCGCGGTCTGCACGGCTCCGGGCAAGGGCGAGCGTCCCTTGACGGTGATCCGCCCGGAGGACGTCGAGGCCGTCACCCGCGGGAAGGGCACGAACACGCGGCGCATCCATCCGATCGCCATGGAGGAGCGCGACGTCGCCGACTCGCTCCTCGTCACCGAGGTTTTCACCCCCCAGGGCCACTGGTCGTCCTACCCGCCGCACCGGCACGACGAGGACGACTTCCCCCGCATGACCTACCTGGAGGAGACCTACTACCACCGCCTGAACCCGGCCAACGGCTTCGGCCTGCAGCGCGTCTTCACCGAGGACGGCTCCCTCGACGAGACCATGGCGGTGGCCGACGGCGACGTCGTGCTCGTGCCCAAGGGCCACCACCCTTGCGCGGCGCCCTACGGCGTCGAGATGTACTACCTCAACGTCATGGCCGGCCCCCGCCGCGCCTGGCGCTTCGCCAACCATCCGGATTTCGACTGGATCGCGAAGCGCGACGCCTCGTGAGCCGCGACGCCGGCCGAGGCGCTTGCGAAGCGTCCGCGCGTGGGCGACACAAGGAGCCATGTCGCCCAAGGCCCAGCCGTCCTTCCCCGCGCGCGTGCGCGCCGCCCTGCCCCGCCTGCATCCCACCGAGCGGCGGCTCGCGGACTTCGTGCTGGACTTCCCCGGCGAGCTGGCGAGCTACACGGCGACCGAGCTCGCGCGGCTCGCCAACGTCTCCAACGCCACCGTCACCCGCTTCGTGCGCAAGATCGGCTATTCCGGCTACGAGGAGGCACGCCAGCACGTGCGCGCCGAGCGCCGCACGGGCGCGGCGCTCTATCTATTATACTCTTGTCGCAACGCGAGCGGCAGTCTGGATATCCTCGATTCGGACGCCCGAACGAGCGAGGAGCGCACGCATCTCGTTGAAGACTGGTGCCGCTCCATCGGGATCGGAGATGGTCAGGATCGCTGTGAAGGGCACGCCATTGTCCGGCATGATCTCGCCGGCCCGCGTCGTGTACCCTACAAACATCCGCCAGTTCGATGATTTCCCGACACCCCGCAAGGTCCGGGTGAACATCTTCGACGGGCTCCATTTGAAGCCGTGTTCGATTCGCTCGGCCTCAATTGGCGGCCCCGAAGCACGACCGGGCAGGTAGGCGGCTTCCATGCGCCCTTTCCAGCCCGAATTGCCGGCCTTGTCGAAGTCCTCCTGTTGCAGGGCGGCTTCTATGTTGACCCGGACAAGTTCCGCGCCAAAGCTCGTGTCGAGCGGCGGGGAGGAGACCAAGGTCAGCCGGGCTTGGCCACGACATTTGCCATTGGGCATAACTAGCGAAGGGGGCCAGCCAAACTGGAACGCGACCTGCTGATCGCGCCGCAAGCGATGGGCGAAGACGAGCGTGATCGCGTGGTCGCTGCCTTCGAGAATGTCGGCCGCGCTCGGCGGCATGCCGAAGCCGACGAGATCGCGGGCGACGCTGGACAGGGCCTTTGTCGTCAAGAGTTCCGGCACCCGGGCATGATGCATCAGGAGCCCGATTATGGTTTCGCGCGAGACATCCCCTTCGATGCTGTGGTCCAGCATGGCGGCAGTCTTCGCGACGAGCGGGGCTGCGTAACTTGTACCGCAGCCATGAATGCAGGCTCCATCCGGCGCGACGGAGAACAGGCCGGTTCCAAGTGCGTCATCGGGCGACCCACTGCCGCCGATATGGGCGAGATCCGGTTTCACACCGGCTCGTAGACCCGGGCCACGGCGTGAATACCGGGCCGGCGCATGCGCCAGACTCGTCGGCAGGTCGGGAGGGTTGAGCGCGGCGACAGACAGGCTGCGAATACTCTCTGCCGGCATGAGAAGGCCGTCGTTCCGCGCCGAGGCCAGCGCGATCAGGGCCTGGGTTTCGTCGCCGGGCCATTCGGTGCGTCGGTCCTGCGGGGTTGTGTTGCCAGCTGAAATTACAAAGATCGCGTCGTTCTGCTCGGCGATCGTGTCAAGCCGGGCCGCGAGCGCACCGTACTGATCGGGCTCGGCTTGGTGCTGGACGTTGAGGCTGAGGTTGAAGACACGTGTGCCGTGCCGCGCTCGGGCGTCGGCGACCGCGTTCGCGATCTCGTCCATGAAGTCGGGGACGCCGCCGGGATAGTAGTTCTGAAAGACCGGCTTGGCTTCGTCCGGGAATATAGCGATGTCGACGAGGGCAATTCCGTCGGGCTCTGGGCAGATGCCGGGGCCGTTGAGGCCAGCTCCGCCGACGGTAAGGCCTGCGATGAAGGTCCCGTGATCGAGACTCTTGTCCACATTGGCGAGCGTATCCCAACGATGCACGATCCAGGAGTCGAGCCCGCTGGCGATGCCTCCATCAATGACGCCCATCTTTGGATACGCACGGGCAACGAGCGGTTCCGGCATAATGGCGGTTGTCGGGGCCTGCCGCACCTTTGCAGCGGAAGCGCGCGCGGACAGCCGCTCGTCGAGAATTGTTCGGGTAAGGATCGGGGGCAGCTCGATGCGGCGGACGAGAGGGTGGTTGTCTAGAAACGTCAGCAGTCGGCTGTGGCGCTCGCGATTGCCGTCGAACGGGGCGAGGTCGCGCGTTTTGCGCCGGTCGGCAGTCGCTGCTTGCAAGAACAGCGCCGGCGCATTCGTCGAGCGTTCGAGCCGGAGCGCCAGTTGCGGGCGGTCGAGCCGAGGCGTTGTCAGGCGTTCGGCAACAAGCCCTGACCCGATCGCCTCTAGTCCATCGACGAAGGACCGGTAGAGCAGCTGGCGGTCTTTGTCGGCGGCGTCCCACTGTCCGCGTGGCGGCGGGATGTCGAATAGATCGATGTGGTAGGCGCCGCCCGTCATCGGATTGGCAAGCCATTCCACGCCGTCCTCGACAGAGAAACGGCGACGATCGGCGGCACCATAGAGCTCAATTCGATCGATTGCCCCGGTCTCGCTGCGCGCCGTGCTTGGATACGGCACGAGCTTGCCGGTATTGGGTTCGGGCCGACGCTTGGCGGTTTCCTCCGCGCTCTGGACCACAGCGCGGATGCGCTCCAGGGCCGCGGGCCGTGCTTCCACAAAGATTTCGCCGAGATCGCCGCCGCCCACAACCGGTGTTAGTTCCGGCTTGAATAGCGCGCGGACCGGACGATGGCTCTTGGCCCAGGCCGACCGCCGGAGGACGAGCTTGAGGATGCCGATATTGCCGGTCGGTCGGCGGTCCAGGGCGTCCTTGACGGTGGCCAGCTGTGTCGTGATCTCGGCCTTGTGGCGCACAAAATCGGTATCGGCATTAGCGAAGAAATCTTTCTTCGGACCGCCGCCGCCCTTATCACGCAGCTCTTCAAAGCTTTCCTGGTTGAGAATGATCTGTACGGGAGCTGCCATGGGTCATCCTTCGTCGTCGGTGTCGGGAGGGCCGGACTTCCCAATTTGCCGACTGATGGTCGACTTGTCCTTGCCGGCGACCTTTCCGATGTCGTCGTAACTCAGCTGCAATTGCGCATCCCGACTCCATTCCTTGAACAGAACTCGGTTTTCCGCGAAGAGCAGTTCCCGGCGCTTGGGGTTGAGCCGAGCGCTGTTGAGGGTTGCGAACTGACGGAGCGTGTCGAGCAGATGCTTGGGTTCGCTGCCGCGCAAGGCGAGCGACTTCTTGTAGGTGCGGACGAGCGCTTCGATCTCGGCGCCTGTCGCGCCCTCGGTGAACCAGGCGAGCAGCCGGAGATGTTTCTCGGGCGCCTGGTAAGGCGGCATGAAGCTGCGGGCGATCTCGACGCGAACCTCGAAGTCCGGCTTCGGAATCTCGAGCTGGATCTCGAAACGCCGCCAGACAGCGGGATCGAGGAGATTCTGATGATTGGTGACGCCGATCGTGATCCCGAGATCACGGCGGGAATCAAGGTTCTGAAGCAGTGAATTGACGACCCGCTTGATCTCGCCGACTTCCTGCGGATCGTCACGGAGCTTGGCGACGGCGTCAAACTCGTCGAGCAGAAGGATGCAGCGGTAGCGGTTCGCGAAGGCGAACAGGCTGCCAATGTTGCGCGAGGTGGTTCCAAGAAACGACGACACAAGGCCATCGATGCGGGCGAGCACGACAGGCATCTCGAGCTGGTTGGCAATCCAAAGGGCAAGACGGGTCTTCCCGGTGCCGGGCGCGCCATAGATCAGGCAGGTCCGCGACGGCTGGACGTCCATTTCCTTCAAATCGGCAAAGTTGCGCCATTCCTCGATCACGGACTGGATCGCTTCGGCGATGGTTCGATTGAAGAGCGGCGGCGCGGTGCTGAGATCGTGCGGGAAGATCACCTCGACAAGCAGCGCCGCTGTCTCGCGATCAACCGGTAGCTGTGTCTTGGGGGTGAGGGTTTCGCCAGGCATATCGGCGCGGGAGCGCGACAGGCGGCTCGGCGCGACGTCAATGGTTCTTTCGGACTGGGTCAAGAGGGACGCTATCGAGGACGCCGCCTTCTGATCGCCGGCGTCAACCAGGGCGTCGCGAAGACGTTCGACCTGCTTGCGGGCGGCGGCTGTGGGATGCGCTAGAGCGGTCCGGCACAGCGCCTGCACGATTGGGAAATGCTCCATGGGCGCGGCTTTCTTGTGAGCGTTCGTGTTGACGGTAGCGCGCTACGCGTTGCGCGTCAATGCCATAATGTTGCGCAAAGAAGATCTGAGTTGCATCTAACTTCGTTTCGTTGCAGTGCGTGAAAAATCGCCCTGAGGCGGCTTCTGTCCATCATCTTCCTCCTCGCCGGCACCATCGTTCACGGCACGCCGGCGATCCTGATGCTGGTGCCGATCTTCCTGCCGCTGGCGCGCGAGCTCGGCATCGATCCGGTGCATTTCGGGCTCATCGTCACGATCAACCTCGGCATCGGCCAGCAGACGCCCCCCGTGGCATCCGTGGTGCTGATCACCTGCGCCATCGCGAAGATCTCGATCGGGCAGATCCTGCCCTCGATGCTGTGGTTCATCGGGGCGATGCTCGTCGCGCTCGTCCTCGTCAACGCGATCCCCGCCCTGTCCCTCTGGCTGCCCTCGATCCTGCTGTGATGCGTCTCCTCGTCGTCAATCCCAACACCTCCGTCGGCGTCACCCGCGCCATCGCCCACGCCGCGCAAGCGGCCGCCGCGCCGGGAGACGTGGTCGACACCGTGCACGCGCCCTGGGGCCCGGAGCTGATCGTGACGCGGGAGGACGGCGCGGTGGCCGAGCAGGCGGTGCTCGCCTGCGTCGAGGCGCGCGGTGCGGGCTACGACGGCATGGTCATCGCCTCCTTCGGCGACACGGCGATCGAGGCCGTGCGCGCCCGGGTCTCGGTACCGGTGGTCGGCATCGCCCGTGCGGCCTTCCTCGCGGCCATGGCCGTTGGCGAGCGCTTCTCCATCGTGTCCTTCAGCCCCGCCATCGAGCCGTCGCTCCGCGCCATCGTCGCGCGCTACGGCCTGACGGAGCGGCTCGCGAGCCTGCGCGTGCTCGAGGACGCGTCTTGGCGCGACCCCGCGGAGATCGGCGACCGCCTGCTCGAGCCCCTCGCGCACCTCTGTGTGCGCGCGCAGGCGGACGGCGGCGACGCCATCGTGCTGGGCGGCGGCCCGCTCGCGGGGCTCGCCGCTTCCATCGCGCCGCGCCTCGACGTTCCCGTGATCGACGGCGTCGTCGCCGCGGTCGCGCTCCAGCGGGCGCTGGTCAGGCCGCGGCCGGGAGCGGGATCGGGTCCTTCGTCCGCCGCCGACGCGCGACCAGGAGTGCCACCATCGGCGGGGTGAAGTAGAACGAAACCACCGTCGAGAGCAGCACGCCGCCGGCGATCGCCACCGCGAAGGGCGGCCAGAAGCCGCCACCGGCGAGGATCAGCGGCAGGAAGCCGCCCACCGTCGTGATCGTGGTGGAGACGATGTGGCGGGACGAGCGCACCACCACCGCCCGGATGGCGTCGAGATCGCCGGCGATCGCCGCCTCGTCCTCCTGGATCGCGGTGATGACGATGATCGCCGCATTGATCGACACGCCGATCGAGCCGATCGCGCCGATCAGCGCCTGCACGCCGAACGGCATCTCCAGCACCGCCAGCGCCAGCACCGAGAGCCCGAACGAGAGCACACACACCACGCCGGCGATCAGCGCCAGGCGGTAGGAGCGGAAGGTGAGCACGATCGTCACGACCGTCAGCGTGACGACGAGGCCGAGCGTCGAGACGAGGTTGCGCACGGTCTCCGCGCGGGCGTCGCTGTCGCCGCCGAACTCCAGGCGGTAGCCCTGCGGCAGCGTCAGCGCGCCCGCGTCGAGCCGCGCCCGCAGCACCGAGAGCGCCTCCTCCGGCAGGACACCGTGGGCGAGGAAGCCCTGCACGACGTTGATGCGCTCGCCCCCGCGCCGGGCGATTCCGCTCTCGGAAGGCACCATCTCCCAGGTCCCGAGCGCCGAGAGCGGCACGCCCGGATGCGCCTCGCCCGCGGTCGCGGAGGCGGCGACGAGGTCGAGCGCGCGTACGGCGGCGAGGTCTGCGCGGGTGCCGTCGCCGACGCGAACCCGCACGGGCAGGTCCTCGGTCTCCTCCAGCAGCGAGCCGCCGGTCGCGCCCTCGAGCGTCGCCTGGAGCTGGCCGGCGACGGCGCCGAGGTCGAGCCCGGTGAGGCGCACCGCATCCTCGTCGAGGCGAAAGACGAGCTTGGGCGCGCCGCCCTCCAGCGTCGCGCGGGTGTGGATCACGCTCGGGATCTCCGCCATCAGCGCCCGCGCCCGGGCGCCGAGCCCGCGCAGCGTCTCGAGGTCGGGGCCGACGAGGCGCATCTCGAGAGGCGCCGAGACCGGCGGGCCCTGCACCAGGCCGCGCACCAGGATCTGCGCCTGCGGCAGCGCCCCGTCGAGCCGCGCCTGGAGTTGGGGCACGAGCACCTCCGTCGCCTCGGGGCTCTGGGTGAACACCAGCGCCTCGGCGAAGTGGGGCGTCGCGTCCCGGTTCGCCTGCATGTTGTAGTAGAAGGCCGGCGCGCTCTCGCCGATCACCCAATGCGTCGAGACCACCTCCGGCGCCTGCGCCATCAGCGCGTCCGCCGCGCGGGTGACCCGCGCCGTCTCGCCGATGGACGATCCCGCCGGGAGCAGGACCTGCACGTAGAGCTGGTCGCGCTCGACGCCGGGGAAGAACTGCGCCGTCAGCGTCGGGAAGGACAGGAAGCCCGCCACCGGCAGGGCCAGCGAGATCGCGATCGCCGCCAGCCTGTGGCGCAGGGCGAGCGCGATCGAGCGGTCGAACAGCCGCCCGAGGACCGGGATGCTCACCCCGTTCGCGAGCCAGCCCCCGGCGGTGCGGCGGCCGGCCAGCAGCCGCCCCGCCAGCGCCGGCGTGATCGTCAGCGCGATCGCCAGCGAGGCGAACAGCATGATGATCACCGCGAGCGCGATCGAGCCGACGAAGTCCCCCGCCGGGCCGGGCAGCAGCGCCATCGGCAGGAAGGCGAGCACCGTCGTCACCGTGGAGGCGAGGAGCGGCGCCGCGAGCCGGCGCACGGAGGCGGCGACGGCGTCTACGGGGACGATGCCCTCGGCGATGCGTCGGCGCACCTCGTCGGTCATCACGATCGCGGCGTCGACGAGGAGGCCGAGCGCCACGATCAGGCCCGCCACCGACATCTGCTGGATCGTGATCCCGGTGCGCTGCATCACCGTGAGCGAGACGAGCGCGGCGAGCGGGATCACGGCGGCGACGATCAGCGCCGCGCGCCAGCCGAGCGTAACCAGCAGGACCGCGACCACCAGCGACACGCCGAGCAGGAGGTTGCCGCCGAGCTCGCCGAGGCGGTCGGACGTGTACTGCGCCTGATCGAAGACGAGCCGCGCCTCGAGCCCGGCGGGCAGCTCGGCGCGAAAGCGATCGAGCATCTCGCGCACGGATGCGGACCAGACGTCGACCTGCCGGTCCGATTCCATCCGCGCCGCGACGAGCACGCCGGCGTCACCCAGGGAGAGCGCCAGCGTCGCCGGCGGCGTGCGCTCGGTGCGCTCCACGCGCCCGAGATCGCCGACGCGCACGCTCGCGCCCTCGCGCCCGAGCCGCACCGGGATCTCGCGCACCCGGGCGATGTCCTCGATGGCGCCCGCGACCTCGATCAGGAGATCGCCCGTCGCGCCCCGGACCTGGCCGGCGGCGACCTTGGCGTCCGCGGCGGCGATGGCGCGCGACACGTCGGCGGCGGTGATGCCGAGCGCGGCGAGGCGGGCGGGGTCGAGGGCGACGACGACCTCCTCCTCCGGCGCGCCGTAGAGCTTGACGAGGCTCGTCTCCGGCACGCGCCGCAGCCGGTCCTGCAGCTCCTCGGCGGTGCGCCGCAGGATGGCGGGGGGCGCCTCGACGCCGGCGCGCGGCACGACGGCGACGATCGCGGTGAAGGCGCCGGCCCGGTCGTTGTCGAAATCGGGCGTGCCGACCCCGGCCGGGAAGCCGCGGGCGGCCGCGTCGACGGCATCGCGCACCTCCGACCAGACCTGCTCCAGCCGCGCGTCGGGCAAAAACTGCGAGAGCTCGATCGTCACCGAGGAGACGCCCGCGGCCGACGTCGATTCCACCACCTCGATCTCGGCGAGCGCGCGCAGCTCGGCCTCGATCGGCTCGGTGACGAGCGCCTCCACCCGGTCCGGCCCGGCGCCGGGGAAGGGCGTGACGATCGTCGCGAACAGGTTGGTGATGGTGGGGTCCTCCTGGCGGGCGATCGTCAGGAGCGAGGCGGCGCCGAGCGCCAGCGCGGTCAGGATCGCGAGCCAGAGGAGCCGCGGGCTGCGGTAGAACAGCGTCTCCATCGCCCTACTCCGCCTGCGCCAGGACGACCGCCTGGCCCGGCGCGACGCGATGCGCGCCGCCGGCGACGAGGGCGGCACCGCGCTTCAGCGTGCCGCGCACGAAGGCGCGCTCGTCGGCGACGTGGAGCACCTCCACCGCCTCGCGCACGATCCGCGCCGGCGCCCCGTCCGGCGGCCCGTCCGCGGACGGCTCTGCCACGAGCACGCTCCAGGTGCCGCGCCGGCCCTCGCTGAGCGCCGCCACCGGCAGCCAGTAGCCGGGCGCCTGGACCCGGCGCGGCAGGCGCAGCTCGACGGTCGCGCCGAAGGCCGCCGCCGGCGGGCGCTCGGGGGCGAAGAGCGCGGTGACGGTGCGTGTCGCCGGCGCGAGGTCGGGGCGCAGCGCCACGAGGCGCGCGGGCACGGACGCGCCGTCGATCACGAGCCGCGCCCGATCCCCCGGCGCGAGCCCGGACGCCGCTTCCGGCGAGAGCCCGATCCGCGCCCGTGGCGCGCCGCTCTCCATCAGCGAGACCACCGGCGTCCCCGCCGCCACCACCGCGCCCTCGTCGACGGAGCGCGCCGCGATGGTGCCGGCGAAGGGCGTGCGCACTGTGGACTTGTCGAGATCGACGTCGAGCCGCGCGATCGCCGCGGCGATCTCGTCCGCGCGCGCCGCCTCCACCGCCGCCGAGAGCCGCGCCTCGTCGAGGCGCTGCGTCGAGGCGTGGCCGGCGTCGCCCAGCGCCTCCTGGCGCTCCAGGGTGCGGCGGGCGAGATCGAGCGCGGCGACGATCTGGTCGCGCTGGGCGAGGAGCCGCGTGCGCTCGGCCTCGAGCGCGGCGACATCGAGCCGCGCCACCGGCGCGCCGGCCGCGACGACGTCGCCCTCCTCCACCAGCACGGCGACGACGAGGCCCGGCCGCTCGAAGGCGAGATCCGCCGCCCGCGCCGGCTCGAGCCGGCCGAGGAAGCGATCCTCGACCTCGTAGCCGCTCTCGCGCGCGAGCCGCGTCACGCTCACCGGCAGCGGCGCCGGCTCGGCCCGGGCCACCGGCGTGCGGGCGTCCGCCCGTTGCTGCAGCACGCCCACGCCGGCGACGACGCCGGCCCCCGTCGCGGCGACGACGCCGATCTGGAGCACGATGGAAAGCACACGGCGCAGGCGCGTTGGCATGGCACAATCCCCAAGGCGGGACGAGACGGGCGGGACGAGACGGGCGGGACGAGACGGGCGGGACGATATCGCCGGATTGACGAGACGATACCGTATCGTCTCGTTCAGCAATAAACGATACCGATCGGTCTCGTCAACGGGGAACCTACGTGCTAGGCAGGGCCATGGATCACGCCAACGCCAACAATCCCGCGACCGGTCGCGGCCTCGATCCCGCGAAGCGGCGCGCCATCCTGGAGGGGGCGCAGGACGTGTTCCTGCGAGACGGCTTCGTCGCGGCCAGCATGGACGAGGTGGCGCGGGCCGCCGGCGTCGGCAAGATGACCGTGTATCGGCATTTCGGCAGCAAGGACGCGCTGTTTCGCGACATGCTGCGGGAGATCTGCGGGGGCACGCTGGTCGACGCGCCGACGCGGCACGGCTCGACGCTCGAGGAGGATCTCGTCGCGCTCGGCCGCTCCTTCGTCGACCTGATCACCCATCCGCGCCGGCTCGGCACGTACCGCGTGGCGCTCTCCGAGGCGGAGCGTACGCCGGGCGTCTCGAAGCTGTTCTACGAAGGCGCGGTGACGCCCGTGATCGGGCGCGTCGCGACGAGCATCGCCACGCACGCGCCCGCGCTGCCTGCGACGGAGGTCCACCTCCTCGCGGGCGCCTTCCTCCAGATCGTCCAGGGCCACGCCTTCATGCGGCTCGTCATGGGGCTCGAGACCGAGCCCGACCACGCCGCCTTCGAGGCGCAGGTCGCGATCGCCGCGCAGATGGTGGCCGCGCGCGCGGGCGTGTAACGCTCCCGCCCCCTCGGGGCGGGGACGGCCCGCGCAGCGGGCCAGGGGCGGTGTCCGTGCGCGAGAGACTGCGTTCCAGGCAAGCCTCACCCGCCCAGCAGGGATGTGCGCCGAGCCGTTCGCGCCACGATCACCACCCGTCTCGCCCCCCACCCGCCGGCCTTCGGCCGCCGACCGCCCCGAGGGGCGGTGTCGAGGCGGCGGACCGCATCGGCGTTGATGAAGCGCACGACGCCACCGCCTTGCCATAACTCTTGGTTGATGTCGGGTGCAAGGCAGGAGATATTTTGCCGCCCGGTGATGCAGATCGCCGACGTTCTCCCCTCCCCCTCGTGGGGAGGGGCGGGGGTGGGGGGCGTCCAGAACGATCCCGACGCCAATGCAGGGCCTCAGCAGTCGTGACAACCTCGGCAATCGTCCCCGCTGCATGACTACCCCCATCCGCCCCTTCGGGGCAACGAGGTGCGATCTCGTCACCACCACAGCCCCGCCGGCTCCTGTTCGCTCTCGCGCGCCGCCGGGCGGCGGGCCTCGTCCAGGGCGGCGTAGAGGGTGCGCGAGACCGCCTCGACGCCGGGGCTCGCGCGGTCGCGCGGCCGGGCCAGGAGAACCTCGATCTCGTCGTGGATGCGCCCCGGATCCGGGCGCATCACCACGACCCGGTCCGCCAGCATCACCGCCTCGGTGACGTCGTGGGTGACGATGACGATCGTCAGCCCCGTCGCCTTCCACAGCGACAGGAGATGGGCGTGGAGGTCGGCGCGGGTGAAGGCGTCGAGCGCGGAGAACGGCTCGTCGAGGAGCAGCACTTCCGGCCCGGCGGCGAAGGCGCGGGCGATGGCGACGCGCTGCTGCTGGCCACCGGAGAGATCCCGCGGCAGGCGCGCCGCGTGCTCCGTGAGCCCGACCCGCGCGAGGGCGTCCGCCACCCGCGCTGCGCGCTCGCCCGCCGGCAGCCGCGCCAGCCCGAAGCCGACGTTGCGGGCGACGTCGAGCCAGGGCAGGAGCCGCGGCTCCTGGAAGACGACGCCGATCTTCGGATGGGGCTCGCGCACGCGCTCGCCGTCGATCGTCATCGTCCCCGCGCTCGGCCGATCGAGCCCGGCGAGGAGCCGCATCAACGTGGTCTTGCCGCAGCCCGAGCCACCCACGATGGCGACGATCTCGCCGCGACGCACGTCGAGATCGACCTCGGCGAGCGCGCGCTTGCCGTCGGCGTAGGTCTTCGAGAGGCGCTCGATCGCGAGCATGGCGGGGTCTCCGGTTGAGGTCAGAGGCGGTCGCGGGCGACGTCCTGCCAGGCGACGAGGGGGCGCGTGGCGGCGACGAGGACGAGATCGCAGGCCTTCCCGAGCAGCGCGAAGGCGACGATGGCGGCGAGGATCTGGTCGGGCTTGCCCATCTGCTGGCCGTCGACCAGCAGGTATCCGAGCCCCTCCGAGGCGCCCATGAACTCGGCCGCCACCACGAACATGAAGCCGAGCCCCAGGCCCGAGCGCAGCGCCGTGATCGTCTCCGGCAGCACGGCGGGCACGAGGATGCGCCGGGCGGTCTCGACCCGCGAGAGCCGGAAGACGCGCGAGACCTCGAGCAGCTTGCGGTCGATCGAGCGGATCGCGTCGCACACCCCGAGATAGACGGGGAAGAACACGCCCACCGCGATCAGCGCCACCTTCGAGGCCTCGAAGATGCCCAGCCACAGGATGAAGAGCGGCACCCAGGCGATGGAGGGGATCGCCCGCAGGGCCTGCAGCGTCGGGTCGAGGGTCTCGCGGGCGAACCGGCTCGCCCCGCACAGCGCCCCCAGCACCAGCCCCGCCCCGGCGCCGAGCCCGAAGCCGACGAGCACCCGCCACAGCGTCGCCGCGACATGGAGCACGAGCTCGCCGCGGGCCTGCAGGTCGGCGAAGGTGGCGATCACCCGCGAGGGCGGCGGCAGCAGCCGGCCCTGCGCCAGCCCCGCCGCGACCGCGGCCTCCCACCCCAGCGCCGCCGCGAGCGGCAGCGCCAGCGCGAGCGCCAAGGTCCGCGAGGCGCCGAGCCGCGGCAGCCGTCGGGAGAGGCGGCGCGCGGCGGACGCCGGCGCCTCGGCGGAGACCTCGCCCGACGCCCCGTCCTGCGCGCCCGCCGCGAGGCTCCCCTCCCCTGCGCTCATCGCGCCGCCACCGTGAAGCTGCCGTCGATCAGCGTGTCGAGGGTGGCCTCGATGTCCGAGCCCTCCGGCAGCACGCCGGCCTCGACGAGCGCCACGCCCGCCGCACGGATGGTCTCGCGCTCGGCGGCGCCGAGAACCGGGTTCGTGATGTCGGTGCGCTCGAGCTGGCGGGCGACGATCTCCGGCGGCAGCCGGGTCACGTCGCCGAGCACGGCGGCGAGGCCGGCCGGGTCCGCGAGAGCCTCGGTGCGGGCGCGCTCGTAGGCGGCGAGCACGGTGCGCACGATTTCCGGATGCGCCTGCGCGAAGCTCTCGCGCACGTTCAGCGTGCCGAACGTGTTGGCGCCGGGATCGCGATAGAACAGCTGCGCCCCGCTCTCGAGCTCCGCCGCCGCCATCATCGGGTCGAGCCCGGCCCACGCGTCGACGTCGCCGCGCTCGAGCGCGAGCCGCCCGTCGGGATGCTGCAGCAGGACGAGGCGCACGTCGCGCTCGGTGAGGCCGGCGCCGGCGAGCGCACGCACCAGGAAGATGTGCGGATCGGTGCCGCGGGTCACGGCGACCCGCCGCCCGGCGAGGTCCGCCACGCTGGCGATGCCGGTGTCCGGGCGAGTGACGAGGGCGGTCCATTCCGGGCGCGAGTAGAGGTAGATCGTGCGGATCGGGTTGCCGTTGAGCCGGCCCACCAGGGCCGCAGCACCCGCCGTCGAGCCGAAGTCGATGGCCTCGGCGTTGAGGAACTCCAGCGCCTTGTTCGACCCGAGCGTCTGCACCCAGCGCACGTCGACGCCGTCTGCGGCGAGCGCCTCCTCCAGGTAGCCGCGCTCGCGCAGGAGCAGGCTGACCGGGTTGTAGGTGGCGTAGTCGACGGTGATCCGCCCGGGCGCGTCCTGCGCGGCGGACCGGTTCGTCAACACGAACGGCGCGGCGAGGCCGACGCCGAGGGCGGTGAGCAGGGTGCGGCGGTTGAGCGTCATCGAGCTGTCCTCGGTAGGGATCGGATCTACGGGAGCGCTCGGAGCGGCGCGGCGGGCGCGAGCCCGGCCGGTGCGTCACGACGAGCGGCCATGTCGTTCGGTATAACGAACGATCCGGGAGGACGTCAATAGCTGCGCTGTGAATTTCCTTTATCTACATTCTTTGACGTATTTTATCCCTCATCCCTGCGCCGCCATCCGCCGCCGCAGGCGCGCCTGCTTGTCGGAGACCGCCAGCGCGTCGCGCAGCGTGCGCACGCCGTCGGCCTCGAGCATCGGCACGAGGCCGAGCAGCACCTGCGCCGTCGCGCGCGCATCCCCCAGCGCGGTGTGGCGCACCTCCGGCGGGATCACGACGCCGAAGCGCTCGGCCAGCGCATCGAGGGTCAGGCTCTCCTGCGTGCCGAACAGGTGCGCGCCGAGCAGCACCGTATCGAGCACGGGCACGGTGAAGGACACGCCCGCCGCCGCCTGCCCGCGCTCCAGGAAGGCGAGGTCGAAGGCGGCGTTGTGGGCGACGAGGACGGCGTCGTCGAGGAAGGCGCGAAACCGCGCCAGCACGGCGCTCGCCGGCTCGGCGCCCGCGACCATCGCGTCGGTGATGCCGTGCACCCGGCTCGACGCCGCCGGGATCGGCCGGCCGGGATCGACCAGCACGTCGAATATCTCGCCCGTGATCAGCCTCTTGTTGACCACCCGCACCCCGGCGATCGAGCACAGCGCGTCGCGCGAGGGGTCGAGCCCCGTCGTCTCGGTGTCGAAGACGACGAAGGTAAGCGCCCGCAGCAGCCGATCGTCGAGGGGCGTCGGCGCGAGGCCGCCGAGGAGGCCGAAATCGTAGAACTCAGCCCGCTCCGGCACCGGCACCGGCGCCTTGGCGATGGGCAGATCCTCCTCGCGCGCCGCGGCGAGCGGCAGCTCGAGCCGCGCGCGACCGGGGGTGCCCGGATCAGGCACGCACCAGAGATCGGTGCGGTGGCGCGCGAGCACGTCGTGGCCCGTCACGGCGCCGGCGCCGTCCTCCAGCCGCTCGGCGAGCCAAGCCTCGACGGTCGACGGCGCCGGCGCCGCGCCCTCCCAGGAGACGAGGAGGCGCACGCGCCCGTTCTCCGCCGACGCCGACAGGCGGAACGCCTCCGTGCCCACGTCGACCGCGATGCGGTTGACGAGGTGCTCGACGAGCGCCGTCACCGAGGCCGAATCGCAGCGCAGCCAGGCGGGCTCCCCGGCGCTCTCGAAGACGAGATCGCGCCCCTCCGAGCGGCGCACGCGAATGAGCTGGAACAGCGTCGGCGAGTGGGTCGTCGCCATCGGCCAGGCGCCGGAGACGAGGTCGGAAGCCGCCTCCTCCAGCCGGTCGAGCCGGTCGCCGAGCTCCGCCGGCTCGCGCCGCAGGAGGTCGCGGGCGAAGGCGACGTCGTCCGCGGCGGGCGTCTCGCCCCGCCCGATCAGGTCGCCCGCCAGCGCCAGAGCCGCCACGCGCTCGCGCATGTCGCGGATGCCGTCCTGGAGCAGGCGGTCGCGCCAGACCCCGGCGGCGAGCTCGTTGGTCACGTCCTCGAAGGTGAGCACGTAGCCGGTGGGCTGCGCCCCGTCCGGGTCGCGCATCAGCGACATGCGCCCGACGATGCGGGCATTCTCCTTGCGGGTCGCGCCCACCAGCGTGGTGGTGAGGCCGTCGCGGTGGATGCGGTGGCGCCCGGTGCGGAAGCGGTCCTCGAGCCGCTCGAGGGTGTGGGCGAGGACGCGGCCCGACAGAACCTCCGTCAGCGGCCGGTCGAGGCCGATCTCGCCCGAGGCGCCGAGGATCTCCAGGGCGCGGCGGTTGTAGAGGGTCACCTTGTGGCCGAGCGTGCAGATGACGACGCCCTGGCGCAGGTCGCGCAGCACGACCTCGAGGTTGCGCGTCTGCCGCTCGGCCTCCTCGGTCGCCGCCGCCACGGCCGCGTCGACCTCGCGGCGCGCCTCGTCGAGCGCCTGCGTGAACTCGGCCACCGCCGGCGCGAGCACGCCGAGGTAGCGCCCCTTGGGGACGGAGGGCGGCTTGCGCGCGGCGCGGGCGTGGACGGCGGCGCGCACGTCGGCGGCGATGGCGACGAGGGGCTGGGCCACGTGCTCGTCGAACTTCAGCCAGACCCAGCTGGTGAGCCCGAGCGTCACGCCGATCGCGACGAGGCCTGCGAGCACCAGCGGCGCCGTCGTCTCCGGCGCGAGCACCCGCCCGAGATAGACGAGCGCGCCGACGATCCCGGCGCTCGCGCCGAGCGCGATGAGGGCGAAGAACAGGAACACGCGCAGGCGCAGCGACCAGCGGGCGGGGTTCATCGCGCGGCCTCCGGCAGTCCGGGAGACGGCGAGGCGTTCCCCAGAGGCAGCGTCTTTCCTTCCCTGTAGGGGAAGGTGGCGCGCCGCCGCAGGCGGCGTGACGGATGGGGCGCGGCGCGCGGCGACGCGTTCCGCAAAGCGGAAGCCCCGGCGTCCGATTTCGCGCGTCGATTTCGGCTCCGCCGAACGCGCGTCCCGCGCGCCCCATCCGTCTCGGCGCTGCGCGCCGATCCACCTTCCCCTACAGGGAAGGAGAAGACGCCGATGCACGACACGGCACCCATCGCTACCTCCCGCCCGCGAGCGCGGCCACGAGGTCGGCGAAGCCGAAGGGCTTGGTCAGCATGGCGTCGGCGCCGAGCGCAAGCGCCTTCTCCCGGTCGACCGGCCGGCCGCGCGGGCTGGTGAGCACGATGCGCACGTGCGCGAGCGCCGGGTCGGCGCGCATGGCGCGGCACAGGTCGTAGCCGTCCCGGCCTTTGAGCATGGCGTCGAGCACGGCGCAGTCCGGCGGCGCGCGGCGCAGGGCCGCGAGCGCCGCCTCGCCGTCGTCGGCCGTCTCGACACTGTGGCCCGCCGCGGCGAGGAGCCGCGCCAGCGCGGCGCGCATCGGCTCCTCGTCCTCGGCGACGAGAACGCGTCCCGGCACCCCACCCTCCTCCTCGCGCCCTCCCCGGGCGATGCATCGAACGGCGCGGTTGATCCCGCGCTCGTCCCGGTCGTCACGCGCTCGGCGGCTCCGCGCCCTGCGCGCAGACGATGTCCCGCAGCGGATCGCCCTCGGCGAGCGGCCGCCACTGGCCACCGATCGGCTCGCCGCCGGCATCGAAGCCGTCCACGTCGACGACGTCCGCCCGACGCCCGCCGACGCAGTCGATCACCATCGCCGCCGTCACCGTCGGGACGTAGCGCTGCAGCAGGTGGACCTCGGCGAGCCGGTAGCCGGTCTCGCCGGGCGCCGCGACGACGCCGCCGACGGCGACGAAGCGGTTCACCGGCGCGACGAGATAGGTCCAGGGCTGGAGCGGGTTCGTCTGCTCGAAGGCGCGCGCCACTTTGATCGATCCGGGCAGCGCGCCGGCGGTGCGCGAGAACCAGGAATAGTCGTTGTAGAGCGTGTAGGTCATCATCGCCGCGCCCGCCGCGACCGGCAGGATCCAGCGCGGCGGCTTGCGCCCCAGAACCTTGAAGCCGAGCATCACCACGCCCGCCACGCCGACGCCCAGCACCACCACCGCTATCAGGTTCAACCACATCGACCGCTCGTTCCCGTCTTCGCCTCAGGCCGCCGAGCGCCCATGGGCGAGCGCGGCCTGGAGTCCCTTCACGACGCCGAAGGCGTCCTTGAGATGGTTGCGCTGGAGCGCCGAGAGGCTCGACGGCTTCAGGAAGTTGTCCGGCTTGTTCCCCTCCCTCACCTGCGCCGCCTGGTGCACCAGCCGGGTCTCGCAGACGAGGTCGTAGGCGTCGACCAGGTCCGCCGCCCCGCTCTCCGACAGCGTGCCCGCCTCGCGGGCGGCGAGCAAGCGCTCGCGCGTGTTCACCGCGGCGATCGCGCCGTCCAGCGCGTAGACGCGGGCGAGGTCGACGATGGGCACGACGCCGGAGAGCTTCAGGTCCACCGCGTCCTTGTGCTCGCCCGAGCGGATCAGCGCGAAGCCGCGGAACAGGCCGAGCGGCGGGGTGTGCTTGAGCGAGTTGGCGATCATGTGGGCGCGGAAGATGCTGTTCTTGCGCGCCGCCGCCAGCGTCTGCGCCTGGAGGCCCTCGAACAGCGCGGTCTCGCCCGCGATCGGACGCAGGTCGAACATCACCGAGGCGAGCATCTGCGCCATCGGGTCCGGCCGCGCGATCCAGCCGGCGAAGTAGGAGCGCCAGACGGCGAGCGGCTGGCGCCAGCGCGGGGTCGTCGCCATCATCTCGCCCGGGCAGAAGTAGTAGCCGCACGCGTCGAGCCCGTCGCTGACGAAGCGCGCGAGCGCGGCGAAGTAGGCGCCGTCGCGGCTCTCGTCGTAGGCGTCGTCCAGGATCAGGCAATTGTCCTGATCGGACACGCCGGTCTGCTCGCGCCGGCCCTGGCTGCCGCAGGCGA
Source organism: Salinarimonas sp. (assembly GCA_051117315.1). Taxonomy (GTDB): domain Bacteria; phylum Pseudomonadota; class Alphaproteobacteria; order Rhizobiales; family Beijerinckiaceae; genus Salinarimonas. Next base: position 12,913 of record JBNPEA010000015.1, on the reverse strand, counting down.
GCCAGAGCCAGGGTACCGGCGCGGGGCCGAGGTCGGCCTCGGCGAGCGCCAGGAGCCGGCGGGTCACCGCGTCGGCGACGCCGGTGATCGCGTGCGCCACCCGGTGGGGCGGCATGCCCGAGCCGACGAGCTGGACGAGCAGCTCCGGCAGCTTCGCCACGGCGCCCGCGAGCGCCGGCACGTCCCCGGCCTTGGCGATGTCCGCGAGCAGGTACATCGTCGAGACGGTCTGCCGGCGCACGAGGTTGGTGCGGGTGAGGATGCCCTCCGCCCGGCCCGCGCGTGCGATCGGCAGATGGCCGAAGCCGCGCTCTGACATCAGCACCATCGCGTCGTAGACGAGCGCGTCTGGCGCGAGCGTGACGGGATCACGCGTCATCGCATCGCCGACGGGCGTGTCCGCCGAGCGGCCGCGCGCGACGACGCGGCTGGTCAGGTCGCCGGTGGTCAGGAGGCCGACGAGACGCCCCGCCTCGTCCTCGACCAGCACGCAGGAGATCGCGCGCTCGGCCATCAGCGCGGCGGCCTCCCGCACGGAGGTCCCCGGGGAGACCGCGACCGGGCGCGGCGTCATCACGTCGCCCAGCGGCGCGGCGAGACCGCCGTCGACGGCGGTCTCGCGCGCGGGTGCGCGGCGTGCGGCGCTTGTGCGCAGCCGGTCATAGAAGGCGTCCACCGCCGGATGGGCGGCCAGCAGGGCGAGGAAGTCCGCCCGCGGCAGCACCAGGGTGCGCACGGGGGCGATGGCGACAGCCCGAACGCTGGAGGGCTTGTCGCGCAGGATGGCGCGGGCACCGACGGCCTCCCCCGGCGCATAGCGGGTGACCCGCTCACCCTCGCCGGAGAAGGCGTCGACCGTGCCCGAGAGCACGATCTCGACATCGGTCGCGAGCATGCCGTGGCGCAGCAGCACGGCGCCGTCCGGATGGGAGCGGAGTTCCGCGCCGTCGGCGAGCCGGTCGAGCGCATCGGAGGGCAGGAGGTCGAAGGGGTGGTAGCGGGGCAGGACGTCTCTGGCGGCCTCTCTGGCCGCCTCGCCGGCGTCGTCGTCGGGGGACGCGGTCTGCGGCATCGGCCGGGCCTTCCTGGAAAGCGCGCCTCGGGAGCACGCCTCGGAGCGCATGTACGGAGCCCGCGTACGGGCTCCGCGTGGTCGACGAGGCCGCGCCCGGATCCTCGCGGCTCCGGGCGCGGCGTGCGGCGGTCAGTGCGCCACGGCGCCTCCGGCCCCGCGCGGGATACGCACGCTCTCGACGAGCTCCTGGATCTCCCGCGGAGGAGCCGCGGTCGCCCGCGAGACGCCGTAGGCGACCGCGAAGTTGAGGAGCGCGCCGACGACGCCGAACGAGGCCGGGGCGATGCCGAACAGCCAGTTGTCGGGCGTGTTGGCGATCATGTTGGTGCCGGGGATGAAGAACCAGCCCAGGTACGTGAAGATGTACAGGCAGGTCGAGAGGATGCCCGTGAGCATGCCCGCGATCGCGCCCAGGTTGTTGATGCGCTTCGAGAAGATGCCCATCATCAGCACGGGGAAGATCGAGGACGCCGCGAGGCCGAAGGCGAGCGCCACGGTCTGCGCCGCGAAGCCCGGCGGGTTCAGGCCGAGCCAGGTGGCGAGCGCGATGGCGAAGGCCATGGCGATGCGGGCCGCGAGCAGCTCGCCCTTCTCCGAGATCGACGGGATGATCGCGCTCTTGAGCACGTCGTGCGAGATCGCCGACGAGATCGCGAGCAGCAGGCCCGCCGCCGTCGAGAGCGCCGCCGCGAGGCCGCCGGCCGCGACGAGGGCGATGACCCACGGCGGGAGGTTGGCGATCTCCGGGTTGGCGAGCACCAGGATGTCCGGGTTGACCTGCAGCTCGTTGCCGGCCCAGCCCCACTCCTGCGCCTGCGCCGCGAAGGCGGCGTTGCCGTCGTTGTAGTACTGGATGCGGCCGTCGGCGTTCTTGTCCTCGAACCGGATGAGGCCGGTGGTCTCCCAGGTCTGGAACCAGTCCGGACGGTTCTCGTAGGCGAGGTTGCCCTCGGGCGAGCCGACCTCGCCGATCTGGATCGTGTCGACGATGTTGAGGCGCGCCATCGCACCCACCGACGGAGCGGTGAAGTACAGGATCGCGATGAAGACGAGCGCCCAGCCGGCTGACCAGCGGGCGTCGGCGACCTTCGGCACGGTGAAGAAGCGGATGATGACGTGCGGCAGGCCGGCGGTGCCGATCATCAGCGCCAGGGTGAACAGCACCATGTTGAACATGGACGTGTTCAGCGCCGTGTACTGCGCGAAGCCCAGGTCGGTGATCACCTGGTCGAGGCGCGTCAGCAGCGGCACGCCGGAGGCGGTGTGCTCGGAGAACAGGCCGAGGGGGGGCACCGGATTTCCGGTGAGGTTGAGCGAGATGAAGATCGCCGGGATCGTGTACGCCGTGATCAGCACCACGTACTGCGCCACCTGCGTATAGGTGATGCCCTTCATGCCGCCGAGAACCGCGTAGACGAACACCACCGCCGAGCCGATGAACAGGCCCGTCGATGTATCAACCTGCAGGAAGCGAGCGAAGGTCACGCCGACACCGGTCATCTGCCCGATGACGTAGGTCACCGAGATGATGATCAGGCAGACGACGCCGACGAGGCGGGCTGTCTGCGAGTAGAAGCGGTCGCCGATGAACTCCGGCACCGTGAACTTGCCGAACTTGCGCAGGTAGGGCGCCAGCAGCATGGCGAGCAGCACGTAGCCGCCGGTCCAGCCCATCAGGAACGACGAGTTGCCGTAGCCGGTGAAGGCGATGAGGCCAGCCATCGAGATGAAGGAGGCGGCGGACATCCAGTCCGCGGCCGTCGCCATGCCGTTGGTGACCGGATGGATGCCGCGGCCGGCGGCGTAGAACTCGCCCGTCGAGCCCGCGCGGGCCCAGATGGCGATGCCGATGTAGAGCGCGAAGGTCGCGCCGACGACGAGATAGATCAGGGTTTGCGTTTCCATCGTCCCCGCCTCACTCCTCGACGCCGAAATCGCGGTCGAGCTTGTTCATTCGCCACGCGTAGTAGAAGATCAGCGCCAGGAAGACGATGATCGAGCCCTGCTGCGCGAACCAGAAGCCCAGGTCCGTTCCCCCGATGGAGATGCCGGACAGGAGCGGGCGGAACACGATCGAGAACCCGAACGCGACCACCGCCCAGACGATGAGGCAGTTGCGTACGAGGCTCAGGTTCGCCTTCCAGTAACTTTGATCCCGGTCGTTTTGACTCATCATGACGGCGCCCACCTCATCGCTTGGCGTTTCCCCACCGCGACGCCCGGGAACCGGGGCGCTCGGCCGGCGTCACCGATCCGGTCCAGCGTCCGATTCGCACCCGGTGAGCGGCGCGGCTGCCCTGCCGCGCATGCGCGGACCGGACCCGAGCCTCTGTATGACCGACTTTAGGGGATCGGTAATTGCGACGTTCGGCTAAGGCCTAGCCGTTATCCGCGCAGAAGCGGGCCGTCGCCGTAGTCTTCCGGTAAGTCGTTGTGCGTATCCGCGCCGATCCTGAACAGCGCATACCCGTCGCGGTGAGCGCGGGCCGCGCCGCCGCCATGCCCGATGCCGGGAACGCGTGCGTGCTCGTCCGCCTCGCACAGATACTCCCAGGCATGGTCGAGGAAGGGCGGGACGCACCGGTCGAGCGGCACCGCGCAGACGAGGTCCGTGCCGCGACGGCGGAACAGGTTGAGGCTCCGGCCGGCGGCGGCTCGGTCCCCGTCCTCCTCCCGGAAGCGCGGCATGGGCGGCATGCGCAGCTGATAGGTCATCGTCCGAGCCCCTTTCGCACGGTGGGATGGTACCACGCGGGGTCGCGCGGAGAAGACGTAGAAGCGAGACCCAGCCGTTCGCCGGCAAACGAACAGGCGTGCGCTCTGGCCAGGCGCGGCCGCGCTCGCTACGACGGTCGCACGACACGGTACGCGGAGGACGGGCGATGGAGCTTGGCGGTGCGGGGGCCGATCACGGCGAGATCCGCGAGGCGGTGGCACGCCTCTGCGCGGGCTTTCCCGGCGCCTATTGGCGCGCCCTCGACCGTACGGGTCGCTATCCCGCCGCGTTCGTCGCCGCGCTCACCGAGGCCGGCTACCTCGCCGCCCTGATACCCGAGGACCATGGCGGTGCAGGCCTGCCGCTGTCGGCGGCGGCGGCGATCCTCGAGGAGATCCACCGCTCCGGCGGCAACGGCGCCGCCTGCCACGCGCAGATGTACGTGATGGGCACGCTGCTGCGCCACGGCTCGCCGGAGCAGAAGGCGCGCTGGCTGCCGGAGATCGCCGCCGGGCGGCTGCGCCTGCAGGCCTTCGGTGTCACCGAGCCGACCTCAGGCACCGACACGGGCGCGCTGCGCACGGTCGCCCGGCGCGAGGGCGACGTCTTCGTCGTCGACGGACAGAAGATCTGGACGAGCCGCGCCGAGCATTCCGACCTGATGATCCTGCTCGCCCGCACCACGCCGCGGGAGGCCTGCGTCAAGCGCACGGACGGGCTCTCGGTCTTCCTCGTCGACATGCGAGAGGCGCTCGGAAATGGGCTCACCCTGCGCCCGATCCGCACGATGATGAATCATGCCACGACGGAGGTCTTCCTCGACGGCCTGCGCGTGCCCGCCGAGAACCTGATCGGCGAGGAGGGCCGCGGCTTCCGCTACGTCCTCACCGGCATGAACGCCGAGCGCATCCTCATCGCCGCCGAGTGCATCGGAGACGCCAAGTGGTTCGTCTCGCGTGCCAGCGCCTACGCCGGCGAGCGCGTGGTGTTCGGCCGCCCCATCGGGCAGAACCAGGGCATCCAGTTTCCCATCGCCCGGGCCTACGCCCGGATGCGCGCCGCCGAGCTGATGGTGCACGAGGCGGCGCGGCTCTACGAGGCGGGGGAGCCCTGCGGGGCGGAGGCGAACATGGCCAAGATGCTCGCGGCCGAGGCCTCGTCCGAGGCCGCCGACGTCTGCATCCAGACCCACGGCGGCTTCGGCTTCGCCGAGGAGTACGACGTCGAGCGCAAGTTCCGCGAGACGCGCCTCTACCAGGTCGCCCCGATCTCGACCAACCTGATCCTCGCCCACCTCGCCGAGCACGTGCTCGGCCTGCCCCGCTCGTACTGACGCAGGAACCGCCGCCCCGCCACGCCGGTTGACCCCTCGACACAGCGTAGCAGAAGAGGAGAGCGGCGCGTGGAAGCCGAGGCCGCACAGGGGCTGGTCTGGTCCCTCACCATCATCGTCATGCCGATCCTGCTCGGGCTCGCCATCGCCTTCGGCGCGTACCAGACCTGGAAGCGGCGCAAGTCCGGCCGGCCCGCGCGGCGCGAGCCGGGCCACATCGACAACGTCGATCCGAACCCGGACGACAACGCCCAGGCCCGCTACATGGGCAAGCTCGGCATCGTCTCGACCGTGGTCTTCGTGGTCGCGGCGATCCTCATCGTCGTCTACTTCTTCTGAGCGGAAGCCGGCTGCGGCGCGACCAGATGGTGCGCCCCCGGCCCGATCCGGCCGAGCCGGTCGCCCTGGTTGCGCAGCGCGCAATCCTCCACGGAAAGGCAGCCGCAGCCGATGCACGACGAGAGGTCGTCGCGCAGCTTCGTGAGCAGCCGGATGCGCGCGTCGATCTCGTCGCGCCAGCCCTCCGACAGGCGGGCCCAGTCGGCCGCCGTGATGGCGCGCTCCTTCGGCAGCGCGTCGAACGCCGAGCGGATCGCCGCGAGCGGAATGCCGACGCGCTGGCCCACGCGCACGATCGCGATCCGGCGCAGCACGTCGCGGGCGTAGCGGCGCTGGTTGCCGGCGGTGCGGGTCGAGTCGATCAGGCCCTGCGCCTCGTAGAAGTGCATGGTGGAGACCGCCACGCCGGCCCGGCGCGCCACCTCGCCCACCGAGAGCAGAACCGTCGTATCGATCCGCGGCGCCATCGCGCGATGCCCTCTTGACCTCGACATTGGTTGAGGTTCTATCCCTGTGAGCCTCCCTGGTCAAACCGAGAGGCCGCCATGCGTCCCGACCGCGCCTTCCCCGTGCCGCCCGCGTCCCGCCCCGTGCGGCGCCCCGCCTGGCCGCTGCGGCGGTTCTTCCTGAAGCGCGCGCTCCTGCGTCTCGCCGTGAAGCTGGGCCTGGGGCGCGACGGCCGCGGCCGGCACACGTCCCGCGCCCTCGCCAACCTCGACGATCGCCAGTTGCGAGACATCGGGCTGCGACGCCGGCAGGGGCCGGAGGGCGAGAGCTACCGCGATCTGTAACGGACAGGCGCAAGCGCGGTGTCCGAGCACGCTCTGGACGATTGAGTGTTGACAACCCGGGCTTCCGGCGACTCCTCTGAAAAGCCTATCCAGCCTGCACGAGCCGCCGTGTCCTTTCGCGCCGCCCTCAACCGCCAGCTCGATACGAAGGCCCGGCGCGAGCCAGGCCTCTCGCCACTCAACCGTGTCGTCGTCGGCCTCATACTCGCCTCGACGCTGCTCGTTGTGCTGGAGACCGAGCCCGCGATCCGGGCCGGCCGAGAGGGCTGGCTGCGCGCCGCGGAGCTCGGCTTCGCCCTTGCATTCGCGCTCGAGTACTTCGCGCGGCTGTGGTGCGCCGGCGAAGATCCGCGCTACCGCGGCGTCCTCGGCCGGCTGCGCTGGTCGGCGACACCGATGGCGCTCGTCGACCTCGTCGCGCTCGCCTCCCTCGCGGCGCCGTTCGCCGACGGAAACGGCGTCATTTTGCGCGTGCTGCGCCTCGTGCGCGTGCTGCGGCTCGCCCGCCTCGGCCGCTTCTCGGAGGCGAGCGAAGCGCTGGCGGAGGCGCTGCGGGCGCGCCGCTACGAGCTCGCGGTGACCAGCGCCGCTGCCGCGGCACTGCTCCTCGTCTCCTCGACCCTGCTATTCTTGGTTGAGGGCGACGTGCAGCCCGAGGCCTTTGGCAGCATCCCGCGAGCGATGTGGTGGTCCGTCGCGACCCTTACTACGGTCGGCTACGGCGACGTGTTCCCCATCACCGCGCTCGGCCGCGTCCTCGCCGGGTTCACCGCAATCGTCGGCATCGGCGTCATCGCCCTGCCCACCGGCATCGTGGCCGCCGCCTTCTCCGATACGCTTCAGCGCCGGCGCGCGGCGGCCGGGAAACGCGGCGAGGGCTGACCGGCGCGTCCCGACGAAGGTCGCGTCCCGGCGCGTGCGATTGCGCACCCCGGCGCGTTGCCTCGACCCGCACCGATCCTGTAGAGGAGACGCGATACCGAACCTGGAGGTCGAACGACCATGAAGAAGGTCTATCCCGACGCGACGGCGGCGCTCGCGGGCCTGTTGAAGGACGACATGACGATCATGGCCGGCGGTTTCGGCCTGTGCGGCATCCCCGAGACGCTGATCGACGCCGTCAAGCTCTCCGGCGTCAAGGGCCTGACGGTGATCTCCAACAATGCCGGCGTCGACGGCGTCGGGCTCGGCATCCTGCTCGAGACGCGCCAGATCCGGAAGATGGTCTCGTCCTACGTCGGCGAGAACAAGACCTTCGCGCAGCAGTACCTCGCCGGCGAGCTCGAGCTCGAGTTCAACCCGCAGGGCACGCTGGCCGAGCGCATCCGCGCCGGCGGCGCCGGCATCCCGGCCTTCTTCACGAAGACCGGCGTCGGCACGCTGATCGCCGAGGGCAAGGAGGTGCGCGAGTTCGACGGCGAGCGCTACGTGATGGAGCGCGGGCTGTTCGCCGATCTCGCCATCGTGCACGCCTGGAAGGGCGACACCGAAGGCAACCTGATCTACCGGAAGACGGCGCGCAACTTCAACCCGATGATGGCGACCGCCGCCGAGGTCACGGTGGCCGAGGTCGAGCACCTCGTCGAGCCGAAGGACGTCGACCCCGACCACGTCCATACGCCGGGCATCTTCGTGCAGCGCCTCATCCACGTGCCGCACGCCAAGAAGCACATCGAGCAGCGCACCACCCGCCCGCGGGCGGCTTGAGGGAGCACGACGACCATGCCCTGGACCCGTGAGCAGATGGCCGCGCGTGCCGCTCGTGAGCTGCGCGACGGCTTCTACGTCAATCTCGGCATCGGCATCCCCACGCTGGTGTCGAACTACATCCCCGAAGGCATGACCGTGCAGCTCCAGAGCGAGAACGGCATGCTCGGCATGGGCCCCTTCCCGTACGAGGGCGAGGAGGACGCCGACCTGATCAACGCCGGCAAGCAGACCATCACCGAGCTGCCGACGACGAGCTACTTCTCGTCGTCCGATTCCTTCGCGATGATCCGCGGCGGCCACATCGATCTCTCCATCCTCGGCGCCATGCAGGTGGCGAAGAACGGCGATCTCGCCAACTGGATGATCCCCGGCAAGATGGTGAAGGGGATGGGCGGCGCCATGGACCTCGTCGCCGGCGTGAAGAAGGTGGTCGTGGTGATGGAGCACGTCGCCAAGGGCAAGGACGGGTCGGAGAGCCCGAAGCTGCTCGAGGCCTGCGACCTGCCGCTGACCGGCACCGGCGTCGTCGACATGGTGATCACCGACCTCGGCGTCTTCACCATCGACAAGCACGGCGACGGCGGCATGACCCTCGTCGAGCTCGCGGACGGGGTGTCCCTCGACGAGATCGCCGGAAAGACGCAGGCCGCCTACCGGGTCGCCGACGGCGTGGCCTAGCCCCGCATCCGGCTCACACCATGACGCACGCGGCGAACGCCCGCGGGGTACGCACCCCGCGGGCGTTCTCGTTTCAGAACCGGGCGAGGCCTTCGGCGAGGAGCATCGAGAACCCGAGCACGACCAGGGCCGTGCACACGAGCGGGTAGACGTGCTCGCCGAAGGCGCCGCGCACGAAGCGCGGCGACACGCCGACGGCGTTGGGCAGGGCGACGAGGGTGAGGACGAGGCCCAGCGCGAGGAGGGCGGATCCGGTGAGGAGGAACATGCGTGGTCTCCCGCCTCCGCGAGAGGAGGCGCAAGGGCGGCCGGCGTCACGCGCCTGGCGCGCCCGATGATCGAAACGGGTGTGGGATGAGGGCTCGGCGGGTCAGGCCCGGCCCGGAGGCCCGCGGGCGGCGTGGGCACGGAGACGAGGGCGTCCCGCAACACCGCGGCCCCGCCGTCGCGCGATCCGGGCGGACGCCGCGGCCGCGCGGGAGACGCCCGGCAGCCGTGGGGCGCCGCGCCCGTCGCGCGCGAGCTTGCCGGCGAGCGTCTGGGCGCGCCCGTGCTCCTGCCGCAGAGCGTCCTCGCGTGCGTCCGCGCCGACGACGGCGGCCTCCGGCGCAGGCGCGGCGAGGCACAAGGATAGGTCAGGCGCCGGCAGCGGCGCCGCGTCGGCCGGCCTCAGCAAGGCGCCGAGGAGCAGCAGCGCCACGACGAGGAACAGGCGCGCGGCGACGCTGGACGAGATGAACTCGCCCTTGTGCAGAGGAGTCTGCACGGGAGACCGCACGGGGTGCTGCACGGGATGGGGTCCGGCCCGCCAGCCGCCGAAGCGGTCCGGCCGCGCGGGCAGCGGTCCGGGCACGACGACGCTGCGCTTCGCCGCGATCGCCGTCAAGCGGGATTTCACGGGGCGGCGGACCCGCGCGGCGATTGGTGCGTTGCGTTCGAAATCGCCGTCTTCGCATCGCGCAGGCACGCCTGCGTCGCAGCCCGAGGAGACCCGCCCGTGAACGACACCGGATACCGTCCCGGCCGCGAGGACGCCGCGCGCGACAGCGTACGTCGCGCCAGCGCACGGCTGCAGCGCCTCGCCTCCCTGCTCGATTCCTCGATCCGCGTGCCGGGCACCCGCTTCAGCTTCGGCCTGGATTCGATCCTCAGCATCGTGCCGGTCGTCGGCTCGTTCGTCGGCGCGGGCGTCTCGGCCTACGTCGTCATCGAGGCGTATCGCCTGGGCGCCCCGCGCAGCACGCTCGCGGCGATGCTCGCCAATATCGGGCTCGATACCGTGCTCGGCGCGGTCCCTGTCCTCGGCTTCGTGTTCGACGCGCTGTACAAGGCGAACAACCGCAACGTCGCCATCCTGCAGCGCTACCTCGTAGCGGCAGGCCGTCTCTGACTTGGCCCGGGATCGCGCCTCGAATCGCGCCTCAGGCGGCGAGCCCCGTCGCCAGCCAGCGCGCCAGGCTCGTCGCGTCGAAGGGCTTCTCCCAGCGAGGCACGTCGGTGAGGCCCGAAGGCACGACGTTGCCGCCGTAGCCGGTGGCGAAGACGAAGGGGACCTGGCGCGCCTGCAGCGCCCGGGCGACGTCGAAGACGAGCTCGCCGCGCAGGTTGATGTCGAGCACGGCACGGTCGATGCGCTCGCGCGCGATGAGATCGAGCGCCTCGGCGGGGTCCCCCACCGGCCCGATCACCTCGGCCCCCTCCGCCGCCAGTGCCTGGGCGAGGTCGTCCGCGATGAAGTACTCGTCCTCGACCACGAGGATGCGCGGCCGTCCCGTCCGGGATTCGACGCAGGTCATGTCAGGAGCTCCGAATGCGACGGGCTGTGTACGGGATATCGCCGTTTGGAGGGTAGCAGGGCAGCTCACGGGTGCCAACTCCGTTGACTCCCCGACCTCCGTGATCGGGCGCGGCAAACCACGGCGGGTGACGACGGCTCGCTTGCATCGCGCCCGCGTCCCCCTTAGCCATCGGGAGCAGGAGGTGGGCATGATCGTCGTCTTCGGCTCGATCAACGTCGATTTCGTGACGCGCGTGCCGCACATCCCGCGGCCGGGCGAGACCGTGCTCGCGCCGACCTACGCGCGCCACCACGGCGGCAAGGGCGCGAACCAGGCGATCGCCGCCGCTCGTGCGGCCGGGCCGGGCATCGCCGTCGCCATGGCGGGAGCCGTGGGCGAGGACGCGCTGGGCGCCACCGCCCGCGCCAACCTCGCCGAGAACGGCGTCGACGTCGCCGGGCTCGCCACCGTCTCCGCTCCGACCGGGGTCGCCTTCATCGGCGTCGACGGCACCGGCGAGAACGCCATCACCGTCGCCTCGGGCGCCAACGCCCTGGCGCGCCCGGACGGGCTCGCCGGGTCGCTCGCGGGCGCGGCCGTCCTCGTGCTGCAGATGGAGGTGCCGCTCGCCGCCGTCGCCGCCGCGGCGCGGATGGGCGCCGAGGCCGGGGCGCGGGTGATCCTCAACCTCGCCCCGGTGCCCGTCGCCCCCGACCCGGCGGCGCTCGACGCGCTCCTGGCCGCGACCGACGTCCTCGTCCTCAACGGGCCCGAAGCCGATGCGCTCGCCGCGCATCTCGGCGTGCCCGGCGCGGACGGCCCCGCCCGCGACTCCTCCCTCGCCACGCGCTGCGGCGCCGACGTCGTCGTCACCGCCGGAGCCGCCGGCGCCCGCGCCGCGACGCCTGCCGGCGAGACGCTCCGGGTTCCCGCGCTCCCCGTCGATCCCGTCGACACGACGGGCGCGGGGGACGCCTTCGTCGGCGCCCTCGCGGCTGCGCTCGCCGACGGAGCCACCCTCGCGGACGCGCTCGACCGCGCCGCCGTCGCCGGCGCCCTCGCCTGCCTGGCGGAGGGCGCCCAGGCCGCCTCTCCCACCCGCGCCGCCATCGAGGCGGCGCTGCGATCCCGCTCCGGAGCCCGCCCGTGACCCGCGCCATCATCATCGACACCGATCCGGGCCAGGACGACGCGATCGCGATCCTGCTCGCCCTCGCCTCCCCCGAGCTCGAGGTGCTGGGCGTCTGCGCCGTCGCCGGCAACGTGCCGCTCGCGCTCACCGCGACGAACGTGCGCAAGGTGCTCGAGCTCGCCGGCCGCACGGACGTGCCGGCCTTCGCCGGCGCCGACCGGCCGCTGCTGCGCCCGCTCGTCACCGCCGAGTACGTCCACGGCAAGACCGGCCTCGACGGCGCCGACCTTCCGAAACCGACGATGTCGCTCGATCCGCGTCACGCGGCGGACTTCATCGTCGAGACGGTGATGAGCCGGCCGGAAAAGTCGGTCACGCTCTGCCCGCTGGCACCGCTCACCAACATCGCGCTGGCGCTCGCGCGTGAGCCGCGCATCGCCGCGCGGCTCGCGGGCATCGTGCTGATGGGCGGTGGCGTGTTCGAGGGCGGCAACCGCACGCCGGCGGCCGAGTTCAACATCTACGTCGACCCGGAGGCGGCCCGGCGCGTCTTCGACAGCGGCGCCGACATCACCTTCATCCCCCTCGACTGCACCCATCAGGCGCTCACCACGGCGAAGCGCACGGCCGCGATCCGGGCGCTGAGGACGCCGCTCTCGGCGGCGGTGGCCGGCTGGCTCGACTTCTTCGAGCGCTTCGACGAGGCGAAGTACGGCACCGACGGCGGGCCGCTGCACGACCCCTGCGTCATCGCCTGGCTGCTGCGCCCGGACCTGTTCCGCGGCAAGCCGGTCCACGTGGCGATCGAGACCGGCTCGGAGCTGACCCGGGGCATGACGGTGGTCGACTGGTGGGGCGTCGGCGACGCGCGCCCCAACGCGACGATGCTGCGCGACATCGACGCCGACGGCTTCTTCGCCCTGCTGACGGAGCGGCTGGCCCGCTTGTGAGCGCCGCCCGTATGCGCGTGGCTGTCACCCCGGGTCGATGACGAAAGCGTCAGGCGCGGGCCTTCGCCGACGCGTCCTCGCCCAGCGCCTCGAACACCTTGGCGACGATGCCGGCGGCGTCGAGGCCGGCCTTGGCGTACATCTTTCCGGGCTTGTCCTGGTCGATGAAGACGTCGGGCAGCACCATCGGGCGGACCTTGAGGCCCTTGTCGAGGAGGCCGTGCTCGGCGAGCGCGTGCAGCACGAAGGAGCCGAAGCCGCCGATCGAGCCCTCCTCGATCGTAATCAGCACCTCGTGCTCGCGGGCGAGCCGGGTGACGAGGTCGAGATCGAGGGGCTTGGCGAAGCGCGCGTCCGCCACCGTGGTCGAGAGGCCGCGCGCGTCGAGCTCCTCGGCCGCCGCCAGCGCCT
>JBNPEA010000140.1:0-33754 GCA_051117315.1 Salinarimonas sp. | reverse complement strand
CCGCCTTCACCTTCAAGGGCGGCGACCAGCAGAAGAAGGTCGGCGGGCTCTCGGGCGGGGAGCGCAACCGCGTGCACCTCGCCAAGATCCTCAAGTCCGGCGCCAACGTCCTGCTGCTCGACGAGCCGACGAACGACCTCGACGTCGACACGCTCCGTGCGCTCGAAGACGCGCTCGAGGACTATGCGGGCTGCGCGGTCATCATCAGCCACGACCGCTGGTTCCTCGACCGCATCGCCACCCACATACTCTCCTTCGAGGGCGAGAGCCACGTCGAGTGGTTCGAGGGCAACTTCCAGGACTACGAGGAAGACAAGAAGCGCCGGCTCGGCATCGACTCCACGATCCCGCACCGGATCAAGTACAAGAAGTTCTCGCGCTGAGGCGCGGAGGCCGGCGGGGGGCGACCGGATTCGGGAGCAGGCGATGGACGGGACGATCCTCATCACCGGCGTCGGCCGCGGCATCGGCCGCGGCCTGGCCGAGGCGTATCTGCGCGCCGGGGCCAAGGTGATCGGCACCATGCGCGACGCCACCCGCGCCCCCGCCACCTTCGCGGACGCGCTCGGCTCCGGCCGGCTGGTGCTGCTCGAGGCCGACGTGCGTGACGCCGACAGCCTCGCGGCCGCCGCCGCCGCGATCCGCACCGAGCCCGTCGACGCGCTGATCGCCTGCGCCGGAATCATGGGCGAGCGCACGCCGGATACGCTGGGATCCGACCCCGCCGCCTATCCGGAGGTGCTCGACGTCAACGTCTTGGGCGTGCTGCGCACGGTCCAGGCCTTCCATCCGGCGCTCGCCCGTGCGGTCGCCGCCCGTGGCGCGGCGAAGCTGCTCGTGATCTCGAGCCGGATGGGCTCGCACGAGGCGGCGAAGTCGAACGCGATGCCCTACCGGGTCTCGAAGGCGGCGCTGAACAAGCTCGTTCAGGGTCTGGCCACCGATCTCGCCCCCGAGGGCATCCACGTCGCGAGCAGCCATCCCGGCTGGGTGAAGACCGACATGGGCGGCGCGGGCGCCGACATCACGGTGGAGGAGAGCGTCGCGGGGCTGATGGCGCTCGTCGACGGCCTCGACGCGCAGAAGTCCGGCGGGTTCTGGAACTGGGACGGGACGCCGTTGGCGTTCTGAGGGCGACCTACGACACCTCCATCACCCCCTCCACGTGCACCGGCCACCGGCCGCGCCCGAGGAACACCGCGTCCACCCGGAAGGACCAGCCCGTGTCCGCCCAGCGGTTGCGGCTGCGCCAGGCGCGGATGGCGCGGGCGAGGCGGCGGCGCTTCTGCGGCGTGACCGCGAGGCGGGCGTCGTCGAGGGCGGCGCGGGCCTTCACCTCGACGAAGATGACGAGCCGGCCGCGGCGCATCACGAGGTCGATTTCGCCGCCGTGCACCCGCCAGCGGCGGGCGAGCGGGCGCCAGCCCTTCAGCATCAGCGCGGCGAGCGCGCGCCATTCCGCCAGCGCACCCCGCGCGAGGGCCCTGCGGCGGCGCGCGCGGCCGGGCGCGGCGGCGAGGTCGGGCCGCATCGTCAATCGCGCCAGGGCCGGCGCAGCGCCGCAGCGTGCGTCTGCGCCGGCCCTGGATCGACGGAGATGATGGTGGCGACGGAAAACGGCATCGTCCGAGCCTCCGGCACGCGGCAGGCTCATCGGGCGATAGCGGTTCTGCGTTGTCAAGCTCTCCGCGCTGCACGCGGCCGGCACGACGCCGTACGCCGCGCCCCTGGCCTCGGGCGGAGGAGACGCCATATCTAGGCATCGTAAGCCCGCCGCGACGAGGACACCATGATCCGGCTCACGCTCAACGGCCGCGAGACCACGCTCGACGTCGATCCAGACATGCCCCTGCTCTGGGCCCTGCGCGACCATGCCGGGCTCACCGGCACGAAATACGGCTGCGGCATCGCGCAATGCGGCGCCTGCACGGTCCATCTCGACGGCGCGCCCGCGCGCGCCTGCGTGACGCCCGTCGGTGCGGTCGAGGGCGCGGCGGTAACCACGATCGAGGGGATCGAGGGTCCCGTGGCCGAGGCGGTTCGGGCGGCCTGGCGGGATCTCGACGTGGTGCAGTGCGGCTATTGCCAGTCCGGCCAGATCATGTCCGCGATCGGGCTCCTCGCGCAGACGCCCTCCCCCTCGGAGGACGACGTCGTCGCCGCGATGGACGGCAACCTGTGCCGCTGCGGCACGTACCAGCGCATCCGCGCCGCGGTCGCGGACGCCGCGACGCGGCTCGGCTGAGGGAGCGCGCCATGCTGTTCACGCCCACGCTCCCGCCGGTCACCCGCCGCGGCGTCCTCGCCGGGGGGCTGACGCTCGGCCTCGCCCTCGCGCTCGGCGGCCGTCGCGTGCGCGCCGCCGCGCCCGGCGTCGGTGTCGACGCGACGGCGGCGCCCAACGCCTTCGTCACGATCGCGCCGGACGACACGGTCACCGTCACGGTCAAGCATCTCGACATGGGCCAGGGTGTCTCCACCGGCCTGCCGACCATCGTCGCCGAGGAGCTGGATGCCGACTGGGCGCAGATGCGCTTCGCCTTCGCGCCGGCCGACGCGCGCCTCTACGCCAACCTGGCCTGGGGCCCGGTCCAGGGCACCGGCGGCTCGACGGCCACCGCCAATTCCTGGATGCAGCTGCGTAAGGCCGGGGCGGCCATGCGGGCGATGCTGGTGTCGGCGGCCGCCGCCGCTTGGGGCGTGCCGGAGGACGAGATCGCCGTGGCGCGCGGGCGCATCCGGCACCAGGCCTCCGGACGCGAGGCCGGCTTCGGCGCCTTCGCCGCCGCCGCGGCGGCGCTGCCGGTTCCCGCCGAGCCGCGGCTCAAGCGCCCCGACGAATGGACGCTGATCGGCCGCGAGGACCTGCCACGGCTCGACAGCCCGTCGAAGACCGACGGCAGCGCCACCTATTCCCTCGACGTGCGCCTGCCGGGCATGCTCACCGCCGTCGTCGCCCATCCGCCGCTCTTCGGCGCGCGCGTCGCGCGCTTCGACGCCGAGGCGGCGCGGGCGGTCCCGGGTGTGGTGGACGTCGTGGAGATCCCCACCGGCGTCGCGGTGGTGGCGCGCGACACCTGGTCGGCGCTGCGCGGCCGGGACGCGCTCACCGTCGAGTGGGACGAGCGCCGCGCCGAGACCCGCTCCAGCGCGGAGCTGATCGCCGACGCCCGCGCCGTCCTCGACCGTCCCGGCATCCGCGCCGCCGGCGAGGGCGATGCCGCCGGGGCGCTCGCGAACGCCGCGACCGTGATCGAGGCCGAGCACGTCTTCCCCTACCTGGCGCATGCCGCGATGGAGCCGATGAACGGCACCATCGCGCGGCGGGACGACGGCTCCTACGAGGCCTGGGGCGCATTCCAGATCCAGACCATCGACCAGGCGAGCATCGCCGCCATCTTCGGCGTCACGCCCGATCGGGTGCGGCTGAACACGCTCTTCGCCGGCGGCTCCTTCGGGCGGCGCGCGGTGCCCGGCGCGGACTGGGTGTCGGAAGCCGCCCACGTCCTGAAGGCGACCGGCGGGCGCGCGCCGATCCACCTCGTCTGGACCCGCGAGGACGACATGGGTGCGGGGCACTACCGCCCGCTCGTCGTCCACCGGCTGCGCGCGGGGCTCGACGCGGACGGCCGCATCGTCGGCTGGGAGCACCGCATCGCCGGAAAGTCGATCCTCAAGGGCACGCCCTTCGAGGCGCTGATCGTGGCCGACGGCGTCGATGCCACCAGCGTCGAGGGCGCGCGCGCCCTGCCCTACGCGGTCGGCGCGCGGCGGCTCACCGTGCACGAGACGCGCGAGCTCGTGCCCGTGCTCTGGTGGCGCGCGGTCGGCCATACCCACACCGCGCACGCGGTCGAGACCATGATGGACGAGCTCGCGGCGGCCGCCGGGCGAGACCCGGTCGACTACCGGCTCTCGCTCCTGCCCGAGGGCTCGCGCGAGGCCGCCGTGCTGCGCCGCGCCGCGGACGAGGCCGGCTGGTCCGGGCCGCAGGGCGGGGACGGAAGCGGGCGGGGCGTCTCGGTCCACACCTCCTTCGGCACGGCGGTGGCGATGGTTGCGGATGTCTCCGTCTCCGGCGACGAGATCCGCGTCACGCGGATCGTCGCCGCCGCCGAGTGCGGCGTGCCGATCAACCCGGACGTGATCCGTGCCCAGATCGAGGGCGCCGTCGGCTTCGCTCTTGCGAGCGTGCTGCGCGAGGCGGTGACGCTCGACGGCGGCGCCGTGCAGGAGACGAACTTTCATGCCTATCTCCCCACCCGCTTCTCCGAGATGCCGCGGGTCGAGGTCCACATCCTGCCGTCGGAGAACCCGCCGTCGGGCATCGGCGAGCCGGGCGTGCCGACGCTTGCGCCGGCCGTGGCCAACGCCGTCTTCGCCGCCACCGGTCGGCGCCTGCGCTCGCTGCCGCTCGATCTCTCCGCCGAGGGCGAGGGCGCGTGAGGCGCGGGCGCGCCAAGTAAATGTCCTCGCCGCGGAACCCGGCCCGACGGGCCGCGTTGCCGACCGTCCCGAGTAGACTTTCCAAGGGTGACCTCCAAGGAAGACCTCTTCCAGCCCGGCCTCAGCGCCGGGCTTTTTTTTCGACCGCCCCGTGGAGCGGTGCCGACGCGGCCTCGCTTGACCCCGCCCGGCCCCCATGCTCGCCTCCGCCGAAGATCAAATCGGGAGGACGCGTCGATGAAGCTGTACGATGGCGGGCGGGCACCCAATCCCCGGCGGGTGCGGGTGTTCCTGGCCGAGAAGGGCGTCTCGATCCCGATCGTGCCCGTCGACATCGGGCACAGGGAGCACAAGTCCGAGGCCTTCACCGCCGTGAACCCGCTCCAGCGCGTGCCGGCGCTCGTCCTCGACGACGGCACCGTCATCACCGAATCGATCGCGATCTGCCGCTACGTCGAGGCGCAGCACCCGCAGCCGCCGCTGTTCGGCACGGACGCGCTGTCTATCGCGCTGGTGACGATGTGGGAGCGTCGGGTCGAGTTCGGGCTGCTCGGCCCGGTCGCGGCGCTCTTCCGCCACACGCACCCGGCCATGGCGGAGCTCGAGGTGCCGCAGGTGCCGGCCTGGGGCGAGGCCAACCGCGAGCGTGTGGAAGCCTTCCTCGCCTTCCTCGACGGGCGCTGCCGCGAGAGTCCCTTCCTCGCCGGAGAGGCGTACTCGGTCGCGGACGTCACCGCGCTCGTCGCGCTCGCCTTCCTCAAGGTGGTGAAGATCGCCATCCCCGGGACCCTGCCGGCCTTGCGCGAGTACCACGAGCGGCTGCGCGCCCGCCCGAGCGCCGCGGCCTGAGAGCGCCGCGGCCCGAGGCCGCCTCGCCTTCGCCCCAGAGGCGCGCTATGGCCACCCGCATGAGCCGATCCGCCGCCGGCGCGCCCGCGCCCTCCCCCGACACGCCTCCCGAGACCACCCTCGCCGACACCCTCGCCGCCCTGCGCGCCTGCCGGCTGTGCCGCGACGCGCCCACCCGCGGCGGGCCGCTGCCGCACGAGCCACGGCCGATCGTGCAGGCGCATCCGTCGGCGCGGCTGTTGATCGCGAGCCAGGCGCCGGGCAACCGCGCGCACGTCGCGGGCGTGCCCTTCCTCGATCCGTCGGGCGTGCGCCTGCGCACCTGGCTCGGGCTCGACGAGGCGACCTTCTACGACCCCGGGCTCGTCGCGATCGTGCCGATGGGCCATTGCTTCCCCGGCTACGACGCCAAGGGCGGCGACCTGCCGCCGCGGCGCGAATGCGCGCCGGCCTGGCGCGCGCGCGTCCTCGCCGGGATGCCGAACCTGGAGCTGATCCTCGTCATCGGCAGCTACGCCCAGGGCTGGCACCTGCCGGAGCACGCCAAGGCGGGCCTCACCGAGACCGTGCGGAACTGGCGCGCGATCCTCGACGCGCCGCGCACGCCCCGGGTGCTGCCGCTGCCGCATCCCTCCTGGCGCAACAATGCCTGGCTGAAGAAGCACCCCTGGTTCGAGACGGAGCTCTTGCCGATCCTGCGCGCGCGGGTGCAGGGTCTCGTCACGAAGCAGGGCGCAGAGCGCCGCTCGGAGCGCCGCTTGGAGGAAGACGCCGCATGACCGAGGTCCTGAAATCCACCCGCGAGGACGGGGTCGCGACCCTGACCCTCGCCCGCCCCGAGACGCTCAACGCGCTCACCGGGCGCCTGCACGCGGAGCTGCGCGGCGCGCTCGCCGCCTGCGCCGAGGACGCGAGCGTCAAGGTCGTCGTGCTGACCGGCGAGGGCCGCGCCTTCTCCTCGGGCCAGGACCTGACCGAGGAGCTGCCGCGGGACGCCGACGGCCGCATCGATCTCGGCCCGCCGCTGGCGCGCGACTACAACCCGCTGATCCGCACCCTCGTCGATTATCCCAAGGTCACGATCGCCGCCCTCAACGGACCGGCTGTGGGCGCCTCGATGAACATCGCGCTCGCCTGCGACATCGTGGTGGCGGCACGCTCGGCCTACCTGCAGGAAGCCTTCGCCCGCATCGCGCTGATCCCCGACGCCGGCGGCACCTGGCTCTTGCCGCGCCTCGTCGGGCCCAAGCGCGCGCTGGCGCTGATGCTCACCGCCGAGCCCGTGCCGGCACAGGAGGCGCAGGCGCTCGGGCTCGTCCACGCGGTCTGGGAGGATGGCACCTTCGCGGAGGAGGCGCGTGCCTTCGCGTCGAAGCTCGCCGCCGGGCCGACGCTGGCCTACCGCCTCACCAAGCAGGCTTTGGCGAAGAGCCTCGAGAACGATCTCAACGCGCAGCTCGCGCTCGAGGCGGCGCTGCAGCGCGAGGCCGGGTTCTCGGCGGACTTCGCCGAGGGCATCGCCGCCTTCCGCGAGAAGCGCGCGCCGCGTTTCGAGGGGCGGTAGCGAGGAGCTTGGCGATCCCGAAGGCGTCGCGGTTGACGGGGCCGTGGATCACGAAGGGAGCGATCATGCCGCGCGTGGTCAGGCCGGCGACGAAGGTCGTCGTCTTCCAGTGGCCGTGCGGCACGCCGAGCCGCAGGCGCTCGCCGCACGGGCAGATTGAAGCGGATCGCGGCCGTCAAGGGAATGCCCGACGACACCTTCAGGTGTGCGGATGCTCTAATAGCCGCGCTCCAGCAACGTCGCGAGCGCCGCGCGCAAGGCGGCCAAACGCTCCGCCCCGAGGCGGGCTGCGTAGGCGGCCTCGATCTCGCCCTTGATACGATCGCCGTCGGCGAGGGCGGCGCGGCCGGCCGGCGTGAGGCGGACCTGCTTGCGGCGCGCGTCCGCGGGATCGGGCGTGCGCTCGGCAATTCCGTCGGCGGCGAGCGCGTCGACGTGCTGCTGCACGGCCTGCTTGGTTAGACCCGCGCGGGCGGCGAGTTCGCCCTGCGGCGCGCCTTCGCGCCCGATATGGCGCAGCAGCGTCCCGCGTGCCTCGCCGAACCACGGGTGGCCGGCCGCCACCATCGCGGCGACGAAGCGCGCGTGCCAATCGGCGGCGGCGTCCCACAGCAGAATCCCGACATGGTCGGGGCCATCGTCCCGGCGCGCCTTCACGTTGCGCCGACGGGGCGGCGCGCGAGATGTCCCATGCTCGTGCGGCTCGGCGGGCCTAGTGCGAACGGGCAGCGGGCATGATCGACGAGGCCCGCGGCCGCGAGACGCGCGGCGACTTCCGCATCCGCCAGCGCGCGATGGCCCCAAACGAGCCGCAGCAGCGCCGTGCACCAATGCGGCTTGCTGACGACGAGGCGCAGCGCGCCGCCGGGCCGGAGCGCCGCGTAAAGGTCGGCGAGGGCGGCCGTCGGATCGGGCACGTGCTCGATGAGATGGCTGCACAGCACGACGTCGTAGGCACCGTCCTCCAGCGGCCGCTCGCCCAGGGCGCCGACGATCGTGCGGCAGCACAGGCCCGCCTGCTCGACGTTCGCCCGCGCCGCCGTGAGCATCGCCTCCGACCGGTCGAGCAGGTCGAGCGCGAGCGGCTCGGCCCGCGTCGCGGCAAGAGCCAGCGAAAAGGCGCCCGTACCCGCGCCGGCGTCGAGCACGCGCAGCGGCGCACCGGGACGCGCCGGCGCGATCCGCTCCCGCGCCGTTCGCGCGATCGCTGCGTAGGCGTCGAGGTAGCGCAAGCGCGCGATCTTGCCGTGCCAGCGCCGGGCGGCGGCGTCGTATCTCGACGTCAGGCGGTCCGTCGGCGCGTTGTGGCCGGCGGGAATGGCGAGGGGATCGGCGGGGGGCATGATCGGTCTCCTAATGAAGCCCGACCTTCGAGCGGCGCGCAGATTTAGTCAAGGCACTTGACGGTCCTTGCCGTCCTCCCGCCCTGCAGCCTCGACGACCACGCGATCGAGAACGCCTTCGTTGAGCTGAAGGCGCGCGGAAGCGCTCGCCGGTCTGGCGGTGAGACAAGTCCCGCGCCGCGGCAGCGAGAGCACGAATCCGATGATCGGCGGAACGCGCTCGCGACATGCCTGTCGGCCTCCAGTCACCCGGCAGGTAGCTCGATCAGATCGCGACGGCGAAGGGCGTCGCCGACGATTCCTTCAGGTTGGGCAAAGCTCACGTCTAGCGAACGCCCCTCGGTTTCGCCGTTCCTCTCAGTCAACCGGATCGAAACGCGTTCGGCGCATCGTCTCTCCCGTTGGTCATGCGGGCGGGGGACTGCGATGCTCAGACGGGATTTCTTCAAGGCCGGGGTGAGCCTCGCGGCCGCGAGCTGCGTGCCGGCCGGCGCGAGCGGCGCGACGGTCTCTGCTGCGCCCTCTGCCGCACGGCGCGTGCGCCCCTACGATCCCGACTGGCCGAGCGCCTCCGACTGGAGGTCGCTCGCCGACCGGCTCGGCGGCCGGCTGAGCCGGGTCGCGTCGCCTCTCGACGGCTGCGCGCGCACGCCCGACGGCACCGTCTGCGACAGCGCCTGGCGCGATCTCGCCAATCCCTTCCACATCCAGGATCTCGCCGGCGCCACGCAGACCGCGGGCTGGGTCGACGCCTGGACATCCGCGCCGAGCGTCTACGCGGCCGAGCCGGAGACCGCACAGGAGGTCGCGGCCGTGGTGCGGTTCGCGGCCGAGAAGAACCTGCGCCTCGTCGTCAAGGGCGGTGCGCACAGCTATCTCGGCCAGTCGAACGCACCCGACAGCCTGCTCCTGTGGACGCGCCGAATGGACGCGATCACCGTGCACGACGACTTCCTGCCGCTGGATTGCGACGGCGTCGTCGCGCCGGTTCCCGCCGTGAGCGTCGGCTCGGGCGCCAAGTTCATCCAGCTCTACGATGCCGTCACCACGAAGGCGGGTCGTTTCGTCCAGGGCGGCGGCTGCACCAGCGTCGGGGTCGGCGGGCACGTGCAGACCGGCGGCTTCGGCAGCTTCTCCAAGTATGGCGGCCTCGCCGCGGCGAGCCTGCTCGAAGCCGAGATCGTCACCGCCGACGGCACCGTGCGCGTCGTGAACGCGTGCCGCGATCCGGAGCTCTTCGCCGCACTGCGCGGAGGCGGCGCCGGCTTCGGCGTGACGACCCGCCTGACGCTCGCCACGCGACCGATGCCGGATCGTTGCGGCTTCCTCGGCAGGACCGTGCGCGCGACGTCCCGCGCCGCCTTCGAGCGTCTGGTGGAGGCGTTCTGCGCCTTCGCGGGCGAGGCGCTGGTCTCGCCGCACTGGGGCGAGCAGGTCTTCGTGATGCCGGACGACACGCTCGAGATCGCCATGGTCTTCCAGGGCCTGAGCGACGACGAGGCGGCGCGCGCCTGGGCTCCGTTCGACGCCTGGCTCGCCGCGCATCCGGACGACGTCGCGGAGGCGACGACGCCGCGCATCGTCTCGATGCCCGGCCGGCACTGGTGGGACTACGCCTACCGCAGGACGAACCATCCGCAGTCGATCGTCGAGGACGACCGCCCCGGCGCCGCGCCGGGCCGCTTCTGGTGGTCGGGCAACGCCTCCGAGGTCGGCATCTACCTGTCGGGCTACGAGAGCCTGTGGCTGCCCGAACGCCTGCTCGCCCCGGAGACCCGCGGCGGCGCGGCGCGCGCGCTCGTGGCCGCCTCGCGCGCCTACGCCGTCGGTCTCCACTTCAACAAGGGCCTCGCGGGCGCGACGCCCGAGCGGCGGGCGGAGGCCCGCGAGACCGCGATCCACCCCAGCGCCCACGACGCGTTCGCGCTCGCCATCATCGCCGGCGGCGCGACGCGGGTGCACCCCGGCATTCTCGGCCACGAGCCGGATCGCGAGGCGCAGAGGGCCGAGGCGGAGCGGATCGCGGCGGCGATGGCCGCCTTGCGCTCCGTCGCGCCCGAAGCGGGCTCGTACTCCTCCGAGATGAGCTTCTTCGAGCCGAACTGGCAGGATGCCGCCTGGGGCCCGAACTACGCCGCGCTGCTCGCCACGAAGGAGCGCTACGACCCCGACGGCCTGTTCACCGGGCACCACCAGGTCGGCAGCGAGCGATGGAGCGCCGACGGCTTCGCGCGCCGCGGCTGACTACCCCGGCGTGATGTCGAGCGGCGGCGCCGGCGGCGGCGTCTCCAGCGCCGGCCCCCGCCGGGTCGGCGCGCCGGCGCCGAACAGGCGCCGCAGCACGCCCGGCGCGATCGCCGAGAGCGGGTTCACCGTCAGCGCCGGGTCGGTGGCCGGGCCGGCGACGCGGAAGTTCACCGCGAACAGCCCCTCGTACTGGCTGCCGCCGAGGATCGTGCCGAAGACGGGCACCTGGGCGAAGGCGTTGTTGAGCCCGTAGGCCGGCACGTAGCTGCCGGCGATGTCGAGCCGCTGCGCCTCCAGGTCCACCCAGCCCTCCAGCGTGAAGCCGAGCTGCGGCCCCCACATCCGCGCATCGGCGAGCGTCAGCACCGGGCCGTCCCTGATGAAGTCCACTTGTGCCTTGGTGAACAGCGCCTCGCTCGCGTCGACCGCCGGGCCCGTGAGGCCGAAGCGGGCGTCGCTCCCCGTCGCGGCCGGCAGCTGGCGTCCGACGACGCTGCGGAGCGCCGGCTCGTCGCGCAGGACGAAGTCCCACAGGATCAGCTGGCCCGGGGACCGCGTCTCGTCGATGCCGACCTGGAGGTAGAGCCGCCCGCCGATCATGCGTTCGTAGATGTCGAGGAAGCGCAGGGTCGCGCCCGTGTCGACGGTCTCCGCCGTCAGCCGCCCGTCGCCGACACGCACGCTGAGCGGCCCTCGAGGATGGCGGGCGTCGAGCGTGGCGTCGCGCACCGCGCCGTCGACGAGCCGCAGGTTCGCCGAGACGTTGGTGAGGACCTCGCCGCCGAAGCCGCCGAGGATGTCGACGCGCGTCTCGAGCCTGCCGTCGAGATCGGCTCCGCCCGCCCCGCCTCCGCCGGCCGCATCGCCGCCGCGCAGTGCCGCCAGGATCGGCCGCAGGTCGAAGACCGCGCCCGACAGGCGCGCCGCATAGGCGCCGTCGGCACCGCGGGAGACCGAGAGCGCGGCGTCGTCCCCCGGCGAGAGCCGGGCGGTCGCGAGCGCGAGGTCGCGCAGCGCCCCGTCCGGCCCGAGCCGCCCGCCGCCCCGCAGCACGACGGGCCCGGCTTCGAGGGCGAGCTCCTCGAAGGCGAGCCCGTCGCCGTCCCCGGCGATCGTCACCGCGAAGCTGCCCGGCGCGCCGGCGTCCTTGCTCCAGCCGGGCAGGAGCCCGCGCACGCGCATCCCGGCGAGGTCGGCGGCAAGCGACGCGGACAGCGCCTCTCCCGGTCCGAGGCGCGCCTCGACCACGACGTCGACCGGCCCGCTGGCGGTTCCCGCCGGCACGAGCCCGCGCGCGGCGAGGAGGCCGGCGTCGACCGTGCCGGCGAGGCGCGCCTCGCCCGGCCGCCCGCGCGGCTCGACGAGCGACACCGTCACCGGCGCGCCGGCGATGGTGCCGGTTCCGTCCAGCCGCAGCGTTCCGTCGGCGTCGAAGCCGAGCGCGAGCGAGCCGTCCTCCAGCCGCTCCGCGTCCCCGAGCAGCGGCGCGGAGACGTTCTCGAGCCGGCCCTCGGCCGAGATCGGCAGCTTCGAGACCTCGACCGGCTCGCCGATCGGGAACGAGAAGGCGACATCCAGCGCGACGTCACCCGCCACCCGCGCCGGGTCCAGCGCCAGATCGGCCGCGCCGGCGAGCGCCGGCGTCGCGAGGAAGGCGGCGAGCGCGTCGAGCCCGCCCGACGCCGAGAACGAGATCCGTGCCGGCGAGGTCGGCTCCCAGTAGTTCGCCAGCCGGAAGCGCCCGTTCGCGGCGTCGAGCCGGCGCCCGTCCGCGAGGACGACATGCGCGCGCGACGCGTCGACCCGCGCGTCCTCGCCCGTCACGACGCCGCCGACCGCCACGTCGCGCAGCGGCGGGAAGTCCTCGCCGAGGTCGAGCCGCACGCCCTCCATGGCGAAGCGCACGTCGACCGTCTCCGCCGGCAGCGGCTGCTGCTCGAACAGGCCGGCGATCTGCGCGCCGGTGAGGGCGACGGCGACGTCGAGATCGGCGACCGTTCCCGCCGCGACGGCGTCGCGCAGGAACAGCCGCGGAATCGGCGCGACGAAATCGGGCCACAGCGCCAGCGCGGTACGCACCGGCATGTCCACCGCGTCCAGCGCGACGCGCAGGCCGCCGCGATCCGCCTCGCCGCCGAAGGAGGCCATCAGCGCCAGGTCGACGCCCGGACCGTCGAGCGCGACCTCCTCGATGACGACCCCGTCCGGCCCGCCGCGTGCGGCGATCGACACGCGCGAGAGCGCGAAGGCCGGCTCGGCCGCGGTCGCGCCGCGCACGACGGCGTCGCGCCCCGCGAGCGCCAGCCGCCAGCGCCCGTCCTCGCCGTCGGGCGTGACGGCGCCCGCCAGCGTCAGGCGCGTGCGCGCGCCGGCGATCTCGAGCCCCTCGACGACGAGGGTCTCCTCGCCCGGCCGCCAGAACACCTCTCCCGCGATGCGCTCCACGGGCACGATGGGCATGAACGGATCGCGGGTGCGCAGCCGGCCGGAATTGCTCTCCATGCGCGCGGTGAAGCGGCGCAGGTCGCCTTCGGGCCCGAGCGCGATCGCCGCCTCCCCGGTGAGCGTCAGGTCGTCGGAGCCGAGCGCATCCGAGAGGCCCGTCATCAGCGTCAGGTCGCGCACCGGCATGGCGTCGACCGAGAGTCGCGCCGTGCGCGCTCCGTCGGCCTGGGTCGCGACGGCGCCGTCGACGCCCCAGGCGCCGCCGGGCCCGTCGAACGTCGCGGCGATGCGGCGCGCCCCGCCCTCGCGCCAGACCCGCGCGTCGACACGGGAGAAGCCGACCCGCTCGCGCCCCCGCGCGTCGACGAGGGTGAGCCGCGCGTTGTCGAGCCGGGCACGGGCGAGCGCTCCGACCGGGCTCGCCTCGTCGAGCAGCCCGGCGAGCGCCCCGGCGACCGCCGCGACCGGGCCGGCGCGGGCCGCGTCCGTCGCCGTCGGCACGGGCGCCGGGACCGGCTCGCCGCCGCCGGGCGGGAGCAGCGAGACCGTGCCGTCGTCCGCCACGAGGAGACGCAACTCCACGTCGGAGAGTACGACGGACCGCGGCACGGGCGCACCCGTGAGCAGCGAGAATGCGCCGACGGAGACGATCGCCCGCGGCGCGTGGGCGATGCGTGCGCCTTCCCGATCGGTGAGGTCGAGCCCGTCTACGGCGAGCGCGGGCGAGCCTTCGTGCAGGGTGAGCGCCGAATCGGCGAGCGTGACCCGCCACGGCGCGCCGAGGCGCTGCTCCATCGCGACCGCGACACGATCCGACAGTCCGTCGATGACCAGGGGCGCCGCATCGAGGCGCAGGTAGAGTGCCCCCGCCAGCGCAGCGAGCCCCGCAACGAGCCACAGCTTGACGAGGAGCAGCCGGCGGCCGAGCCGGCGGCCGCGTGCCCTCGGTCGCAGCCCCGCGCTTCGCCCGAACCGCCCGCCGCGCAAGGCGCTCGGGCGCAGATGGGTCACCTCCTCGTCCACGCGCTCGTTCGCTCCGGCCGCGCCCCCCGCCGGCTCGCACGCGTCCGCACGTGCCGCTGGCCCCGAGGAGTGATCCCTGCTTCATTGCCCGCCGTAGACGACGCGCGCTCCTCGCGCGACGACCATACCGCAAAACAGACGAAAGGATGGCACATGGCGCTCGTCATCGGCGAACCCGCTCCCGACTTCACCCTCGCCGCCGACGGTGGCCGCACCGTCTCCCTGGCGGACCTGAAGGGCAAGACGGTGGTCCTTTACTTCTACCCCAAGGACGATACCTCCGGCTGCACCAAAGAGGCTCAGGCCTTCAACGGCATGCGCGACGCCTTCGACGCGGCCGGCGCGGTCGTCGTCGGCGTGTCGCCCGATTCGGTCAAGAGCCACGACAAGTTCAAGGCCAAGTACGAGCTCGGCTTCGATCTGCTCTCCGACGAGGAGAAGGGCACGCTCGAGGCCTACGGCGTCTGGGTCGAGAAGAGCATGTACGGCAAGAAGTACATGGGCGTGGAGCGCACGACCGTGCTGATCGACGGCGACGGCAAGGTCGTCGAGGTCTGGCCGAAGGTGAAGGTGCCGGGCCACGCCGAGGAGGTGCTCGCGGCGGTGCAGGCGCTCTGAGCCGGCGAACGAGATCCGCGTTTGCGGGATCTTAACCCTAACGGTCGTTGAATGGCGTCGGGTTTCCGCGAGGAGATGCGACGCATGCACGACGGACGAGGACGCCTGCGGGGAGAGCGCCTGTCGCACGACCATGTCGTCTGCGCGCGCGGCGTCACGCCGCGCGCGAGCGCCCCGCCCCGCACGCTCTTCGCCGTCGGCCCCCTCGCCGCGGCGGCGCTCGGCCTGGTGCTCACGCTCCTCACCGCCTGGGCCGCGGGAGCGACCTGGTACATCGTGTCGCGCGAGGATCTCGTCGCCGAGCTGCTGCGCCGGCAGGCGCAGACGGAGGCGCGCTACGAGGACCATCTCGGCGCGCTGCGCGCGCGGCTCGACCGGGTGGCGAGCCGCAAGCTGATCGACCAGGACACGCTCGAGCAGCGGGTCGCCTCGCTGGTGAACCGACAGGTCGAGCTCGAGACGCGCCAGGCGGTGCTCGCCGATCTCGCGCAGCGCATCGCGCCGTCGGCGACGACGGGCTCGATCCCGGGAACGACGGGGCTGCCGGGCACGGCCTCGTCCTTCGCGCCCCTCGCCGGCCCGCCGGCGCGGCCGGAGGACCTGATGCCGCAGCAGATGCCTCGGCCGGAGCCCGCGCCGCTGGAGCTGCGCCTGCGCGGCGACGCGGCGGACGGCGCGCCCGTCTCCCGCGTGGCGGCCCTCGCGATAGGCTCGCTCGCCATCCCCTCCCCCGCTCCGTCCGCCGGCGACCTGCCCGCCTCCGCCGGCGTCGGCGCGAACCTCGAGGCGGCGGAGCGCTCGCTCGGCTTCGTCGAGGACGGCCAGATCCGTGCGCTGGAGCGCATCCGCCTGCAGGTGGAGCTCGAGGCCGGAATCATGCGCGACGCGATCGAGACCGCCGGGCTCGATCCGCACGCGCTCGAGCCGGCGGACCCGGACGTGCTCGCCGCCGAGGGGATCGGCGGCCCGTTCATCCCCATCGGCATCGACGCCGAGGCCGGCGGCTTCGAGGCGCGCGTCGCCGAGCTGCAGGCGAGCCTCGTCGCCCGCGACCGCCTGCGCCGCACGACGGTGACCATCCCGTTCGAGCGTCCCGTGGACGGCGACGTCGCCGTCACCTCCAACTTCGGCGTGCGCTCCGATCCCTTCACACGCCGCCCCGCCTTCCATGCCGGGATCGACTTCCGCGCCCGCACCGGGGAGCCGGTCTACGCCACGGCGGCGGGGCGCGTCGCCGCCGCCGGTCGCGCCGGCGGCTACGGCAAGCTCGTCGAGATCGACCACGGCAACGGGCTGACGACGCGCTTCGCCCACCTGTCGGCGATCATCGTCGCGGAGGGCGCCGAGGTCGCCGCCGGCGACCAGATCGGGCGCGCCGGCTCGACCGGCCGCTCCACCGGCCCCCATCTCCACTACGAGACCCGGCTCGAAGGCCGCGCCGTGGATCCGTGGCGCTTCCTGCGCGCTGCCGAGGTGCTGGCCGAGCTGAAGGGCGGCCTCAGCCCGGACGAGCGCCGCTGAGGTAGCGCTCGACGGCGTCGACCATCTCCCGCGAGCCGAAGACGAGGGGGCACCGCTCGTGCAGCGTGGTCGCCTCGAGATCGAGGATGCGCCGGCGCCCGTCCGTGGCGCGCCCGCCCGCCTGCTCGGTGAGGAAGGCGATCGGCCGACCCTCGTAGACGAGCCGCAGCCGCCCGCGCTCGTAGCCGGCGCGCGCGTCGTCCGGGTAGAGATAGATGCCGCCGCGCGTGAAGATGCGGTAGGTCTCCGCCACCAGCGACGCGATCCAGCGCATGTTGTGGTCGGCCTTGAGCGGCCCCTCGCGCCCGCAGAGGCAGTCGCCGAACCAGGCCTGGAGCGGCGCCTCCCAATGACGGCGGTTCGAGGCGTTGATGGCGAACTCCCGCGCGCGCTCCGGCACGCGCACCCCTTCGCGGGCGAGCCGGAAGGCGCCGGCGGCGCGGTCGAGCACGTAGAGGTCGACGCCGAGCCCGACGCTCACGATCAGCGTCGTCGCCGGGCCGAACACGAAGACGCCCGCCGCGCGCTGCGCCGTGCCCGGCGCGAGGAACGCGTCCCGCGGATCGGCGCCCGCAGCGGCGTCGACGATCGAGAAGATGGCGCCGACGGGCGCGTTGACGTCGATGTTGGAGGAGCCGTCGAGGGGATCGATCGCCACCGCCAGCGGCGCGTCGGGGGCGAGCGGATGCACGTCCTCGCGTTCCTCGGAGGCGACGGCGGCGACGGGTGCGTCCGCGAGCGCCGCCAGGAACAGATCGTCGGCGACGACGTCGAGAGCGCGCTGCGCGTCGCCCGCCGCGTGCGCCTCGCCGACCTCCGCGCCGAGCGCGCTCTCGAGCGCACCACGGGCGACGAGGCCGGAGAGCTCGACCGCCGCGGAGGCGAGCGCGAGAATGGTGCGCGTCACCGCCGCCGCATGGGCGTCGTCGGTCGCGAGGCAGGTCTCGAGCGGGGTACCCACGCGCATGCCTCGGGTCTCCTGTGCTGCGGCGACGGTCCCGAGAGGACTATGGCGCTTCGCGCTGCCGTGCAACACGACCGTCCGCCGATCGACCTCGGGACGCCCGTCACGAGATCCGCCCGTCACGCGACATGAGGATGGCGACCGCACGCGTCTGCGGTGCGGAGGCGAGCACGATCATCAGGATCGAGGTCAGCGGCACGGCCAGGATCGCCCCGGGCATGCCCCACAAGGAGCCCCAGACCACGAGGGAGAGCAGCACCACGAACGGCCCCAGGTTCGACGAGCGGCTGAGCCAGCGCGGCTCGAGCCAGTTGCCGACATAGACCTGCGCCGCGACCAGCAGCCCCAGGCTCACGAGCGTCGTCTCGAGCGATCCCGTCTGCGCCAGGATCTGCAGGACGACGAGCGCCACCGCCGCCAGCGAGCCGATGTAGGGCACGTAGTTCGCCAGCGCGATGAACATCGCCCAGAACACGGCGAACTCGACACCGAGCAGAACCAGCACGCCGAAGGAGATGAGCCCCAGCACGATGTTGATCGCCGTCTTGGCCGAGAGGTAGGAGGTGATCTGCCCGTTGATGCGCGCGAGCAGCTCCTGCTGGCGCCCGCTCGGCGCCCGGTCGCCGGCGATGGCGCGCAGCTTCTTCGACATCAACGTGCGCTCGGGCAGCAGGAACACGACGTAGGTGACGATGAGCACCAGGTAGGCGCCGGCATTGGCGAGGGTGTTGAGGATCCACAGTGCGGCGCGCCCGGCGTCGATGCGGTCGATCGTGAGGGCGCGCACGCCCTCCCACAGCGCCGTGCCGGTGGCGCCGAAGGGCGCGGCGACCCGGTCGAGGATCTCGCGCAGGTTGGCCTCGTAGGCCGGCAGGACGAGGGTGAGGCCGCGCAGGTTCGCCGCCGCCATCAGCCCGATCAGCGCCAGCGCCGCGAGGAAGGTGACCACCGCCACGACATAGCGCAGCCAGGCCGGCGTATGGCCCAGGAAGGGCGCGCGCCCGAGGGCGTCCACCGCGCCGACGATGACGTAGGTCAGCATGATCGCCACGACCACCGGCACGAGCACGGTGCGCCCGAGATGGAGGATGACGCCGACGAGGGCGCCCAGGGCGACGAGGTAGAAGAGGTCCCGGACCGCCATCGGTTGATGCCCTCTCCCGCAGAGACCGTCGCGCGAACGCCTCGCGTGACGATGCGCCCGAGGCGCCGGAGGGTCAACGCGCGGGCGCGCCGCTCGTCGCACGAACGAACCAATGGTCACGCTCGAACCAAGCGCGCCCTCGTGCATTGCCGCTGCCGTCTACGACCGAAAAGGGAGACGTTCATGACCAGGAACTGGCTCACGACCACCGCCGCGGCCTCGCTCGCCCTCGCCCTGATGGCTGGTCCCGCGGCCGCCCAGGCCTACGGCGACTGGGACGCCAACTCCGACGCCATGATCGACCAGACCGAGTGGAACACCGGCTGGGCGAACCAGGGCCTCACCGGCTCCATCGACGCCGACGGCGACGGGTCGATCACGCGCACGGAGTTCGAGGAGGCGATCGGCGACGAGGCGCGCTTCACCGAGCGCTACGGCGAGACCGCCTACGAGGACTGGGACTCGAACGACGACGACGTGCTGAACGACGAGGAGCTCTCGGCGGGCATGTACTCGGCCTACGACGCCGACGACAGCGGCGGCATCGACGAGACCGAGTTCGGTGCCTACGAGGACGATGTCGGCGAGGAGGGCCTCTTCGACATCTGACGTCCTCCTGCTCCGGCAGCATCGCGCGAGGGGCGTGCTCCGGGAGACCGGGGGCGCCCCTCTTGCGTGCGGCTTCAGCCGACCTTGCGGCTCGCTTCCTCCACCGCGAGCTCGATCGACGTTCCCCATTCCAGGCAGAGCTTGCGCACCGCGTCGGGTGGGGGCGCGTCGGTGAAGAAGGTGTCGACGTCCTCCAGCGAGGCTATCCGCACCGGCGCGCTGCGCGAGAACTTGGAATGGTCTGCCACGAGATAGGCGCGCCGCGCCTGCCGCAGGATCGCCTGGGAGACGCGCACCTCGCGGAAGTCGAAGTCGAGCAGGTCGCCCTCGATGTCGAGCGCCGAGGCGCCGATGACCGCGACGTCCACCTTGAAATGCTTGACGATCTCGAGCGTGACGTCGCCGACGAGCCCGCCGTCCGGCCGGCGCATCACGCCCCCGGCGACCACCACCTCGCAGCTCTCGTTGGCGGAGAGGATGTTCGCCACGTTGATGTTGTTGGTCACGACCATCAGGTTGCGGTGCGACAGCAGCGCCCGCGCCACCGCCTCCGTGGTCGTGCCGATGTTGAGGAAGAGCGAGGCGTCGTCGGGGATGGCGCGGGCGCAGGCGCGCGCGATCGCATCCTTCTCCTCCGCCATCAGCCCGCGCCGGTCCTCGTAGCCGATGTTGGCGACGCCCGAGCGCAGGATCGCCCCGCCGTAGACCCGCGTCAGCTCGCCGGCCTCGCACAGCTCGGTGAGGTCGCGGCGGATCGTCTGGACGGTGACGTCGAAATGCGCCGCGAGATTCTCCACGACCACCTTTCCGTGCTGGCGTGCGAGATCGAGGATCTCCTTCTGGCGGAAGTTCTGAGCCATGCCGGCCACGCTCCGTACCTGCTTTACGGCGCGGACCGTGGCAGGACGCGCGGTGAAAGGCAACGCACGGCGCGCGCGCATCCGCGAAAGCGCTCACGCCCAGCACCGGGCGAACGCACGCGCTCCGGCGCCTGATCGCGCCTCTTGCGAAAATTTGCGAAAATAACGGTTGACTCAGCGAAGCCGAGCCGCGACCCTCAGCGAAAATAAACGAGAGGGACGGAACGTCGTGTCGGAGCAAGCCGGAGGCCGTGAGGCCTTCGATCTATTCATCATCGGTGGCGGCGTGAACGGCTGCGGCATCGCCCGCGATGCGGCCGGCCGGGGCCTCTCGGTCGCGCTCGCCGAGATGAACGATCTCGGGTCGGCGACCTCGTCGGCCTCGACCAAGCTGTTCCATGGCGGGCTGCGCTACCTCGAGTACTACGAGTTCCGCCTCGTCCGGGAATCGCTGATCGAGCGCGAGACGCTGCTGCGGGCGATGCCGCACATCTCCTGGCCGATGCGCTTCGTGCTGCCCCACCACCGTGGGCTCCGCCCCGCCTGGCTGCTGCGGCTCGGCCTGTTCATCTACGACCATCTCGGCGGCCGCAAGATCCTGCCCCCCACCCGCTCGGTCGATCTCGCCCGCGACCCCGCCGGCGTGCCGCTCAAGGACGACTTCGCCAAGGGGTTCGAGTACTCGGACTGCTGGGTGGAGGACTCGCGCCTCGTCGTGCTCAACGCCCGCGACGCGGAGGCGCGCGGCGCGCGCATCCTGCCCCGGGCGCGGGTGACCTCGGCGCGGCGCGAAGGCGGCCTCTGGACGATCGACATCGCCTACGCCGACGGGCGCCGCGAGACCGCCCGTGCCAAGGCGCTGGTCAATGCCGGCGGGCCGTGGGTGGCCGACGTCATCTCCGGGGTGCTCGGCATCAACTCCTCCGAGAAGGTGCGCCTCGTGCGCGGCAGCCACATCGTCACCAGGCGGCTGTTCGAGCACGATCGCTGCTACATCTTCCAGGGCGGCGACGGGCGCATCGTCTTCGCCATCCCCTACGAGACCGACTTCACCCTCATCGGCACGACCGATCGCGACCACCAGGGCGGCCCCTCCGAGGCGACGGCGACGGACGAAGAGATCGACTATCTCTGCGGCTTCGTGTCGGAATACCTGAAGAAGCCGATCGGCCGTTCCGACGTGGTCTGGACCTATTCGGGCGTGCGGCCGCTCTACGACGACAATGCGAAGTCCGCCACCGCCGCCACGCGCGACTACGTGCTCTCGCTGGACGAGAACGGCCCGCCGCTGCTCAACGTCTTCGGCGGCAAGATCACCACCTACCGCCGCCTGGCGGAATCGGCGATGCGCAAGCTCGTCGGCTTCTTCCCGCAGGCGTCGGCCCCGTGGACGGCGGGCGAGCCGCTGCCGGGCGGTGACTTCCCCGTCGACGCCGTCGATCGACTGGTCGCCGACCTCCAGCGCGACCACCCTTTCCTGACGCCGTTCTGGGCGCGCCGGCTGGTGCGCGCGTACGGTACGGAAGCGCGCGCGATGCTGGGCGGCGCCCGACGGGCGGAGGATCTCGGCCGGTCTTTCGGCGCGACGCTGACCGAGCGCGAGATCGTCTGGCTGATGGAGCGCGAGTACGCCATGCGCGCCGATGACGTGATCTGGCGCCGCTCGAAGCTCGGCCTGCGCATGACGCGCGAGGAGGCGGACGCCCTCGACGCGTTCATGCGCGAGCGCGGCACGGTCGTGCGCAGCGCAGCGGCCGAATGAGAAATCGGGAGGGAAGCAGCTCGATGTCGCTCGTGCTCGACAACGTGTCGAAGGTCGTCGACGGACGTACCCACATCCATCCGACGACGCTGACCCTCGAGAAGGGCACGATGAACGTGCTTCTCGGGCCGACGCTCGCCGGCAAGACCTCGCTGATGCGCCTGATGGCCGGGCTCGACAAGCCGGCGACCGGCCGCGTCGTCTGGAACGGCGAGGACGTCACGGACCGCCGCGTGCAGGATCGCAACGTGGCCATGGTCTACCAGCAGTTCGTGAACTACCCGACCATGTCCGTCTACGAGAACATCGCCTCGCCGCTCAAGGTCGCGGGCCGTTCCAGGGCAGAGATCGAGGCCGCCGTGAAGAAGTCCGCCGCGCTGATGAAGCTCGACGGGCTGCTCGAGCGCAAGCCGCTCGAGCTCTCCGGCGGGCAGCAGCAGCGCTGCGCGCTCGCCCGGGCGCTCGTCAAGGACGCGGGCCTCGTCCTGCTCGACGAGCCGCTGGCGAACCTCGACTACAAGCTGCGCGAGGAGCTGCGCGCCGAGATCCCGCGCATCTTCGAGGAATCGGGCGCGATCTTCGTCTACGCCACCACCGAGCCCGAGGAGGCGCTGCTGCTCGGCGGCCGCACGGCGACGCTGTGGGAGGGCCGTGTCACCCAGTTCGGCGCGACGCCGGAGGTCTACCGCCGCCCGGCCGACGCGATCACCGCCCGGGTGTTCTCCGACCCGCCGATGAACTTCCTGAAGATCGCCAAGGCCGGCGACCGCCTGCTGTTCGGCGAGGGGCAGAGCGTACCGGCGCTCGGCACGCTGGCGGGGCTGCGCGACGGGCGCTATCTCGCCGGCTTCCGGCCCAACCACCTCGAGCTCGAGCCGCCCCATCCCGGTTGCCTCGCCTTTCCCGCCGTCCTTTCGGAGACCGAGATCACCGGCTCGGAGACCTTCGTCCACATCGATCACGGGGGCGATCGCTGGGTCGGCCTCGTCCACGGGGTTCGGCCGCTCGATCACGGGCGGGCGCTGACCGTCCATGTCGATCCCGCCCACGTCTACGTGTTCGAGGAGGACGGCGCCCTCGCCGCCCCCGCCTCCTACGCGCTCGCGGCTTGAGGAGGCGCACGATGGCTCGCATCCACCTGTCTGAGCTGGCGCATTCGTACGCTCCTGCGCCCAAATCCGAAGCCGACTATGCTTTGCGGCGCCTCGACCTCGTCTGGGACGACGGCTCGGCCTACGCGCTGCTCGGCCCGTCGGGCTGCGGGAAGACGACGCTGCTCAACATCATCTCCGGGCTGATCGTCCCCTCCGAGGGCCGGATCCTGTTCGGCGACGAGGACGTCACCCGCCAGCCGACGGCGGCGCGCAACATCGCGCAGGTATTCCAGTTCCCGGTCGTCTACGACACGATGACGGTGCGCGAGAACCTCGCCTTCCCGCTGGTGAACCGCGGTGCGGATCGGGAATACGTCGCGCGCCGTGTCGAGCAGATCGCCGGGATGATCGGCATGACCGACGTGCTCGACCGCCCGGCCCGGCGCCTCACGGCGGACGCCAAGCAGAAGATCTCGCTCGGCCGCGGCATGGTGCGCGAGGACGTCAACGCCATCCTGTTCGACGAGCCGCTGACCGTCATCGACCCGCACATGAAGTGGGAGCTGCGCACCCAGCTCAAGGCGCTCCACCGCGAGTTCGGGCACACGATGATCTACGTCACCCACGACCAGACCGAGGCGCTGACCTTCGCCGACAAGGTCGTCGTCATGTACGACGGACAGGTGGTGCAGACGGGCACGCCGGCCGAGCTGTTCGAGCGCCCGGCGCACACCTTCGTGGGCTACTTCATCGGCTCGCCGGGCATGAACGTCATCCCGGCCCGCGTCGAGGGCGCGTCGGCGCTGGTCGAGGGCGTCGAGGTCCCGCTGGGCGCGTCCTATCCGGCGCTTTCGGGCAAGGTCGAGATCGGCGTGCGGCCGGAATTCCTGACCCTCGGCCGCGACGAGGCGGGGCTTCCCGTCCGGGTGCGGCGCATCGAGGACGTCGGGCGCCACCGCATCGTGCGGGTGGAGTTCTTCGGGCGCGAGATCAGCGTCGTCGTGCCCGAGGGTAAACCCGTCTCCAAGGACATGAACCGCGTCGTCTTCGACCCCGCCCGCGTCGGGGTCTACGTGGACGATCGCCTCGTCGAGGGTCGGATGCTGCAAGGGCGGGCCGCGTGATGGACAAGACCGTCAACCAGAAAGCCTGGTTCCTCGTCCTGCCGGTTCTGGTGCTCGTCGCCTTCTCGGCGGTGATCCCGCTGATGACGGTGGTGAACTACTCGTTCCAGGACACGTTCGGCCAGAACGTGTTCTTCTGGGCCGGATTCGAGTGGTACGAGCAGGTGCTCGCCTCCGAGCGCATCCGCGACGCGCTCGGCCGACAGATCCTGTTCTCGGGCATCATCCTCGCCATCGAGGTGCCGCTCGGGATCCTGGTCGCGCTGTGCATGCCGCGAAAGGGGATCTGGGTCTCGGTCTGCCTCGTGCTCATGGCGCTGCCGCTGCTGATCCCGTGGAACGTGGTCGGCACGATCTGGCAGGTCTTCGCGCGCGTCGACATCGGGCTGCTCGGCCGCACGCTCTCCGAGCTCGGGATCGACTACAACTACACGCAGGATGCGCTCGACGCCTGGATCACCATCATCGTCATGGACGTCTGGCATTGGACCTCGCTCGTGGCGCTGCTCGCCTATGCCGGCCTCGTCTCGATCCCCTCGGCCTACTACCAGGCCGCCGAGATCGACCAGGCCAGCCGCTGGAAGGTGTTCCGCTACATCGAGCTGCCGAAGATGCAGGGCGTGCTGCTCATCGCCATCCTGCTGCGCTTCATGGACAGCTTCATGATCTACACCGAGCCCTTCGTCCTCACCGGCGGCGGCCCCGGCAACGCGACGACGTTCCTGTCGATCGACCTGGTGAAGACGGCCATCGGCCAGTTCGACCT
The DNA here is from genome assembly GCA_051117315.1 of Salinarimonas sp. Classification (GTDB taxonomy): domain Bacteria; phylum Pseudomonadota; class Alphaproteobacteria; order Rhizobiales; family Beijerinckiaceae; genus Salinarimonas. Next base: position 9,375 of record JBNPEA010000140.1, on the reverse strand, counting down.
CGGTCCCGCGGCGGCGTTCTCGCTGATCTACTTCCTCGTGATCCTGCTGATTTCGTGGGTCTTCTACACGGTGATGGTGAACCTCGACAAGAAGGAGGGCGTGTGATGGCGCAGACAGCCGTCGTCCAGGCCTCGGGCGCGACGTTGATGCGCACGAAGGCCGCCGCCGGGCCGCGGGTGAAGACCTCGGCCGCGATCATGACGCTGTACCTCCTCTTCCTGCTCCTGCCGATCTACTGGCTCTTCAACATGAGCCTCAAGGACAACAGCGAGATCCTCTCGTCGTTCTCGCTGTGGCCGCAGGACCCGACGCTGGACAATTACCGCACGATCCTCACCGACGCGTCCTGGTACATGGGCTACGTCAACTCGATGATCTACGTGGTGATGAACACGGTCATCTCGGTGAGCGTGGCGCTGCCGGCGGCCTACGCCTTCAGCCGCTACCGCTTCATGGGCGACAAGCACCTGTTCTTCTGGCTCTTGACCAACCGCATGGCACCGCCCGCGGTGTTCGCCCTGCCCTTCTTCCAGCTCTACTCGGCGGTCGGGCTGTTCGACACCCACATCGCGGTGGCGCTGGCGCATTGCCTGTTCAACGTGCCGCTGGCGGTCTGGATCCTCGAGGGCTTCATGCGCGGCGTCCCCAAGGAGATCGACGAGACGGCCTATATCGACGGCTACTCGTTCCCGCGCTTCTTCGTGAAGATCTTCATGCCCCTCATCGCGAGCGGCATCGGCGTGGCGGCGTTCTTCGCCTTCATGTTCTCCTGGGTCGAGCTGCTCTTGTCGCGCACGCTCACCTCGGTCGACGCCAAGCCCATCGCCGCGACCATGACTCGCACCGTCTCGGCCTCGGGGCTGGACTGGGGCGTGCTCGCCGCCGCCGGCATCCTCACCATCGTGCCGGGCGCGCTCGTGATCTGGTTCGTGCGCAACTACATCGCCAAGGGCTTCGCCCTGGGCCGGGTCTGAGGAGGACCTCCCATGCAATGGATGGCCTGGACCTGGCCCACCGCGATCTTCTTCGTGGTCATCGCCGCGCTTCTCGTGACCATGACGCTCATCGCCTCGCTCAAGCCGGAGACGCCTCGGGTGGGCATCCTGCGCATCGAGACGACGCGCGGCGACCGGCTCTTCATCAGCCTTCTCGGGTCGGCCTTCATCTCGTTGGCCTGGCTCGGACTGTTCGGCCCACCCCTGTGGGGTGCGCTGATCGCCTGCCTGATCTACGCCGCGGCGGTCTTCCGCTTCGTCTGATCGGGTTCTGACCCCACCCGCGGACGCCAACGACGCGGGTGTCTCCCTCAACGAAAACGGTTCGGGAGGACCAAGAATGCGCAAGTACCTGACGACGACGGTCGCCGCGGCGGCCCTGATGGCGGTGGCGATGCCCGCGGCCGCCGACATGGAGGAGGCCCGCCAGTTCCTCGACGAGGAGATCGGCGACCTCTCCAGCCTGTCCCGCGAGGAGCAGGAAGCCGAGATGCAGTGGTTCATCGACGCGGCCGAGCAGTTCCGCGGCATGGACATCCGCGTCGTGTCGGAGACGATCACCACGCACGAGTACGAGTCGCAGGTGCTCGCGCCGGCCTTCTCGGCGATCACCGGCATCAACGTCACGCACGATCTCATCGGCGAGGGTGACGTGATCGAGCGTCTGCAGACGCAGATGCAGACCGGCGAGAACATCTACGACATGTACGTCAACGATTCCGACCTGATCGGAACGCATTGGCGCTACCAGCAGGTCCGCAACCTCACCGACTGGATGGCGAACGAAGGCGCGGACGTCACCAACCCGAACCTCGACCTCGAGGACTTCGTCGGCATCAGCTTCACCACCGGCCCCGACGGCAAGGTCTACCAGCTGCCGATCCAGCAGTTCGCGAACCTGTACTGGTTCCGCTACGACTGGTTCACCGATCCGGAGATCATGGCCGCCTTCGAGGCGGAGCACGGCTATCCGCTCGGCGTTCCGGTCAACTGGTCGGCCTACGAGGACATCGCGGAGTTCTTCACCGGCCGCGAGATCAACGGGCGCACCGTGTTCGGCCACATGGACTACGGCCGCAAGGACCCCTCGCTCGGCTGGCGCTTCACCGACGCCTGGCTTTCCATGGCCGGCGCCGGCGACGTGGGTATCCCCAACGGCCTGCCGGTCGACGAGTGGGGCATCCGCGTCGACGAGAACTCCCGTCCGGTCGGCTCCTGCGTCGCCCGCGGCGGCGCGACGAACGGCCCCGCCGCCGTCTACTCGGTCGAGAAGTACGTCGAGTGGCTGCAGGCCTACGCGCCGCCGGCGGCGGCCGGCATGACCTTCTCCGAGTCGGGTCCCGTCCCGGCCCAGGGCGAGATCGCGCAGCAGATCTTCTGGTACACCGCCTTCACCGCCGACATGGTGGCCGACGGCCTCCCGGTCGTGAACGAGGACGGCACGCCGAAGTGGCGCATGGCGCCCTCGCCCCGCGGCGCCTACTGGGAAGAGGGCATGAAGCTCGGCTACCAGGATGCCGGCTCGGTCACCCTGATGCAGTCGACCCCCGAGGACCGCGCCAAGGCCGCCTGGCTCTACGCGCAGTTCATCGCCTCGAAGACGGTGGACGTGAAGAAGTCGCATGTCGGCCTCACCTTCGTGCGTGAATCGACCATCCAGCACGACAGCTTCACCGAGCGCGCGCCGATGCTCGGCGGCCTCGTCGAGTTCTACCGCTCGCCGGCGCGCGTGCAGTGGACCCCGACGGGCACCAACGTGCCGGACTACCCGCGCCTCGCGCAGCTCTGGTGGCAGGCTATCGGTGACGCCTCCTCTGGTGCGGCGAGCGCGCAGGAAGCGATGGACAATCTCTGCCGCGAGCAGGAGGCGGTGATGGCGCGCCTCGAGCGCGCCGGCGTTCTGGGCGATCTCGGCCCGCAGCTCAACGAGGAGCGCGATCCGCAGTACTGGCTCGACCAGCCGGGCGCGCCCAAGCCGGCCCTCGAGAACGAGGACCCGCAGCCGATGACCATCGGCTACGACGAGCTGATCCAGAGCTGGCAGAACAACTGAGCCGAAGGGCTTGCGAAGGGAAGGGCGGGCCGCACGCGGCCCGCCCTTCTCGTCGGCGGCACGGTTGTCGGGGAGGCCGTGCGCGGCTACTCTCTCTCCAGTCTCATGCGGCAGGGAGGCGAGGCCGTGCCCAATCCGGTCGATCGTATCGATCTCCTCGTCCTGGGGACGGTGAATGCGTCGCTGAAGCGGCAAATCTCCGCAGACGAGCTCTCCCGATGCCTACGCAGCGCCGATCCCGAGCCCTGGCTCGTGCATGTCGCCACCTTCTTCGGCGAGGTCTCGCCCGGTCTCGTGGTGGACTTCGCCAGGGCCCACGACGTCGATCGCCGTCGCCTGTCACGCGCCTATGCCGCGACGAAGGCGCGGACCGGCATTGTCAACGCCGAGCTAGAGGCACGCCTTGACACATTGGCGCACGCTTCTTGAGCGGATGCTGGCAGGCCTCGATGCGCTGGATGCGCTGGGCTTCGCCCTTGAGGACTGGACGCTCGGAGGCGGAACCGCGTTGATGATCGCCACCGAGCATCGAATCAGCCGTGACGTGGACGTGTTCATCAACTCACCAGAGTACCTGCCTTATCTCTCACCCCGGCTCGGCGGGGAGGCCGTCTGGACCTGCGACGCGTATGAGGAAGCCGCCAACTTCCTGAAGCTCCGCTTCCCGGAAGGCGAAATCGACTTCATCGTCGCCCGCGCCATTACCCCGCTCCCGCCACGCCGCGTTCCGATCGATCTCGCAGGCGGCGGCAGCGCAGCAGAGGCCCTGATCCCGCTCGAGCACCCAGTGGAGATCGCCTTGAAGAAGCTCTTCTTTCGCGGGCCATCGCTCCTGGTCAGGGACGCGTTCGACATCTGCGTGGTCGACTCGCTTGTGAGCGATGAACTCCACGCGCACCTGCATCTGGTCGCCGGCAGAAAGCGAGCGATCCAAACATCGGTGGGGCGGCTCAGCCCGGACTTCGTGAAGCGCTCCCTGGGCGAGCTCGATATCCTTCCAGCTTGGGCGGAGATGGCCGCCACGACCCACGAACGCATCCTCTCGATCATCGACTCCATCCCGGATGAGCCCCTCGGGACGACAGCCGCCTGAATGAAGTGAAAGCACAATGCTTCTCCCCTCCTTCACCTTCGGCCCCTCCGGCCAGATCCTGTTCGGCCGCGGGCGTGCGGCGGAGGCGGCGGGGCTCGTCGCCGGCATGGCGCGGCGTGTCGTCCTGGTGCACGGGCGCGACCCGGCCCGCGCCGGCTGGCTCGTCGACGCTCTGGCGGCGCAGGGCGTCGCCGTCCACGCGCTGGCCTGCCCCGGCGAGCCGACGCTGCCGCTGCTCGACGCGGCGCTGGCGAACGCGCGCGCCTTCGCGCCCGACGCGGTGGTCGCCATCGGCGGCGGGGCGGCGATCGATCTCGGCAAGGCGCTGGCGGCGCTGATCCCGCAGGAGACCGGGGCGCTCGACCATCTCGAGGTCGTCGGCCGTGGCCTGCCGCTGGGGCGCGATCCCCTCCCCTGCATCGCGCTGCCGACCACCGCCGGGACCGGCGCGGAGGTGACGAAGAACGCGGTGATCGGCGTGCCCGAGCACCGCCGCAAGGTCAGCCTGCGCGACGCCCGCATGGTCCCGCGCCTCGCCATCGTCGACCCCGCGCTCACCGACGGCCTGCCGCGCGCGGTGACGCTGGCCTCGGGCCTCGACGCGCTCACGCAGGTGATCGAGCCCTATCTCTCGTCGAAGGCCAACCCCTTCACCGACGCGCTCTGCCGCGCCGCGATACCGCGCGCAGTGCCGGCGCTCGCCACCCTGACGGAGCGGGAAGACCCGGACGCCCGCGACGCCATGGCGTTCGTCAGCCTGTGCGGCGGGCTCGCCCTCGCCCACGCGGGGCTCGGCGCCGTGCACGGCCTCGCCGGGCCGATCGGAGGCCTCAGCGACGCGCCGCACGGCGCGGTCTGCGGCGCCCTGCTGCCGCCCGCACTCGAGGCGCTCGCCGCCGCGGCCGCGCCCGGATCGGAGCTCGCGCACCGCCTCGCGCAGGTAGCCGCCGATCTCGCCCCGGCGCTCGGCGTCGCGCCGGGCGAGACGCCGCGGGCGCTCGCCGCCTTCGCCGCCCGCAACGGTCTGCCGGGCCTCGGCGCGCTCGGCATCGATCCCGCCGACCACGTCAGGCTCGCGGAGATGGTCGCGAGCTCTTCCTCGATGAAGGCGAGCCCCATCGCCTTCGACGCGCCCGCCCTCGTCGCCATGCTGCGCGCGGCGGCCTGACGCGCCCGAACGCCGGAACGGCGCGCGTCGGCGCCGGTTCTCCCGCGACACGCATCGCGAGGAGAGCCCATGCCCACGCACATTCCCCCGAGAGCTTCGCTCGTCGCCACGACCGCCCTGATTGCGGCCGCCCTCTCCGGCGCCGCCTCGGCGCAGGAGCCCAGCTTCCCGACCATCGCCGAGGTCGAGACGGTGGAGACCGCGGCCGGCCCCATCGTCGTCGAGCGGATCGCGGAGGGCCTCGTGCACCCGTGGGGTATGGCCTTCCTGCCGGACGGACGCCTGCTCGTCACCGAGCGGCCCGGCCGCCTGCGCATCCTCGCCACGGACGGGTCGCTCTCCGATCCCGTCGAGGGGGTGCCGGAGGTCTTCGCGCAGGGCCAGGGCGGCCTCCTCGACGTGGCGCTCGACCCGACCTACGCCGAGACCGACCTGATCTGGCTGAGCTTCGCCGATCCCACCGAGGGCGGCGCCGCCACGGCGCTGGGCCGCGGACGGCTCGTCGACGGCCGGCTCGAAGGCTTCGAGACGATCTTCCGGCAGCAGCCCGCGACCTCCGGCGAGAACCATTTCGGCAGCCGCATCGTGTTCACGCCCGACGGGCACGTCTTCCTCGCCATGGCCGAGCGCTTCGAGTTCGACCCGGCGCAGGATCTGTCGAACACGCTCGGCGCCATCGTGCGCCTGAACCCGGACGGATCGATCCCGCAGGACAATCCGTTCGTCGGCGATCCGAACGCCGAGGACGCGATCTGGTCGTACGGCCACCGCAACATCCAGGCCGCGGCGCTGCATCCGGACACCGGCGAACTGTGGGTGGCGGAGATGGGGCCGATGGGCGGTGACGAGCTCAACCAGCCGCAGGCGGGGCTCAACTACGGCTGGCCCGTGGTCAGCTGGGGCCAGCACTACGACGGCCGCGACATCCCGAACCCGCCGACACATCCCGACTTCGCCGACGCGGCCCTGCAATGGACGCCGGTGATCGCACCCTCGGGCATGACCTTCTACACCGGCGACCTCTACGAGGCCTGGCAGGGCGACGCGCTGATCGGCGGGCTCGTCTCGCAGGGGCTGGTGCGGGTCGACTTCGAGGACGGCGAGGCGCGCGGCGAGGCCGAGCGCATCCCGCTCGGCACCCGCGTCCGCGACGTCGTGCAGGGTCCCGACGGTCGCGTCCTCGTCCTGTCCGACCAGCGGGACGGCGGGGTGCTGCGGCTATCGCCCATGGAGTGACCCGGGTCGCCCAACCCGGGTCGGGTGAGGTCGCTCAGCGCCGGGAGAGCCGCACGCGGGCGAGCTTCAGGCCGACGAGCAGCAGCGCCGCGTAGAGCACCGCGCCCGCCCCCGCCAGGAGCGCGAGGTGCATCTCCGCCTCCAGCGCCGGCAGGCGCACGGCGAAGGCGCCGGCTGGGTCGCGCAGTGCCAGCACGGCGCCCGCCAGCGCGACCGCGCCGACGAGGCTCACGGCGAGCGTCTTGCCGAGGGTCGCGTCCGGCGCGGTCAAGCCGCGCCGGCGGGCGAGCAGGAACAAGAGCGCGACGTTCACCCAGGCGCCGATCGCGGTGGCGTAGGCGAGGCCCGGCGCGCCGAGCGGACCGGTGAGCAGGATCTTGAAGACGACGTTGACAGCGACGCCCGTCAACGAGGCGAGGACGGGCGTCGCCGTGTCCGAGCGCGCGTGGAAGCTCGCGAGCCCCGCGCGGATCAGCACGACGGCCGGCAGCGCGGTGGCATAGGCCGCGAGCACCGCGCCCGCGGCGGCCGCGTCCGCCGCCGTGAAGGCGCCGCGGCCGAACAGGGCGAGCATGATCAGGTCCGGCACCGCGACGAAGGCGGCTGCCGCCGGCAGCGCCAGCACCAGCACGAGGCCCACCGCGCGGTTCTGCGCCCCATGCGCGCCAGGCACGTCCCCCTCGGCGATGCGCCGGCTCATCTCCGGCAGGAGCACCGTGCCCGCCGCGATGCCGATGACACCCACGGGCAGCTGGTAGAGCCTATCGGCGTAGTAGAGCGACGAGACCGCGCCCGTGGGCAGCAGCGAGGCGATGATCGTGTCCGCGAACATGGCGATCTGCACGCCGGCGGAGCCGATCAGCGCCGGGCCGAGCGTGCGGAAGAACTTGCGCACGTCCGGATCGAGCCGCGGGCGGGCGGGTTTGGGCGCGATGCCGCGGGCGAGCGCGTCCCACCACACGAGCAGGAGCTCGAGCACGCCCGCGACCGCGACGCCCCAGGCGGCGGCGTGGCCGGCGCTGGGGAAGAAGCCCGCCAGCAGCAGCCCCGCGATCAGCGAGACGTTGAGCAGGATCGGCGCACCCGCCGCCGCCGCGAAGCGGTCGTGCGCGTTCAGCACCGCCGAGAGCAGCGTCACCAGGGTGACGAAGAGAAGGTAGGGGAAGGTGATGCGCGTGAGCGTCACCGTCAGGTCGAAGCGCTCCGGATCGTCGACGAAGCCCGGGGCGAGCAGGCCGACGAGCTGCGGCATGAAGGCGAGCGCCGCCGCCAGCACCAGGAGCTGCACCGCGAGGACGAGCGCCGCGATGCGCCCGGCGAAGATCCGTGCGTCGGCGTCGCCCCGCGCGGCGCGGGCCTGGGCGTAGGTCGGGATGAAGGCGGCGTTGAAGGCGCCCTCGCCGAAGATCGCCCGGAAATGGTTTGGCAGCCGCAGCGCGACCACGAACGCGTCGGTGATCGGCCCCGCACCGAGCACGGCCGCCATCGTCACGTCGCGAGCAAAGCCCGTGACGCGCGAGACGAGGGTCCAGCCTCCGACGGAGACGATCTTCTTGAGCATGACGGGTCCGCGCTGCCTCGGGCGCTCCGCTCTAGCGCGGCGGCGCGCGCCTGTCATGCATCCTCACGGCAGGCGACCGAGCCGCAGCGCGATGGGCCAGCGCACCGCCTTCGGCTCCGACGGATCGCCCCAGGCCTGCGCCAGCCGCTCCCGGAACGCCTCGATCGGCGCCTCGCCATGGGCGCGGCGCAGCCCCGCGAGGGCGGACCAGGTGGCGACGTAGCCCAGGAAGGCGTCCATCGGCCAGCGCACGCGGATCGCGAGCGGCTCGTACGCGATCTCCGGGAACGGGAAGGGCAGCGTCGCGTATCCCGCCTCCACGTGAGCGCGCTCCGGCGGCCAGTAAGGGCCGGCCACATTGCCGTAGAAGTCCGCGACGACCGCGTCCACCGCCGCATCCTCCGGCAGGTCGAGCGTCGCGTAGGTCACGAGCGCGATCGCTGCGCCGGGCCGGGCGACGCGGCGGGCCTCGGCGTAGAAGGCATCGAGCGCGAACCAGTGCGCCGCCTGCGCCGCGACGACCAGATCGGCCGTGCCGGGCTCGACGCCGGTCGCCTCCGCGGGCACGCAGCGATAGGTGATGCGGGGCTGCGGCTCGGCGCGCGCGATCTGCTCGGCGCTGGCATCGACGCCCACGACCCGCTCGAAGCGCTCGGCGAGGAGCGCGGTGAGCTGCCCGCTGCCGCAGCCGACGTCGAGGGCGAGCCCGGCCGCGGGGGAGACGTCCGCCAGCAGGCCCGCCAGCTCCGGCGGGTACGTCGGCCTGCAGCGCGCGTAGTCCGCCGAGGTGCCCGAGAAGTGATCCTTGAACGCGGCCATGCTTCGCCTCCGAATCGAGCCGCCACGCTAGCGCCGGGGCAGCGCGCGCGCCAATCGGACGAGAGCGGATGCGTGCGGGACCTCGCCGACGGACGCCACGCCAACTCCCTGTCCTCGACGCGCTACGCCGACCTGATGGAGGTGCCCTCCTGGGCGCTCGTCCCGGCGCCCGGCTCGGAGTCGCCGTAGAAGCGGTCGACGAGCCGCAGCGGAAAGCTCATCTCGGCGAGGCTGCGGTGCAGGTGCGGCTCGATCTCGGCCAGGCTCTCCCCCACCGGGCCGACGGAGACGAGCTCCTGCCCCGAGACGATCAGGTGGAAGCTCGTAAGCGATACGAGCGCCCCGTTTTGGGGGTGATCTTGACGCGTTCAGCGGGCTCTGCGCCGTGAGCGGTGGCGCGTGTCGTGGAAGAAGGCGCGCAGGCCGATGACGGCATGGGCGACTCGCTC
>JBNPEA010000172.1:0-34092 GCA_051117315.1 Salinarimonas sp. | reverse complement strand
GGCTCGTCGAGCACCACGAAACGCGGCTCGAGCGCCATGGCGCGGGCGATGGCGATGCGCTGGCGCTGCCCGCCGGAGAATTCGTGCGGGTAGCGGTCCATCGCCTGCGGGTCGAGGCCGACGTCGAGCAGAGCACGGGCGACGATCTCGCGGCGCTCCGCGAGGCCGAGCTTGGCGTTCATCACCAGGAGCCCCTCCTCGACGATCTGCGCCACCGAGAGGCGGGGCGAGAGCGAGCCGTAGGGGTCCTGGAAGACGATCTGCATATCCTTACGGAAGGGCCGCACCCGGTTCGACTTCAGCCCGTCGAGCCGGTTGCCGAGGAAGACGACCGGGCCCTCCGACGAGATCAGCCGCAGCATGGCGAGACCGAGCGTCGTCTTGCCCGACCCGGATTCGCCGACGACGCCCACGGTCTCGCCGGCGCGCACCGTCACGCTCACGCCGTCGACCGCCTTGACGTGGCCGACCGTGCGGCCGAGGAAGCCGCGCTTGATCGGGAAGTGCACCTTGATCGGCCCGGCCTCGACCAGGGTCTCGGCGCCCGCAGGCACCGGGTCGGGCCGGCCCCTCGGCTCGGCGTTCAGGAGCCGCCTCGTGTACTCGTGCCGCGGATCGTCGAAGACCTCGGCCACCGGCCCGTGCTCGACGATCTCGCCCTGGAGCATGACGCAGACCCGGTCCGCCACCTTGCGCACGATGCCGAGATCGTGGGTGATGAACAGCATCGCCATGCCGAGGTCGCGCTTCAGCTCGGCGAGCAGCGTCAGGATCTGGGCCTGGACGGTGACGTCGAGCGCCGTCGTCGGCTCGTCGGCGATGAGCAGGTCGGGGTCGTTGGCGAGCGCCATGGCGATCATCACGCGCTGGCGCTGGCCGCCGGAGAGCTGGTGGGGATAGGCGTCCATGCGCGACGCCGCCTCGCGGATGCCGACCCGCTCGAGCAGCTCCAGCGTGCGGGCCCGCGCGTCCTTCTCCGACAGCTGCCGGTGCAGCCGCAGGATCTCACCGATCTGCCGCGAGATCACGTGCAGCGGGTTGAGCGAGGTCATCGGCTCCTGGAACACCATGGTGATGTCCGCCCCGCGCACCGTCATGATCTCCTCCTCGGGGGCAGCGAGCAGGTCGCGCCCCTTGAAGTGGATCTCGCCCGAGGGGTGCGAGGCGGTGGGGTATTGCAGCAGCTTGAGGATCGACAACGCCGTCACCGACTTGCCCGACCCGGATTCGCCGACGAGCGCCACGGTCTCGCCCTTGGCGATGTCGAAGGACACGCGGTCGACCGCGAGCGTGGTGCGCCCGGCCTGGGTGAAGGCGACGGAGAGGTCGCGCACGGAGAGGAGGGGGGTGGTGGTCATGGGGTCTCGGTCATGATCTGTCGAGAAGGTCGCCAATGCCTTCGGCGGTGGGCTCGATGCGTCGCATGCCCTGAGGCAGCTCGAGACGTCTATCGTTGGTTACGAAGACAGCGCAGCCATTCGTGATCGCCGTCACCACATGCACAGCATCGGGGAGGAAATTGCGGCGATCTGCACCCGGAGCGGCCCCCTGATCGGCGACGGCGCGATAGTGGGCGGTTTCGATGAGGATGGCGCGCGACACGGGCTGAACCTCGACGAGCCCCGACTCCAGGATCAAGCTGAGATACGCACGTACCAGCCGCAGGTCACTCGCCCGGGAAGCGCCGGCGAGAACTTCGGCGAGGGTCAGCTCACTCGTCAGGCGACGCAGACCCGCGGCGGCTTCGCTCGCGAAGAGACGCGCCACAGCCTGCTCGTCGGCGCCCCTCGTCTCGACGGCCATGATGAAGACATTGGCGTCGAGGTAAACGACCGCCCGTTCATCGTTCACGGTGAGCCCATTCTTCTCGCAGAGACCGAACGTATGCCGCGACGTCCTCGGATGACGAGAAATTATCGCGCAGGCCGAAGATCTCGTCGAGCGACATCGGCGCCTCTTCCTCGATCGCGCGATCTGGCTCCACAGTGACCTCCACGGTCGCGAACGCTGCCGGGTCGAGCCCCTCCCGCAGGTGCTCGGGCAGCTCCCCCACGGGGACGTGGTGCTTGACGATCCTGTTCACGGCTCCCTCCAGCAGCGGCTCGCCGCCCGATGATACCTCAACTCCTCGCCCCGTGCAGCGAGCGCCTCACGTGTCGTCCGCGATCCTCTCGATCCCGATCCGCACCATCGGGGCGCGGGGCCGGATGCGCCGGTCGGACGACAGGAAGACCTTGCAGCCGCCGATCTCGGCTGTCGCGAGATGGATGGCGTCGGCGAGCTTGCCGCCGTCCGTCGCACGAATCTCCCCGCTGCGCTCGATCACGTCGCGGGTGATCGGGAGGCAGGCGATCAGCTCCGGCTGCGAGAACAGGTCGCGGTACTGCGCGAGCAGGCCCGCATCGCCGTCGCGCAGCGGCATGACGATCACTTCGGCGAGCGTCAGCTCGCTCGTGACCAGAAGGAGACGTCCCGCCCGCGCATCCTCGACAATGCGGCCCAGGCCCGCGTCCCAGCGTTCGACCAGCTCGATGAGGACGTTGGCGTCGAGGTAGACGCGCGTCCCGTCGGAGAAGGCCGGAATCGAGGTCGTCGGCGTCTGTGGGGTCAAACGTCGTCGTCCTCGTCCCGCAGCGCCCGGATGCGGGCGACGGCTTCCTCGATGCTCGTGTTGCGATGCGCATGCGACCCGAAGAAGCGATCGAACAGCGCCCCGCGCCGCTCGATTTCCTCCGGCGGCAGTGGCGCCGGCTCGCCGTGCTCGGCCCAGTGGCGGCGCAGCCAGGATTCGAGCGTGGTCTCCTCGCCGTCCTCCGCGCGCGCGCTCTCCTCCGCGCGCCCCCGGCCGCGCACCTCCACCTCCACGATCTCCCCCTCCGCGAAGCCGCGGCGCAGCTCCTCGGGCAGGCGCTCGACGGGGATGTGCTCCTTGACGATCCTGTTCACGGCCGGGCCCTCCTCGCGCCGATCATAGCGCACCCTCAGGTGAACGTCTTCCTCGGGTCGAAGGCGTCGCGGACCGCCTCGCCGACGAAGATGAGCAGGGAGAGCATCAGCGCGATCACGAAGAAGCCGGTGAGCCCGAGCCAGGGCGCCTGCAGGTTCGCCTTGCCCTGGGCGAGCAGCTCGCCCAGCGACGGCGAGCCCGGCGGCAGGCCGAAGCCGAGGAAGTCGAGCGAGGTCAGCGTCGTGATCGAGCCGTTGAGGATGAAGGGCAGGAAGGTCAGCGTCGCCACCATGGCGTTTGGCAGAACGTGCTTGGCCATGATCTTGCCGTCAGCGACGCCGAGAGCTCGGGCGGCGCGAACGTATTCGAAGTTGCGCGCACGCAGGAACTCGGCACGCACCACGCCCACCAGCGAGACCCAGGAGAACAGCAGCAGGATGAACAGCAGCACCCAGAAGGTCGGAGTGATCACCGAGGCGATGATGATGAGGAGGTAGAGAGACGGGATCGCCGTCCAGATCTCGATCACGCGCTGGAAGATCAGGTCCACCCAGCCCCCGAAATAGCCCTGCACCGCGCCGGCGATCACGCCGATGACGGAGGATGCGACGGCGAGGATCAGCCCGAACAGGACCGAGATGCGGAAGCCGTAGATCAGCCGCGCGAGCACGTCCCGGCCCTGGTCGTCGGTGCCGAGCCAGTTCGTCTCGAGGTCGGCGCATTCGTCGACGTCGATGCGCGCCACCGCCTGGGCGCATTGTGCGTCGTCGAGCATCCAGGTGGGCGGCGCCGGTGCCGGCACCGGGAGGTTGAGGTTGTGCGTCGAGTAGTGGAAGCGGATCGGCGGCCAGAGCATCCAGCCGTTGGCCTCGATCTCCTCGGCGATGAACGGGTCGCGGTAGTCCGCGACCGCCAGGAAGCCGCCGAACTTCTCCTCGGGATACTCCACGAGGACGGGATAGAGCAGCTCGCCCTTGTACATGGCCAGGATCGGCTTGTCGTTGGCGATGAACTCGGCGAACAGCGTCACCACGAACAGGACCATGAAGATCCAGAACGACCACACGCCCCGCTTGTTGGCCTTGAAGTTGTCGAGCCGGCGGCGGTTGATCGGGGTCAGGTTGAACAGACCCCTGTTGGCGACCGGGGGCGCGAGGCGCTCCCCTTCCAGCGGCTTCCTGAGATCGACGGTGAGGTTCATCTCAGACCTCCCGCGTCTCGAAGTCGATACGCGGGTCGATCCAGACGTAGGTCAGGTCCGAGATCAGGTTCACGACGAGGCCCAGCAGGGAGAAGATGTAGAGCGTCGCGAACACGACCGGGTAGTCCCGGTTGACGATGGCCTCGAAGGAGAGGAGCCCCAGGCCGTCGAGCGAGAAGATCGTCTCGATCAGCAGCGAGCCGGCGAAGAAGGCGCCGATGAAGGCGCCCGGGAAGCCGGCGATGACGATCAGCATGGCGTTGCGGAAGACGTGCCCGTAGAGGACCTGCCGCTCCGAGAGCCCCTTCATCCGCGCGGTGATGACGTATTGCTTGCGGATCTCGTCGAGGAACGAGTTCTTGGTGAGCAGCGTCGCGGTGGCGAAGGCGCCGAGCGCCATGGCCGTGATCGGCAGGGCGATGTGCCAGAGATAGTCGAGCGCCTTGCCGACGAGCGAGAGCTCCTCCCAATTGTCGGAGGTGAGCCCGCGCAGCGGGAAGATCTGCCAGAACGAGCCGCCGGCGAACAGAACGATCAAGAGGATGGCGAACAGGAAGCCGGGGATGGCGTAGCCGACGATGACGATCGCCGAGGTCCACCAGTCGAACGGTGTGCCGTCGCGCACGGCCTTCTTGATGCCGAGCGGGATCGAGATGGCGTAGGACAGGATCGTCATCCACAGGCCGAGCGTGATCGAGACCGGAAGCTTCTCGATGATCAGGTCGATCACCGTCACGTCGCGGAAGTAGCTCTCGCCGAAATCGAAGCGGATGTAGTTCCAGATCATCAGCCCGAAGCGCTCGTGCGCCGGCTTGTCGAAGCCGAACTGCGCCTCGAGCTCGGCGATGAACTGCGGGTCGAGGCCCTGGGCGCCGCGATAGGTCGAGGTCGTGTCGCCCCCCGCGCCGCCGCCCACCGTGTCGCCGCCACCGCCGGAGAAGCGCGCGGTGGCGCCGACGTCGGTGCCCTGCAGCTGCGCGATGATGCGCTCCACCGGTCCGCCGGGGGCGAACTGGATGATCACGAACGAGATCAGCATGATCCCGAACAGGGTCGGGATCATCAGGAGCAGGCGTCGGAGGATGTAGGCGAGCATCTGATCCGTTCACTGGAAAGGTCGCGCTGCGGCACGACGTTGCGTCATCCGGCCAGACCGCGCAAGGCGCGCGGCCCGCGCGCCGCCTCAGGTGCGGTTCGCGCGGGCCGCCTTCTCGGGATCGAACCACCAGGTGCCCGGCCCGGCCATCGCGTATTGCGCATAGCGCTCCGGCTGGCCGAACTCGTCCCAGTAGGCAATCCAGTCGTTGGCGTTGTACCAGGTGAGCATCACCCAGCGCCCGGCGCGGAGCACGCGGTCGAGGGCGCGGCCGGCGGCGCTCGCCTCCTCGCGGGTCTGGGCGCGCGCGCCGATCAGGATCAGTGCGTCGACGACCGGGTCGGCGATGCCGGCGTAGTTCCGGCTGCCCGGCTGGTCCGCGGCCTCCGACCCGTAGAGCAGCAGCAGGCTCTCGCTCGGGTAGAGCCCGCCGGTGAACGCGGAGACGGTGATGTCGAAGTCGAAGTCGAGCAGCCGCCGCTGGTACTGCGCGGCCTCGGCGACGACGATGCGTCCGTCGATCCCCAGCAGCCGCAGCGTCGAGAAGTATCGCTGGAAATGCGGCTCGAAGGCCGCGGTGCCCGTCAGGAACTCGATCGTGAACTGCTCCCCGGTCGGAAGGTAGAGATCGGTCCCGCGGCGCTCGCAGCCGGCCTCGGCGAGAAGCGCCCCGGCACGGCGCAGCTGCTCACGATCGCGCCCGGATCCGTCCGAGACGGCCGGCACGACCGCCTCCCCGAACACCTCCTCCGGCAGCTGGTCGCGAAACGGCTCGAGCAGCGCCAGCTCCTCCGGCGTCGGCAGGCCCCGGGCCTCGGACTCGCTGTTCTTGAAGAAGGAATCCTGGCGCTCGTAGGAGGAATACATGATGTCGCGGTTGATCGACTCGAAGTCGAAGGCGAGCATCAGCGCCTCTCGCACGCGCGGGTCGGCGAACTTCGCCCGGCGCAGGTTGAACGGCATCGCCTGCACGCCCCCGGGCCGGTCGTGCGGGACCTCCTCCTTGACGACGCGCCCGTCACGCACTGCCGGAAAATTGTAGGCGTTCGCCCAGATGCGAGACGTCGCCTCGGTCCGGAAGGAGTACTCCCCCGCGCTGAAGGCCTGGAAGGCGATGTCCCGATCGCGGTAGTAGCGGTAGACGACCCGCTCGAAATTGTTCACGCCGCGATTGACCGGCAGGTCCGCCCCCCAGTAGTCGGGCACCCGCTCCAGGGCGACGAAACTGCCTCGCCGGAAGTCGCCGACCCGGTAGGCGCCCGAGCCGAGGATCGGCTCCAGCGTCGAGGCGCTGAAGTCGCGCCCCTCGAAGAAGGCGCGCGAGAAGATCGGCAGGCCCGCCACCGTGAAGGGCATGTTGCGCGAGCGCCCCGCGACGAAGCGCACCTCGACGAGGTGCTCCTCCAGTGCGGCGACGCTCTCCACCTCGCGCAGGATCAGCCGCAGGACGTTGTGCCCCTCCTGCTTGAGCGTCTCGATCGACCAGGCCACGTCCGCCGCGGTCAGCGGCGTGCCGTCGTGGAAGCGCGCCTCCGGCCGCAGCCGGAAGCGGAAGACCGTCCCGTCCGCCGAGCGCGAGACGCTCTGCGCCACGAGTCCGTACATCGCCGTCGGCTCGTCGCCCGACCCGGTCATCAGGCTGTCGAACGTCGCCGGGATGCCGGCGGCGCCGATGCCCCGGTCGACGTAGATGTGCAGCGTGTCGAACGTGTCCGCGCCCTGGTTGAACTGCCGGACACTGATCAGCGTCGAGACCTCGCCGCCCTTGGGCGCATCGGGGTTGACGTAGGGAAAGTAAGGGAAATCCGGCGGCAGGGCGAGGTCGCCGAACAGCGACATGCCGTGGCGCTCGACGAAGTCCTCCTCCGCCAGGCCCACCGCGCTCACCGCCTCCCAGGTCGCCCGCGCGCCGCCCGGCAGGGCGAGCGCCCCCGCCAATGCCGCGACGCCCTGGAAGAACCCGCGACGGGTCGGCCCGCCTCTCGTGATGCCGTTCGTCATCGTGCAGCCCCCGTCACGCGCGCCTTCTCCTCGTCGTACCACCAGATCGTCGGGAAGGCCGAGGCCGCGTAGCGCGGCATCGGCTCCGGATGCGAGAAGCGGTTCCAGCGCGCCGTGCGCTGCTCGCCGAGATACCAGTGCGGGATCACGTAGTCGTTGTGCAGCAGCACCCGGTCGAGGGCGCGCGTCGTGGCGACCAGCTCCTCCCGCGTCTCGGCACGCACGAGACGCTCGATCAGCTCGTCGACCACGGGGTTGCGGATGCCCGCGATGTTGTCCGAGCCGGCGACGTCCGCCGCCCGCGAGCCCCACATGTCGCGCTGCTCGTTGCCCGGCGAGATCGACTGCCCCCACAGGTGCGTCACCAGGTCGAAGTCGAAGCTGCGCAAGCGGTTCTGGTACTGCGGGCTGTCGACGATGCGCACGGCGAGGCGGATGCCGAGCCGCTCCAGCGCCTGAGCGTAGGGCAGCGCGTAGCGCTCGTGCGAGGGCTGGTCGAGCAGCAGCTCGATCTCGAACGGCTCGCCGGTGTCGGCGCTCACGCGCCGCCCGCCCTCGACGATCCAGCCGGCCTCCCGCAGCAGGCGGTCGGCCTCCCGCAGGTTGGCGCGCCGCGCCTGGGGATCGCCGCTCGACGGGTTGGTCCAGACCTCGGTGAAGACGCTGTCGGGGATGCGGCCGCGATACTCCTCCAGGATCTCGAGCTCGCGGCCCTCCGGCAGGCCCACGGAGGCGAGCTCGGTGCCCTCGAAGTACGAGTCGATACGCTCGTAGGCACCGAAGAAGATCGTGCGGTTGATGTCCTCGAAGTCGAAGGCGTAGTTCAGCGCCCGGCGCACCCGCTCGTCCTGGAAGCGCTCCTGGCGCAGGTTCGGCACGAAGGCCTGCATCCTGCCGCTGGCGAGCATGGGGAAGCTCTCGAGCACCACCGCGCCGCGCTCGCGGGCGGGAAAGTCGTAGCCCTGCGCCCAGTCGCGCGCGGAGACCTCGACGCGGAAGTCGTAGGCGTCGCCCTTGAACGCCTCCAGCATGACCGCCTCGTCGCGGAAGTACTCGTACCGGATCTCGTCGAAATTGTACTTGCCCACGTTCGTCGGGTGATCGACGGCCCAGGCGTCCGGGACGCGCTCGTAGACGATGCTGCGCCCAGGGCTGTAGTCGGCGAGCCGGTAGGGGCCGGAGCCGAGCGGCGCCTCGAGGCTGGTCCGGTCCGGGGATCGCGACGGATCCGTCCACCAGTGCTTCGGCAGCACGAGGAGCTGGCCCATGATCTTGGGCAGCTCCTTGTTGCCGGCGGTCGAGAAGCGGAAGGTCACCTCCCCCTCGGCCGTCTCCTCCGCGCCGACGACGTCGGCGTAGTAGCTCTGCATCATCGGGTTCGAGGCCTTGCGGGTCTCGAAGGACCAGATCACGTCCTCGACCGTGATCGGCGTGCCGTCGTGCCAGCGCGCGTCGGGATCGAGCCGGAAGGTGACGCTGGAATAGTCGTCGGGAAAGCGCATCGCCTCCGCGATGAGGCCGTAATCCGTCAGCGGCTCGTCGAGCGAAGGCGTCATCAGCGTCTCGTAGACGAGGCCCAGGCCCGCGCCGAGGTTGCCGCGCACGCCGCTGAGGATGACGTTGAAATTGTCGAAGGAGCCCCTCGCCCCCAGCCGCACGAGCCCGCCCTTCGGCGCATCGGGGTTGACGTAGTCGAAACGCTCGAAGCCGGGCCCGTATCTCGGCTCGCCGATCAGCGTCGCGGCGTGGCGCCATTCGCCTCGGCCGGCATCGGAGGTCTCGGCCTGGATCTGGGCTTGCGCCGGCGACGCGGCGAGGCCGAGCGCGAGCAGGGCTGCGGTCAGGAGGCGTCTCGTCAAGCGGTTCGTCCCTCGCGGTTCTCGGATAGGTCGTCACGAGTATGATGAGAGCGCGGGATGCTGTCCACATTCGGGACGTCGCCGTTTCGCGGGGTGCTCGAAATCGTCGCACCCTGCACGGCGAGCGCGCGCCCGGCCCGTCCCGATGCGATGTCCGGGCGCGGGGCGGGGCGCGCGCCGAGCGGCCGCGCGCGACGGTCACGATTGCATCCCCGCGCGCCCTCGCCAAATCATGGGGTGGCGGCGCGTGCGGCCGCGAGCGGCAGGGAGGGCGTGATGAGCGCGGGCGAGAAGGATCGGGGCCACTCGGTGGCCAGGGGCGGCGAGACGCGGCCCGACGCGCCCGCCTCGTCCGGCGGCGTCGAGGGCTTCCTCGAGCAGGCCCGCAGCCTCGCGCCGGCGCCGCCGCGGGAAGGCCGCGGCCGGCTCGTCTTCGCGCTCGACGCCACGATGAGCCGCCAGCCCACCTGGGACCTCGCCTGCGGCCTGCAGACGCAGATGTTCGAGACCGCCTCCGAGATCGGCGGCCTCGACGTGCAGCTGCTCTATTTCCGCGGCTTCGGCGAGTGCCGCGCCTCGCGCTGGGTCGGCGAGCCCAAGGCGCTGACCGGTCTGATGAGCGGCATCGCCGTGCGCGGCGGCCAGACCCAGATCGCCCGCGCGCTCGCGCACGTCCGAAAGGAGGGCGAGGCCGGCCGCGTCGACGCCTTCGTCTACGTGGGGGACGCCTTCGAGGACGAGATCGATACCGTCTGCGCGCGTGCCGGCGAGCTCGGCCTGCTCGGCATCAAGGGCTTCGTCTTCCAGGAGGGTGGCGATCCGGCCGCGGAGCGCGCCCTCCGCGAGATCGCCCGCCTCACGGGCGGCGCCTATGCGCGTTTCGACGCCGCGGCGCCCGGCATGCTCGCCGGCCTCTTGCGCGCAGCCGCCGCTTATGCGAGCGGCGGACGTGAGGGCCTCGCCCGGCTCGCCGCGCGCGAGCCGCAGGCGCGCGGCCTCCTCGCCGACATGAAGGGCGGCCCGGGCGGGGGCCGACGATGAGCTGCGCCGCGCCGGGCGCCGAGGACGGAGGCCACGGGACCCACCGATGATCAGCCTGATGTACGGGATCGCCGCGGTCTTCGCGTTCTGGTGGCTGATGCGCGCCGCCGGGAAGGCGAACCCCAAGGACCTCTCGCGGCTCGTCAAGCGCGTCGGTGGCGGCGCGCTGATGGCCGTCTCCCTGCTCCTGCTGATGCGCGGGCGCATCGAGATGGCGCTGCTCGTCAGCGGCTTCGGCGCCTGGCTGCTGGGCTGGAGCCTGCCCTGGGCGCGCGCCATCCCGGGGCTCGGCGGCGGCACGAAGTCGACGGGCCAGGTCTCGCGCGTGCGCTCGGCCCTGCTCGAGATGGAGCTCTCGCACGACACCGGAGACATGGACGGCAGCGTGCTCGCCGGCTCCCTCGCCGGGCGCCGCCTGTCGCAGCTCGACGAGGCGGCGTTGAAGACGCTCTACGAGGAGGCTGTCACCTCCGATCCGGACGGCGTACGCCTGCTACAGGCGTATTTCGACCGCCGGTTTCCCGGATGGCGTCAGGACTCGCAGGGAGATGGCGACGCGGGGGCGGCTCGCGAGACGAAGCCGGGCGCGATGACGGAAGAGGAGGCCTACCAGATCCTGGGGCTTGAGGCCGGGGCGGATGCCCAGGCCGTTCGCCGCGCGCATCGGAGCCTGATGATGAAGCTCCACCCCGACCAGGGGGGATCGACGTATCTCGCGGCCCGGGTGAACGAGGCCAAGGAGGTCCTTCTGAGCAGACATCGCTGATACTCCACGCGCGATGTTTCAGGGATGTGTGACGCGGCTTCGCCCTCTCGGCTGACGGGTCCGTAGGTTGGGAGCGCCTTCCGCCGCCGACGGGGCGACCGGAGGCGCGCTCGGGTCTCAGCTGCGTACGGCGATGCAGTCGAAGCCCTTCGACTCGAGCCGGCGGCAGGCGTCGCGCGCCGTCTCCTTGTCGTCGAAGCCGGTGAAGCGGGCGCGGTAGAGGGTGGCGCCGTTCGACCGGACCTCCTCGGTGAAGGGCGCCGCGGCGCCGAGCGGGTCTCCGGCACGCGACTGGGCGCGCTGGAGGAGATCGAAGGCGGCGTCCTCCGTCGGCGTCGCGGCGATCTGGATCACCCACTCGGTCAGCGCGTAGCTGCGCGTCGGCGCGGCGGGGGGCGCCGGGACGGGGATGGTGGCGTCCGCGGAGGCGACGACGATCGCCTGCGGCTCGGTATCGCCCACCGGCGCATCGGCCGCGACGGGGGCCTCGCCGCGCGCGGGCATCGGCGGGACCGGCGCCGTGATGGTGGTGGTGACGGGCTCGGCCCGGGCGACGGCGACCGGCTCCGGGGCCGCGGCGGCGACGGAAGCGGTCTCGCGCACGTCCGGGATCGGCGCCGGCGGCAGCGGCACGCCGGAGGGAGCACGCACCGCGGCGAAGGCGCTCGCCGAGGCGGGCACGACGCCACCGTCGGCGCGAAGCGAGCCGGGCGTCACCGTCGTGTCGCCGGCGGCCGTCGCCACCGCGGGGCGCATGCGGGTGAGGTCGAGGGGCTCGCCCGGCGCGGCGGAGGCGACGAGGACCGGCGGGTCGATGTCCGCCGGACGGCGCGGCGGCAGCGCGGCGAAGACGGTGCCGTTGGGGCCGAGCATCATCGGCGTGCGGCGGGTGCCGGCATAGGCGCGCGGCAGCCAGCGCTCGACCAGCCGCTCGACGATGCCGTCGCGGTGCGCGCCGGACCGGCCGCCCATGACGATGGTGACGATGTGGCGCCCGTTCGCGTTGGCGTTGGTCATCAGGTTGAAGCCGGACGCGCGGATGAAGCCCGTCTTGATGCCGTCCACGCCCGTGACGCGGCCGAGCAGGCGATTGTGGTTGCGGTAGGTCCGGCCGGCAAAGCCGAAGCTGCGGCGCTGGAAGTAGCTGTAATACTGAGGGAAGCGGTCCTGCACCGCGATCGCCAGCCGCGCCATGTCGCGGGCCGTGGTCACCTGGCCGCTGTTGGGCAGGCCATGCGGATTGCGGAACGTCGTGTTCGTCATCCCGAGATCGCGGGCACGCTGGGTCATCTGCCGCGCGAAGTTGTCGACAGAGCCGCCGAGGTTCTCCGCGACGACGGCGGCGACGTCGTTGGCAGACTTCGTCACCAGCGCGAGGATCGCGTCCTCGACCTCGATCGTGGAGCCGGCCCGAACGCCGATCTTCGAGGGCGGCTCCGCGGCGGCGCGGGCCGAGACGCGCAGGGGCGAGTCCAGCTGAAGGCGCCCTGACTCGAGCTGCTCGAACAGCATGTAGAGCGTCATGACCTTGGTGAGCGAGGCGGGATAGCGCCGGGCGTCGGCGTTCTCCGCGTGCAGCACCTCGCCGGTCTTCACGTCGATCACGAACGCGGCGTAGGGCGGGTTGTAGGCGGCCTCGGCCCGGGGAGCGTGGACCGTGAGGGCCGCGAGCCCGCACAGGAGCATCAACGCGAGCAGAAGCCCGCGCTCGGCGAAAACGCTACGCTTTACCATCGAAGACCGTCCCCGTATCTCGGTCGTGAACTCGAACGTTGTCGGTCAGCCCATCCCCAGCGCGTGACTGGCGCGCCACGATGTCAATGATGAGGCAACCGCGGTTACGGAGGAGTTAAGCCGGCGATCGGGATTTCCGCGGATATGCTGCACTGCACAATAATCTTGACATCGATGTTGCAGTGCACATAATGAGGAATGTCGCGGAACGGTCCGCGGCGCGGGCCCTCCCCCACCGTCCGGTCGGGGACGGCGCCCGATCACGGACATGCGAGACGCGGCGCCCCGGCGCGCGGAGGAACGATCATGATGAACCAGTTCGACGATTTCCAGAAGCTCGGCAAGGAGAACATGGACGCCACGATGAAGGCGCTCGGCGCGTTCTCGATGGGCGCCCAGCAGATCGCCGTCGAGTCGGCGGACTTCGCCAAGAAGTCCTTCGAGACGTCGACCGCGACGCTGGAGAAGCTCGTCGGCGCCAAGTCGCTCGACAAGGCGATCGAGATCCAGACCGACTACGTCAAGTCGGCCTACGAGTCGATGGTGGCCCAGTCCGGCAAGATGGGCGAGCTCTACGCGAACCTGATGAAGGACGCGATGAAGCCCGTCGAGGCGATGATGGCGAAGCCGCTCGCCAAGTGAGCCGGGGCCTGTGAGCCGGGGCCTGTGAGCTGCCAGTGATCGCGGGACGCGCCGTGCGCCGTCCCGCGCACCCGTCCGAGACGCCCGGCCCCGCGGCCGGGCGTTTCGCGTTTTCGGGCCGCGTCGGCTAGGCTGCCGCCCGCCCAGCGACGGAGCCCCCGATGACCGACAGCCCGCCCCCCGACGCCGCCGATCCCGCGTCCGTCCCCGTCCTGCTGAAGCGGCGGCTCCAGGCCGAGGTGATCGGGCCGATCCACGCCGAGATGGTGGCGGTGCTGGGCGAGGAGAAGGCCGCCGCCATCCTCGACGCGGCCATCCGCAAGGCGGCGATCGCCGAAGGTGCGCGCTACGCCGAGACGGCGCGGCAGGCCGCCGGCGCCACCTCGATGGCGGACTTCATCGCCCTCTACGGGAACTGGATGACGGGCGGCGCGCTCGAGGTGGAGGTTCTCGAGGCGAGCGACACCCGCTTCGACTTCGACGTCGTGCGCTGCCGCTATGCCGAGACCTACCGGGAGATGGGGCTCGGCCGCATCGGGCACCTGCTCTCGTGCAACCGCGACGGCACGTTCTGCCAGGGCTACGACCCGCGCATCCGCATGGAGCGCGACACCACGATCATGCAGGGCGCGCCGCGCTGCACCTTCCGCTACAGCTGGGTGGAGCCCGTCGCGAGCGCGGGAAACGAGAGCGCCTGAGCGCCCTCCCCACCGCCCTTTCGCCCTCTCCGCCCTTCGTCGCGTGACCGCCTGCCGCCCTTGCAAACCCGCGCCTCCGACCAAAGTGCGGATCACATCCGATGACGCACGCGTTATGCTGCATCGCGAGACCGTCGTGCACGCAGCACTGACGCCTTCGAGGAGGTGACGATGAACGCCATGCCCGCCATCGCCGAGACGACCGGCTCCGAGGACCCGCGCACCGCGGATCTGCCGTCGCTCCTGCGCGACGCCGCGACGGCAATCGACGCCATCCTCGCCGAGGCGACGCGGCACGTGCGCGCCCGGGTCGTCGAGGGCGACAGGGTCTCGGCGGCGCGGATGGAGGCCGAGCAGCACGCCACGCACGGCCTCGCCTGGCTCGCCACCTACGCCCAGGCGATCCGCGAGATCGCGTCCTATGCCGAGCGGCTCTCCGCCGAGGGTCGTTTCGGCGAGACCGAGGCCCTCGTCAGCGGCGTCGCCGCCGGCGAGTATTGCGCCCAGGTCCTCGGCGGCATCCCGATGAGCCAGAGCGAGATCGTGCGCCTCTCCGCGCTCGGCCTCTCGGCGTCGGACGTCGCCCGGCTGACGACGCCGGCGCTGGAGGCGCTGGTCGAGACCGGCAACACGCCGAAGGCGCGCGCCCGGCTGGTGACCCTGATCCGCGAGGGCCAGGGCTCGGCCACCGTCGGCGATCCCGGCCTCGACGAGACGCTGGAGGCGATCCGCAGCGAGATGCGCCGCTTCTCGCAGGCGGAGGTCGAGCCGCATGCGCACGCATGGCACCTCGCGAACGCCTACATCCCGCTCGAGATCATCGAGAAGATGGCCGAGCTCGGCGTCTTCGGGCTCACCATTCCGGAGGAGTTCGGCGGGCTCGGGCTCTCCAAGGTGTCGATGTGCGTCGTCTCCGAGGAGCTCTCGCGCGGCTACATCGGCGTCGGCTCGCTCGGCACCCGCTCGGAGATCGCGGCCGAGCTGATCCTCGGCGGCGGCACGGACGCGCAGAAGAGCCGCTTCCTGCCCGGCATCGCGTCCGGCGACATCCTGCCCACCGCCGTCTTCACCGAGCCGAACGTCGGCTCCGACCTCGCCTCGCTTCGGACCAAGGCGACGCTCGACGGCGATGTCTGGCGGGTGAACGGCAACAAGACCTGGATCACTCACCCGGTCCGCGCCGACCTGATGACCATGCTCGTGCGCACGAAGCCGGAGGAGCCCGGCCATCGAGGCCTGTCGATCCTGCTCGGCGAGAAGCCGCGCGGGACGGACGCGGAGCCCTTCCCGGTGGAGGGCCTGTCGGGCGGCGAGATCGAGGTGCTCGGCTATCGCGGCATGAAGGAATACGAGCTCGCCTTCTCGGACTTCGCCGTCCCGGCGGACAACCTGCTCGGCGGCGTCGAAGGCCAGGGCTTCAAGCAGCTGATGGCGACCTTCGAATCGGCGCGCATCCAGACCGCGGCGCGTGCCGTCGGCGTGGCGCAGAACGCCATGGACGCGGCGCTGCGCTACGCCGAGGACCGGGTGCAGTTCGGCAAGCCGCTCGTCGACTTCCCCCGCGTCTCCGACAAGATCGCGCTGATGGCCGCCGAGATCCACGCGGCGCGGCAGGTCACCTACTTCTCGGCCCGCACCAAGGACGAGGACAAGCGCTGCGACCTCGAGGCCGGCATGGCCAAGCTGCTCGCCGCCCGCGTCGCCTGGTCGGCCGCGGACAACGCGCTCCAGATCCACGGCGGCAACGGCTTCGCGCTGGAATATCCGGTCAGCCGCATCCTGTGCGACGCGCGCATCCTGTCGATCTTCGAGGGCGCCGCCGAGATCCAGGCCCAGGTGATCGCCCGCCGGCTGGTGGACGCGGCAGGCTGAGGGATGCCGACGCCCTGCCGGCTCGACGAGGGCTCGTCGACGGACACATCTCCGGGCGTCCCGTTCGCCGACGGGAGTCGCGCAGAGGTTCGACGCGGGCGTTCTCCTTCCCTGTAGGGGAAGGTGTCGCCGGCGAAGCCGGTGACGGATGGGGCGCGGCGCGAGAGCGACGCGTTCCGCGAAGCGGAAGCCGGCGTGTCCGGCGCCGCCGTCGCAAATCGGCTTCGCCGAACGCGCGTGCCGCGCGCCCATCCGTCTCGGCACTACGCGCCGATCCACCTTCGCCTACAGGTAAGGACGAGAGTCGCGGCCGTCGGCGACCGGGCGGGTCAATCGGAGCCCTTGGTGGTGCCCGTGTAGGACGGCGGGTCGGAGGCGGGGAAGCTCTCTTCCAGCGCCTCGTCGATCATCTCCTCCTGCTCCTCGCGGGTGTGCTGCTCGGGCCCGAGGCCCGCCTGCTCACGCTTGGGCGCCGGCGCGCCCTCGGGCTTGGTGGGAGTCTCGGTGCTCTTCGTCTTCTGCGGATCGCTCATGGCCGGCCCCTTTCGCGGTGACGGGATGACTGGACAACGCGCGGGGACCCGGTCGCGGTTTCGCACGATCTCGCGAACGGGGCCAGATGGCCTTCCACGGCCGGCGCCGCGGAGCTAGGCTCGCGGGCATGAGACACGCCATCGTCCTCGCCTGTGCGCTGTGCGCCCTCGCCTCCCCCGCTCTGGCGGGCGAGGCGGACGTGGTCGATATCACCGTGTCCCGGGAGGCGGGCGGCACCTGGCGCTTCGCGGTCACCGTCCGCCACGCCGACGAGGGCTGGGACCACTACGCCGACCGTTTCGAGATCGTCGGCCCGGACGGGGCCGTCCTCGGCACGCGGGTACTGGCGCATCCGCACGTCGACGAGCAGCCCTTCACCCGCTCGCTCTCCGGCGTCGCGATCCCGGATAACGTCGAGACCGTCACGGTGCGTGCCCACGACGGCGTGCACGGGCTCGGCGGGGAGACGATCGAGGTGACGCTGCCGCGGTGAGGGCCGCGCCCCTACCCGATCACCAGCCGCTCCATCGCCGCGCGCGTCTGCCCTTCGAACGCGACCGGCTTGCGCGTCGTCGCGTCGATCGCCACGCATACGCCCTCGGCGGTGGCGGCCCGGCGCTCGCCCGCGTGGATCGCCTGGGACAGGGTGAAGGAGGTGCGGCCGAGCCGGGAGAGCCAGGTCGCGGTCTCGACCGCCCCGGGATAGTGCAGCTCGGCCTCGAAGGCGATCTCGAGCTTGACGATGACGAAGGCCAAGTCCGCCCGCTCGCCCGCCCGCTCGCCCGCCCGCTCCGCCGGCGGCAGCCGCTCGCGCAGGTACGTGACGCGGCCCGACTCGCACATGGTGGCGTAGACCACGTTGTTGACGTGGCCGAGCGCGTCGCAATCGGAGAAGCGCAGCACGTCGCGGGCGATGGCGACGCGCGGGTCGGCCCGCAGCGCCGCGAGGTCGGGCGTGTCGGTCATCGTTTCCGCCTCAGCCCAGGTTCAGCTCACGGAAGAAGTCGTTGCCCTTGTCGTCGATGACGATGAAGGCGGGGAAGTCCTCGACCTCGATCCGCCAGATCGCCTCCATGCCGAGCTCGGGGTACTCGAGCACCTCGACCTTCCTGATGCAGTCCTGCGCCAGCCGCGCCGCCGGGCCGCCGATCGAGCCGAGGTAGAAGCCGCCGTGCTTCTGGCAGGCCTCACGCACCTGGGAGGAGCGGTTGCCCTTGGCGAGCATCACCATGGAGCCGCCCGCCGCCTGGAACTGGTCGACGAACGAGTCCATGCGCCCCGCCGTCGTCGGTCCGAAGGAGCCCGAGGCGAAGCCCTCGGGCGTCTTCGCCGGGCCGGCATAGTAGACGGGGTGATCCTTGAGATAGCCCGGCATCGGCTCGCCGGCCTCCAGCCGCTCGCGAATCTTCGAATGGGCGAGGTCGCGGGCGACCACGATCGGCCCGGTCAGCGACAGCCGGGTGCGGATCGGGTGCCGGCTCAGCGTCTCGAGGATCTCGGGCATCGGCCGGGTCAGGTCGATCTCGACCACGTCGCCCCCGAGCGAGGCCTCGTCGAGCTCCGGCAGGTACTTCGCCGGGTTCGTCTCGAGCTCTTCGAGGAAGACGCCGTCCTTCGTGATCTTGCCGAGCGCCTGGCGATCGGCCGAGCAGGAGACGCCGAGCCCGATCGGCAGCGAGGCGCCGTGGCGCGGCAGGCGGATCACCCGCACGTCGTGGCAGAAGTACTTGCCGCCGAATTGCGCGCCGACGCCCAACGCTTGCGTCATCGCGTGGATCTCCGCCTCCATGGCGAGATCGCGGAAGGCGTGGCCGGCCTCCGATCCCTCCGTCGGCAGGCTGTCGAGATAGCGCGTGGAGGCGAGCTTCACCGTCTTGAGCGTCTGCTCGGCGCTGGTGCCGCCGATCACCACCGCGAGGTGGTAGGGCGGGCAGGCGGAGGTGCCGAGCGTGAGGATCTTCTCCTTCAGGAAGGCCATCAGGCGATCCTTGGTCAGGAGCGAGGGCGTGCCCTGGTAGAGGAAGGTCTTGTTGGCCGAGCCGCCGCCCTTGGCGACGAAGAGGAACTTGTAGGCGTCCTCGCCCTCGGCGTAGATGTCGATCTGCGCCGGAAGGTTGTTCCTGGTGTTCGTCTCCTCGAACATCGACAGCGGCGCGAGCTGCGAGTAGCGCAGGTTGCGCTTCTCGTAGGCCCCGAGCACGCCCTCGGCGATGGCGTCCTCGTCGGAGCCGTCGGTCCAGACGAGCCGGCCCTTCTTGCCCATGACGATGGCGGTGCCGGTGTCCTGGCACATCGGCAGCACGCCGCCGGCGGCGATGTTGGCGTTCTTGAGGAGATCGTAGGCCACGAAGCGGTCGTTCGCCGTCGCCTCGGGGTCCTCCAGGATGGAGGCCAGCTGCTTCAGATGGCCCGGGCGGAGCAGGTGGTTGATGTCCATGAAGGCCTGCTCGGCCAGCCGCCGGATGGCGTCGGCCTCGACGACGAGGATCTCGCGCTCCCCCATCCGCTCGACCCGGACGCCGTCGTCCGTCAGCTTGCGGTAGGGCGTCTCGTCGGGACCCAGCGGGAAGAGGGCGTTCCGGGAGGGGGCGGAAGTGTCGGAGGCGGGATGATCGGCCATGGCTCTCGCGTTCGTCCGTGTCGCGGCCCGTGCGGCCGCCCGTCTGGGAGCGTCATAGAGGCTAACCGGTCGCATTCCAAGCTGGGGGCGGAGCTAGTCGACGAGCGCCTGCAGGATGCGGGAGGCGCGGGCGAGCTGCTCCTCGCTCGCCTTGGACAGGGTCGCGTGGATGCGCCCGAGGATGATGCCCCGCGGCCCCATCGGGCCGGGGGTGAAGCCGATGCCGAAGAACGCGGTCGGCTGGACCTCGAGCGCCGCGCACAACCGCTCCACCGTATAGAAGGAGGGCGCGGCCGCACCCCGCTCCATCTTGGAGATCATGTCCGAGGAGACCTCGATCCGCTCGGCGAGGACGCTCTGCGTCAGGCCCTTGGCCTTGCGGATGTGCCTGAGATTGGCTCCGAACAGCTCCGCGAGGGACACCAGACCACACTCCGTTGCGAGGCGCGCACAGTCGCGCCCGCGCAGCGGTGGCAGAACAGAGCCGGATTGCCGAAGGACCATGAAGCGTAATATAATTCAGGAATACTGCGGTTTCGCTATACGGTTGCGCCACATGTCCAGCGGAATCATCTTCTGGTTGGTCGTCCTGGCCATCCCCGTGGGCGCTCTCGCGTGGAGCCTGTGGGACCACGCAATCCGCGCTGCGCTCGTGCCGCACGCGGAGATCGTCGCGCGGGCGGACCGGCTACGCGCCGAGCACGGGCATCAGGCGTGGGAGGCCGCCGCCGCGAAGGAGGCGGCGGCCTATGCGCGCGGCGAGGCGCGCGAGCAGGGAATCTGGCGTCGCGTGCGCCGCAGGCTGGCGCCCGAGGGGCGCGGGCCGGGCCGACGCTGAGCCTACCGGCCCCGCGCCGCCTCCGCCATGACGATGCGCTCGGGCGTGACCGGCACCTCGCGCATGCGCAGCCCCGTCGCGTCGAACACCGCGTTGACGATCGCGGCGGCGACGCCGCACAGCGCCACCTCGGCGAGCCCCTTCACCCCGAGCGGGTTGAAGATGCGGTCGTCGCTCTCGACGAAGAACGCCTCCAGCGCTCCCACGTCGGCGCAGACCGGGACGAGGTAGTCCGACAGGTTGGCGTTCATCACCCGGCCCAGGCGCTCGTCGAAGTGTGCCTCCTCGGTCAGCGCCATGCCGATGCCCTGGACCATGCCCCCGATGCATTGCGAGCGCGCCAGCATCGGGTTCACCACCCGCCCGACGTCGTAGCCGCCGACGAGGCGGGCGACCCGCACCGTGCCGAGCTCGGGGTCGACCCGCACCTCGGCGAAGACGGCGCCGAAGGCGGCGCTCTCGTAGTCCTGCGCCTCCCGCCCGGGGCTCGACGAGCCCTCGGCGCAGACGCTGTCGCGGCCGGTGCGGCGCAGCGCCTCCGCGAGATCGCCGGAGGCGGCCTCGCCGTCGCCGCCGCCGAGGCTCTCGCGCAGCCGGCCGCAGGCGTCGGCGACGGCGTTGCCGAGCGTCGCCATGGTGATCGAGCCGCCGTGGGCCGGCGCCGGCGGCAGGGCGCTGTCGCCGATCTCGACGCGCACCTGCTCCAGCGGCAGGCCGAGCCCGTCAGCCGCCACCTGGGAGAGCGCGGTGTAGGTGCCCGGACCCATGTCGGAGGTCGCCGCCTGGATCATCGCGCCGCCGTTGGCGTAGAGCGTCACCCGGGTACGCGCCTTCGAGCGATGCGCCGGGTAGAAGGCGCTCGTCATGCCCGAGCCGATCACCTCGCGGCCGACGCGCCGCGCCTCCTCCGTGCGCGGGCGCCCCGCCCAGCCGAAGCGCTCGGCGGCCTGGTCGTAGCAGGCGGCGAGCGCCTTCGAGGACCACGGCTTGCCGCTGTCGGGATCGCTCTCGGCGAAGTTCACCCGGCGCAGCTCGAGCGGGTCCATGCCGAGCCCGTGCGCGAGCTCGTCCATCGCCGTCTCGAGGAAGAGCTCGCCGGTGACGGCGCCGGGCCCGCGCATGGGCGAGGGCGTGTTCACGTTCATGTCGACGAGACGATAGCGCGTCGACACGTTCTCGCAGGCGTAGAGCTGCCGCGTCGGGGTGAGCGTCGTCTCCGCGTATTCCTCGTAGGAAGAGGTCTGCCCGGTAGCCTCGTGCAGGATCGCGGCGAGGCGCCCGTCGGGCGAGGCGGCGAGGCGCAGGCGGCTCTCGGTGCGGGGCCGGAAGCCGGTGTTCGTGAACAGCGCGCGACGCGAGAGCGCGAGCCGCACCGGCCGCCCGACCTCCTCCGCGGCGAGTGCCGCCAGCGTCACGTGGGGCCAGGTCCGCAGGCCCGAGCCGAAGGCGCCGCCGACGAAGGGGGAGATCACGCGAATGCGCTCCTCCTCCATGCCGAAGACGTGGGCGATCTCGGCGCGCACGTTGTCGACCCATTGCGACTTGTCCCACAGGGTCAGGCGCCCGTCCTCGTCCCAGGCGGCGATGGTCGCGTGCGGCTCGATCGCCGCGTGCTGCTCGCGCGGCTGGGCGAAGGGCACGTCGACGCGCACCGGCGCCTCGGCGTAGGCGCGCTCCGGATCGCCGCGGAGCGTGTCGCCGGGCCGCCCGGCTTTCGCGGTCGCCTCGCTCGGGGCGTGGGCGTAGGCGAGATCGAAGCGCGTGCGCGCGGCGGTCGGCGCGTAGTCCACGCGCACGAGATCGGCGGCGGCACGCGCCTCCTCCTCGGTCTGCGCGACGACGAGGGCGACGGGCTGGCCGTCGTAGCGCACGAGGTCGTCCTGCAGGACGTGCAGCCGCTCGCCCGATTTCGGGTCGACGCCGGGGCGCGGATCGCGGGGATGCCAGGGCAGGCGCCGGGTGGTCTCGTGGGTCATCACCGCGAGCACGCCGGGCGCCGCCTCGGCGGCCCGGACGTCGATCGCGGCGATCCGCCCGGCGGGGACGGTCGCCTGCACGATGGCGGCGTGGGCGAGGTGGGGAATGTCGAAATCGGCCGCGTACACCGCCGACCCGGTGACCTTGGCCGGGCCGTCGACGCGCGTGACGGGGGAGCCGACGATCGTCATGGCAGGCCTCCTGCGTCGCTGAGCGCACGGGAGACGACCCGCGCGAGGAGGGGAATCTTCGCGGCGTTCCCGCCGAGGGGAGGGGCGCCTTCGGTCGCGGCCTCGCCGGCCTCGCGCACGAGGAGCGGCTCGAGCTCGCGCCCGATCAGCAGGCGCTCGACATGCTCCGCCCGCCAGGGCTTGTGGGCGACGCCGCCGAGCGCGACGCGGGCGTCCTCGATCAGGCCGTCGACGATCATCAGCGAGACGCCGGCCGAGACGAGCGGCCACTCGAAGCTCGCGCGATGACGCAGCTTGGCATAGGCCTGCGCCCGCCCGGCGGCGTCCCGCGGCACGAAGATCGCGGAGATCACCTCGCCGGGCTCGAGGTCGCTGTCGATCCAGGGCGTATCGCCCGGCAGCGTATGCAGCCGCTCGATCGGGATCGAGCGCTCGCCCGTCGGCCCGACGACGAGCACCTCGGCGTCCAGCGCGAGGAGCGCCACCGCGAGGTCTGAGGCGTGCGTGGCGACGCAGGCCTCGCTCGCGCCGAAGAGCGCGGCCCGCGCATCGTCCGACAGGCGCGCGCCGCAGCCGCTGCCGGGCGCGCGCTTGTTGCAGGCCGAGACGCCGTCGCGGAACCAGGCGCAGCGCGTGCGCTGGAGCAGGTTGCCGCCCATCGTGGCCATGTTGCGCACCATCGGCGAGGCGGTCTCGCCCAGTGCCGCGGCGAGAGCGGGATAGCGCTCGCGCACGTGCTGATGGTCGGCGACGTCGGCGAGCCTGGCGAGCGCGCCGATGCGCAGGCCATCGATCGTCGTGGCGATGCTCGAGAACGGCAGGTCGGTGATGTCGACGACGCCGTCGGGCCGCGCGATCCCGTCCTGCAGGAGCTGCACGAGGTCGGTGCCGCCGGCGAGGAACACCGTGTTCGGCTCGCGCGCGCCGTGGTCGACCGCGGCGGCGACGTCGTGGATCTTGCGATAGCTGAACGGCTGCATCAGGCACCTCCGCCGGCGGCGCGCACGCGGTGATCGCCCGTCGTCTCGACGGGCGCGGGCTCGATCCCCGTCGTCTGGCGGACGGCGGCGAGAATGTTCGGGTAGGCGCCGCAGCGGCAGAGATTGCCGGAGAGCTCGTCGCGCAGCGCCGCGTCGTCCTGGGCACGGCCCTCGGCGATCAGGCCGACCGACGACATGATCTGGCCCGGCGTGCAGTAGCCGCACTGGAAGGCGTCCTGGTCGAGGAAGGCCTGCTGGACCGGGTGCAGTTGCCCGTCCCGGGCGAGGCCCTCGATCGTGGTGATCTCGCGCCCGTCGCAGGTGACGGCGAGAACGAGGCAGGAGACCGCGCGGCGCCCGTCGATCAGCACCGTGCAGGCGCCGCAGGAGCCGTGCTCGCAGCCCTTCTTCGCGCCGGTGAGGCGCAGCCGGTCGCGCAGGGTGTCGAGCAGGGTGGCCCGGGGGTCGAGGGCGATCTCGTGCACCTCGCCGTTGACCGTGATCCGCACGGGATAGGCGGGCTGGGGAGCATCGAGGGGGGCGGGCGCGCCGGCGCCGGTCGTCGTCTCGCTCACGCGGGCCTCCGGGGTCGAGGGCGGGGGATCACCGCAGCCAACGCCCGGGGCGGCGCTGCGTTTCAGGCGACCGGCCGTGGGGCGGAAAACGTCGCCGGTGCGCGCGAGCGACGGCTCGCCGAGGTCCTGCCCTACGGCGGCATCGAGCCGGCGATCTGGGACGACGTCGCGGTGGGCGTCCTCGTGCTGATCCTGGGATTGTGGAGCGCGTCGGCGACGCGAAGCGCCACGGGCTGCGATCGCTCGCGCGCCACCTGTATCGGCGCGATCGCGCGAGAGGAAGCGGGCGCGCTCGGCGCGCCCGCCACACCGCAGACCTCACGAAGCGGCCTCACGAAGCGGCCTCACGGAGGCGGCCGGAACGCCTCCTCGGGGTCGGAGGGCGGGGAGAGGATGTCGACGAGCCTGCCGACCCGCCCGCCGGAGGGCAGGCGGCGGCCCTCGTTGAGCATCGCCTCATTGTTCTCGACCCAGGCCTGCGCCTCGGCGAGATCCTCCTGCGTGGCACCTGTGGCGATGATCTCGGCCACCGTGATGTCGTCGATCGGCCCGGCCACGGCCCGGACCTCCTCGCGTGTGAGCATGTCCACCATCGTGCCCTCCCTCAGTACGCCGCGGCCCAGGGCCAGGCGAAGACGATCCAGCCGAGCCAGACGAAGATCAGGAACAGGACGACGAAGCCGAGGATGGAGCCCGCCGGCGTGTAGCCCCATCCCCTGCTGTAGGGCCAGGCGGGGACGACGGCGACGAGGACGAGCAGGAGCAGGAGGAGTATCCAGAAGCCGTACACGGTGTGATCCTCCGAGGTTCGGCATAGACTGGCGACGTCGACTGGGCACGTCGACTGGGCACGTCGACTGGGCACGTCGACTGGGCACGTCCACTGGGCACGTCGACTGGAGACGTCCTCGCCCTTGAACGGGACCCCGCCGGATTCCGTTCCCGGTGCCGTGGCCTGAGCCGCATCGAGCCGGGCCGTCGCAGGAGCCAGCATGCGCATCGTCATCGACACCAACGCCTTCGTCGCCGCGGGCTTCAATCCCGCCAGCGCCTCCGCGCGCATCCTCGCGGCGGTGCGCGAGGGTGCGCTCACGCTGGTCTGGGACGAGGAGACGGCAGCGGAGACGCGCCACGTGCTCGAGCGCATCCCGCGCCTGCGCTGGAGCGATGCCGCGCCGCTGTTCCGGGACGCGGCGCGCTTCGACGGCGATACCGAGCCCACCCGCTTCGGCATGATCGTGGACCCCGCCGACCGCAAGTTCGCGGCACTCGCCAGCGCGGCCGACGCCGTGCTGATCACGAGCGACGACCACCTCCTCGCCCACGCCGGCACCCTCCCCTGCCCGGTCGAGACGCCCGGCGCCTTCGCGCGTCGGATCGGGCTCTGAAACGGGCTCCGGGAGACGGATGCCTGGCGCGGGGTCGCGCCCGGGAACGCCGCCCCCGGGGGCGTCGTTCATCGGGCGAGGCGATCTGCGAACGCCGTCGAGGGGGACACCACGAAGGGGACACCCATGGCCGATCGCGAGATCGAGATCCTGGAGGAAGGCGACATCTTCTTCCTCTACCGCCCGGACGTGAACGAGCACGAGCCGGAGGGCATGGGCGACGTGCAGCGCTTCTTCCTGGCCCTGCGCCCGCGCGGCGGCAAGAACACGCGGCTGATGATCGTCGGTCGCAAGCGCCTGCCGGACGCCGAGCGCCACGAGCGCAACTGGGGCTTCGTCACGCTGGTCTCCGACGACGCGGCGGCGATCGAAGAGGCGCTGCGCGAGGAGCGCTACGAGACGAAGACCCGCGGCGAGCAGGACCAGCCGGCCGCACGGCCGGCGGGCGAGGGCGTCTACGTCATCACCCGCGAGGGCTCGCCCGAGACCGGGCAGATGCATCTCGCCTACGAGCTCGAGCTGCCCGAGACGCCCGGCCCGGTGCAGAAGGCGTTCAAGATCGCGCCGAAGGCCGCCTACGCGCTCTCCGTGAAGAACCCCGAGAAGGCCTCGCCCGCCCATGCCGGGCTCTCCAGAGAGCAGCAGGTGGACGTCCCCGAGAGGCTCCAGGAGGCCTTCCGCGACCGTCGCTTCGAGAGCGAGACGCCGGAGCCCCTGAACTACGAGGGTGCCGAGATCATGCTCGTCGGCGCGCGCACGGACCCGGAGAAGGCCTACGGCATCGACCTGCCTGCGCAGGACGAGGACGAGGCGCACGCCGACGTCTTCTCGAAGCTGCGCATGGCGAAATCCCGCCATCCGATCGCGCCGCTGATCGAGGGCGCCTGGGACTGACCGGCGCCCCCTAGCCGAGCCCCAGCCGCTCCCGCGCGCCCGCCTCTCCGAGGTCCCAGTAGAGGCCCGCCATCAGCATGAGCCCCTCGCGGGCGATCGCGGTGGGCAGGTGCTCGTCGGGGGCGTGCTGCGAGCAGCCGGGATAGGAATGCGGCACCCAGACGGTGGGCATGCCCAGCAGCTCGGCGAAGACGTCGTTGGGCAGCGAGCCGCCGAGATTGGGCAGGATCGCGGGCGGCGCGCCGACGGTCCGCGCGAGGCTGCCCGCACAGAACGCCACCGCCGGATGATCCGGGTCGGTGCGGGTGGCCGGGAACACCTCCTCGCGGGCGCGCGAGACCGCCACCCGCTGGAAGCCGTGCGCGTCGAGATGCCGGCGCAGGGCCGGGATCACCGCGTCCGGGTCGACGCCCACGGGGAAGCGCAGCTGGCCGCGCGCCCAGGCGCGACCGGGGATCGCGTTCACCGGCGCCTCAGGCACGCCGGCATGCAGCGCGAGGATCTCGAAGGACGACCAGGCGAAGACGCGCTCCGCCGGGGTCAGCCCCGGCTCGCCCCACCACGGATCGAGCGCCGGACCGCCCGGCTGCTGCTCCGGCACGATGTCGGCGAGGGCGCGCCGCACGGCCTCGGGCACGGCGCCCGGCGTCCATTCCGGGATGCGGATCGCCCCCGTCGGACCGGTGATCGAGGCGAGCGCATGGGCGAGCTCGATCGCCGGGTTGGCGAGGAGCCCGCCGAAATTGCCGGAGTGGTGTGCGCCCTCCCGCGCCTCCACCACGAAGTCGATCGGATAGCCGCCGCGCGCGCCCAGGAACAGCGTCGGCCGCTCCTTGGAGAGCCGCGGCCCGTCGGAGGCGACGAGCAGGTCGGCCGCGAGGAGCTCGGCGTGATCGCGCGCGACCTCGCGCAGGCCGGGCGAGCCGATCTCCTCACCCATCTCGATGAGGAAGGTCGCGTTGAAGCCGAGCCTGCCGCGGGTCTCGAGCACGGCGGCGAGCGCCGCCATGCCGATCGCGTGCTGGCCCTTGTTGTCGGCGGTGCCGCGGCCCCAATAGGCGCCGTCGCGCTCGACCATGACCCAGGGCGAGAGGCCCTCCGCCCAGCGCGCGTCCTGCCCGCGCACCACGTCGCCGTGGCCGTAGCCGAGGATCGTCGGCAGGTCCTCGCCCTCGCGCCTGCGGGCGACGAGGAACGGCGCGGGCGCCGCGGGATGGCGCACGATCTCGACCTCGAATCCCATGTCCGCGAAGGCGGGGCGCAGGGCGTCGGCGAGATAGGCCTCGAGCGCCGCGCCCCGTTCCGGGTTCTGGCTCTCGGTGGGCATGGCGACGAGCCGCGCCAGGGTGGCGGCGAAGGCGCCGCTGTCGTGATGCGCGGCGGCGCGGGCGATGGCGTCGGGGCGGTCGGCTGTCTCGCGGCGTGTGCTCATGGACGGCAGGCTAGACCGAAGTCGATCGCCGGGGGACTCCTTCCCCAAGGCGGAGATCGGCCCTCCCCATGCGTGCGCGTGCACCCTCCCGTGTCGTCGCGGTCATAGCCGCGCCTCGTTGCCTCCCCTAAAAGGCGGGTCCAACGAGAAAGACCAGCCCATGCCCCCCGCGACCGACGCGCTCACCGCCGCGCCGCCCCGGGGCCAGGGGGCGTGGCGGCGCGAGATCATCGCGACGCTGACGCTCTCCTGGCCCCTGATCCTCACCAACGTGGCGCAGACCTCCCTGCAGGCTGCGGACGTCGTCATGCTCGCCTGGCTCTCGCCGGAGGCGCTGGCGGCGGGTGCGCTCGGCGCGAACCTGATGTTCGTGTGCTTCATCGCGGGGGTGGGCCTGTTCAGCGCGGTGGCGGCGATGATCGCCGCAGAGCGCGGCCGCAAGCCGCACGCCGTGCGCGAGGTGCGTCGCACGGTGCGCCAGGGATTCTGGGCGAGCTGCGTGCTCGTCCTGCCCGCCTGGCTGATGCTGTGGAACGCCGGTACGGTTCTGGGCTGGCTCGGCCAGGACCCGGTGCTGGCCGCCATGGCGGCGGAGTACGCGCGGGCGGTGATGTGGTGCCTGCTGCCGGCCTATCTCTACCTCACGCTGCGCAACTTCGTCGCCGCGCTCGAGCGCCCGCTGCTGGCGCTCGTGGTCGGCCTCCTGGCGATCGGGGTGAACATCGCGCTCAACTGGGCGCTGATCTTCGGCAATTGGGGCGCGCCGGCGCTCGGCCTCGTCGGCGCCGGCTGGGCGACGACGATCACCAACGTCTTCCTGTTCGGGGCGCTGGCGCTGCTCGTCCTCAGCGACAGGCGCGCCCGGCGCTACCGCGTCTTCGGCCGCTTCTGGCGCGCCGACTGGCCGCGCTTCTTCCAGCTCTGGCGGCTCGGCCTGCCGATCGCGGCGATCGTGCTGTTCGAGGTGACGATCTTCTCCGCCGCCGTCTTCCTGATGGGCTTGATCTCCACGGAGGCGCTCGCCGCCCACCAGATCGCGATCCAGATCGCGTCGCTCTCCTTCATGGTGCCGCTCGGCATCTCGATGGCGGCGACGGTGCGCGTCGGCCTCGCCTACGGCGCGGGCGACCATGCCGCGATCACGCGCGCCGGCTGGATCGCCTTCGCCATGGGCGTGGGCTTCATGGCCTGCATGGCGCTCGTGATGATCTCGGCGCCGCGCCTGCTGATCTCGCTCTTCCTCGACCCGGCGAACCCGGACAACGCCGTCATCGTCGGGCTGGCGGTGTCGTATCTCGCCATGGCCGCGCTGTTCCAGATCGTCGACGGCGCCCAGGCGGTGACCGCGGGCATGCTGCGCGGCCTGCACGACACCCGCGTGCCGATGTTCCTGGCGCTGACCGGCTACTGGCTGTTCGGCATGCCGCTGGCGGTCGGCCTCGGCTTCTGGGCCGGGCTGGAAGGCATCGGCATCTGGATCGGCCTCGCCGGCGGGCTGGCGTTGACGGCGGTGCTGCTGGTGTGGCGCTGGGTCGGGCGGGAGCGGCTGGGGCTCTTGCCGGCGGGGCGGAGCCAGTAGGCTATCGCCGATAAAAGGTCTCAAGCGCGTGTTCCGGCTAACCTACTCGCCCAAATCAATTTTTCGCATCGGCATAGACAAGGCGGCTTCGCGTCGTGGACGAGCGCTGATATAAGGGGGATAAAAACAGCGAGGATGTGATGGCGGTTCATGACCCCTGCGCGCTGCTGGATCGGCTCGTCAGCGAGGCTGGCGAGAGCGCCTGGCTCGAGTTCAAGGCCAACAATGCCGAGCCCGACACCGTCGGAGAGTATATCTCGGCACTGGCCAACGGCGCCATGCTGGCGGGGCGAGATCGGGCATTCCTCGTATTCGGGGTCGACGACGCCACGGGAACGCCGGTCGGCACCGCCGTCCGGCTCGCACAAGTGCGCAAAGGAGGCGAGAATCTCACGAATTGGCTGAGCCGGCAGCTGCATCCCCGGCTCATGCTCGAGTTCCTCGACTTCGAATGCGACGGCCTGCATTTCGCAATCGTCTGCATCGAGCCATCCTACGAACGTCCTGTCAGCTTCAAGGGCGTCGAGTACGTCCGCATCGGCGAGAACAAACGGCGTCTCGTCGAGTTTCCCGAGCACGAACGCGCGATCTGGCTAGCCACGGGCCGGCGCCGCTTCGAGGACGCCATCGCCCTGACGGGTCAGAGCGCGCACGACGTCCTCGTCAAGCTGAATGCCGATGTCGTTCATTCGCTCCGCGGCGTACCGCAGCCGGGAAATCCTGCGGAGATGATCCGTACGATGATTCGGGATCGGTTCGTGATCGACACAATGGATGGTCGCTACGATGTGACCAACCTAGGCGCCATTCTTCTCGCGAGGGATATTCGAGACTTCCCCTCGATCGAGAGGCGCTCGGTTCGGGTCATCCAGTATGCAGGCCGCGACAAACGGCGGTCGCTCTCCGAAACGGAAGGGCGGAAGGGATACGCCCTCGGCTTTGCCGGGATGATGCGCTACCTGCTCGACCGTTTGCCTGCCGAAGAGCGATACATCGATGGAATTCGCAAAAACGTTCCGCTCTATCCCGAGACCGCCATCCGCGAGCTCGTCGCGAATGCTCTCATTCACCAGGATTTCACGATCTCGGGTGCCGGGCCTGTCGTCGAGATCTACGAGGACCGCGTCGAGGTGACCAACGCGGGAAGCTCATTGATCAGCCCGGATCGCATACTGGACGAGCGGCGCTCACGAAACGAGAAGCTCGCATCGGCCATGCGCGAGCTCGGCTTGTGCGAGGAACGGGGTGGTGGTCTCGACAAGACGTTTCTTGAAATCGAGGCCCAGCACCTGCCCGCGCCCGAGTTCATCGCATCCGAGAACTCGTTTCGAGTCGTCCTGTTCGCACCGAGGTCGTTCGCCGATCTCTCGAAAGCAGACCGCCTTCGCGCATGCTTCTATCACAGTGTTCTGCGTTGGCTCACTCACGAATACATGAGCAACGCGTCTCTTCGGGAGCGCTTCTCGCTGCCCGACAAGGATTACCAGGTAGTCTCCGCCGTGATCGCCGAGTCGATCAGGACGGGTCGGATCGCACCAGCCGATCCTGCACAAGGCAAGCGGAATGCGAGATACGTCCCGTACTGGGCTGCTCCCGGATGATCCAGAACGCCGGCACGCGAGCATCGCTCGCCTTGCCTCCTCGACGCTCCGCACCCCATGATGCCCCACCCATCCGGAGACCCTCCCCCCATGCCCGACGCCCCCGCCCCCCTCGACCTCTCGTCCCTGCGCGGGGAGATCGATCGGCTCGATGCCGAGATGCACGCCCTCCTGATGCGGAGGGGCGAGATCATCGAGCGGCTGATCGCGGTCA
Source organism: Salinarimonas sp. (assembly GCA_051117315.1). GTDB lineage: Bacteria > Pseudomonadota > Alphaproteobacteria > Rhizobiales > Beijerinckiaceae > Salinarimonas. The sequence continues at coordinate 3,412 of JBNPEA010000172.1, read as the reverse complement.
AGAAGACGAGCGAATCCGGGTCCGCCTTCCGGCCGGGACGCGAGAGCGCCGTGATGCGGGCGATCGCCGAGCGCCACCAGGGCATCCTGCCTCTCGACACGGTCGAGTCGATCTGGCGCGTGATCATCGGCACCTTCACCTGGGTGCAGGCCCCCTACGCCGTCCATGCCGACGTCTCCGGCGGCGACGCGCCGATGCGCGATTCGGCGCGCTTCCATTTCGGCTTCACGGTGCCCTACGTGCCCCACGAGGGCGCGACAGCGGTGATCGCGGCGCTGGCTGCGGCGCGCGGCGATCTCGGCATATTCCGCATCGACCAGGGCGCCTCCGCGGGCGCCTGGTGGCGCGCCCTCGCCGGCCCGGGGGCGCCGAAGATCATCGCGCGCCTGCCCTTCATCGAGCGCCCGGGCCATCCCGCCGGCACGCCGGTCTACGTGATCTCGAAGCCGCTCGCCGACGCCGCCGTGCGCGAGGTCGTGCTCTATGCCGTGCGGGTCGAGCGCTGGCGGGACGCGGCCGCCGACGGCATCGCCACGCTGGGCGGCGAGATCGTCTGCACAACCGGGCTCGCGGGGGAGTTGTCGACCCTCGTCGCCGTGCCGGGCACGATCGAGGCCGCCGACCTCGTGGCCGCGCTGGAGGCGAGCCGCGCGCCGGTCTCGGAGATCGTCGAGGTGGGCAGCCACGCCGCGCGCCTCCACCTCGACGACGTCGCCGTGCCGCCGGGCGCGATATCTTAGCACGTGAAATCGTCCCGCCGATGCGCTAGGACGGGCCCGCCCGGCCCGCGCCGGGACGTTCATCCGTCGAGAAGGCCAGCCGAGGCCACCATGCCGTCACAGACCGCCGTCGAAGCCGAGCCCCTCGCCTCCGTCGAGGCCCCCCGCCCGCTCGCGCGCCCGGAGCCCCGCCCCGGCGTCCTGGCGATCGAGGCCTACGTGCCCGGCAAGAGCGCGGTGCCGCCGGGCGTGACGCCGCACAAGCTGTCCTCCAACGAGAACCCCTTCGGCGCCTCGCCGAAGGCGCTGGAGGCCGCGCAGGCGGCGCTGGGCAAGCTCGCCCTCTACCCGGACGGCGCGGCCACCGCCCTGCGCGCGGCGATCGCGCGCAAGTACGGGCTCGACGCCAAGCGCATCGTCGTCGGCAACGGATCGGACGAGCTGCTCGAGATGCTGGCGCAGGCCTATATCGGCCCCGGCGACGAGGGCGTGTTCAGCGCCCACGGCTTCCTGGTCTACCGCATCGCCATCCTCACCGCCGGCGGCACGCCCGTGGTCGCGCCCGAGCGCGCCTACACGACGGACGTCGACGCGATCCTGGAGCGGGTGAGCGCGCGCACGAAGATCGTGTTCCTGGCCAACCCCAACAACCCGACGGGCACCTACCTGCCCTTCGACGAGATCCGCCGCCTGCACGCGGCGTTGCCGCCGACGGTGCTCCTCGTGCTGGACGCGGCCTATGCGGAGTACGTGCGCCGCAACGACTACGGCTCGGGTCTCGAGCTCGCGCTCACCGCCGAGAACGTGGTGATGACGCGCACCTTCTCGAAGGTCTACGGCCTCGCCGCGCTGCGGCTCGGCTGGATGGTCGGCCCCGCCCACGTGGTCGACGCGCTCGAGCGTATCCGCCCGCCCTTCAACGTCAATTCCGCCGCGCTCGCGGCGGGTGCGGCGGCGATCGAGGACGAGGCCTTCGTCGCGGCCTCCGTCGCCCACAACGACGCCTGGGCCGAGATCCTGGTGCGCGAGATCGGGGCACTCGGGCTCACGGTCACGCCGAGCGTGGCGAACTTCCTGATGATCCACTTCCCCGAGACCCCCGGCCGCACGGCGACGGAGGCGGACGCCTTCCTCACCGCGCGCGGGCTCGTGCTGCGGCGCATCGAGAGCTACGGCCTGCCCAATGCCCTTCGCCTGTCGATCGGTACCGAGACCGCGAACCGGCTCGTGATCGCGGCGCTGCGCGACTTCCTGGCGGGACGAGATCCGGAGAGCGGGGATGCCTGAGCGGCTGGACCCGCCCCGCGAGGTCCCTCTCTTCCGTCGCCTCGCGCTCGTCGGGCTCGGGCTGATCGGCTCCTCGATCGCGCTGGCGGCGCGGCGGCAGAACCTCGCCGGCTCGATCGTCGCCGCCGACGCGGACGCGGGCGTGCGCGCCCGGGCGCAGGAGCTCGGCCTCGCCGAGACCGTGTACGCGGATGCCGCCGAGGCGGCGCGCGGGGCCGATTGCGTGATCCTGTGCGTGCCCGTTGGTGCCTGCGGGGCGGTGGCGAAGGCGATCGCCCCCGTGCTGGAGCCGGGCGCCATCGTCTCCGACGTCGGCTCGGTCAAGGGCGCGGTCGTGGCCCAGGTCGAGCCGCACCTGCCGGCGGGCGTGCATTTCGTGCCGGCTCATCCCGTGGCGGGCACGGAGGATTCCGGCCCCGACGCCGGCTTCGCGACGCTGTTCAGGAACAAGTGGACGATTCTCACACCGGCCTACGGCACCAGCCCGGAGGCGGTCGAGGCTGTGCGCGACTTCTGGGAGAGCATGGGCTCGGCGGTGGAAATCATGTCCGCCCCGCACCACGACCTCGTGCTCGCCATCACCAGCCACGTGCCGCACCTGATCGCCTACAACATCGTCGGCACGGCGGCGGACCTCGAGCAGGTCACGCGCTCGGAGGTGATCAAGTTCTCCGCTGGCGGCTTTCGCGACTTCACCCGCATCGCCGCCTCCGACCCGACGATGTGGCGCGACGTCTTCCTGAACAACAAGGAAGCCGTGCTCGAGATGCTCGGACGCTTCAACGAGGATCTGTCGGCGCTCGCCCGCGCCATCCGCTGGGACGACGGCGAGGCGCTGCACGCCCTCTTCAGTCGCACCCGCACGATCCGCCGCGGCATCGTCACGGAAGGCCAGGACGCGCCGGCGCCGGACTTCGGGCGCCCGCGGGAATGACGCACGCGCCGGCCACCTCCCCTCGGGGAGGTGGGCCGAGCGCAGCGAGGACGGGTGGGGGCGAACGGCAGGCTCTCGCCCCCACCCGTCGCCCTTCGGGCGCCGACCTCCCCGGGGGGAGGTGTCGGGACGCGTCCGCACCGATAGACCGGAGGCCCCCATGACCCGCCGCCCCGACCCGATCGCGCTGACCGTCCTCACCGGCTTCCTCGGCGCCGGCAAGACCACGCTGCTGAACCGGCTGCTGCAGGACCCGGACCTCGCGGACACGGTGGTGATCGTCAACGAGTTCGGCGAGGTCGGGCTCGACCATCTGCTCATGGAGACGGTGGACGAGGGCATGGTGCTGCTGTCGGCGGGATGCCTGTGCTGCACGATCCGCGGCGACCTCGTCGCGAACCTCGAGGACCTGCGGCGAAAGCGCACAAACGGCAGCATCAAGCCGTTCCGCCACGTGATCGTCGCGCCCACA
>JBNPEA010000147.1:0-34134 GCA_051117315.1 Salinarimonas sp. | reverse complement strand
CGGGTGGCGGATCCGGCGGTCCGCGGGGAGGAGGACGGCGGAGGAGGCCGCCGCTTCAGTCAAGTGCTCGTCCTCGACCCTCCAGGCCTCGGCGACGCCGGCCCGGGCGGCCTCCTGCTTGGCGAGCACCTGCGCGAGCAGGGCCACCGACTTGATGTCCCGGCGCTTCCAGCGCAGGTCCGGCACCGTGATCACGGCGACGCCCGTCTCCGCCGCCGGCGCGCCGATGATGCGCTTGGCCTGCGTGAACATCACCACCGTGGGCGTCGTGCCCGCCGGCGGGAAGGCGAAGTCGCGCTCGGCGACGCCGCGGGTCACCTCGATGTAGACCAGCCCCTCGGCGACGCCGTTGCGCGCGGCGAGCTCCTGCATCAGGCGCAGCCAGTCCTCGGTGGCGTAGGGATTGGCGATCTCGATCTCGCGGAGCGAGCGATCGAGCCGCGCCAGGTGGGCGGGCGCATCGACGAGCCTTCCGTCGACCAGGGCGGCGACCTCGTAGATCCCGTCCGCGAACAGGAAGCCGCGATCCATGATCGGGATGCGGGCCTCCTCGTAGGGTACGAAGTCGCCGTTCAGGAACACGGTGCGGGACATCGGGGCTCGGCCTCTTCTCGTCGTGTGGGGACGGTGTCGAGCACACCACGGCGACGCCGCCTCCTGCAAGCGGGCCGAAACGCGCATGCGCGTGGGCGCGCTTGCGCGCTCGGGTCCCGCCCCCTAGCGTGCGCGCCTCGTCCCGACCCGCTGCCAGGAGCCGCCCCCATGCTCGACGCGTCCGCGAAAGGCGTCTATGTCATCGCCCCGACCCCCTTCCACGAGGACGGGCGGGTCGACGACGCCTCGATCGACCGGATGACGGACTTCTTCCTCGCGGCCGGTGCCACGGGCATCACCGTGCTCGGCATGATGGGGGAGGCGCCCAAGCTCGATGCCGAGGAGGCGCTCGCCGTCGCCTCGCGCGTCATCGCCCGCGCGAGCGTGCCCGTCGTCGTCGGCGTGTCCGCGCCCGGCTTCGCCGCCATGCGCGGCCTCACCCGCGCGGTGATGGACAAGGGCGCGGCGGGCGTGATGATCGCCCCGCCCTCCTCGCTGAGGACCGACGACCAGATCGTCGGCTACTACGCCAACGCCGCCGAGGCGATCGGCACGGATGTGCCCTTCGTCATCCAGGACTACCCGCTGTCGACCGGCGTGGTGATGACGCCGGGCGTGATCCGCCGCATCGTCGCCGACAATCCCGGCGCCGTGATGCTCAAGCACGAGGACTGGCCGGGCCTGGAGAAGATCTCCACCCTGCGCGGCTACGAGCGGGACGGCGCCATGCGCCGGATCTCGATCCTGTGCGGCAACGGCGGCATGTTCCTCGACTTCGAGACGGCGCGCGGCGCCGACGGCGCCATGACCGGCTACGCCTTCCCGGACATGCTGGCCGACGTCGTGCGCCTCTCCGCCGCCGGCGAGCGCGACGCGGCGCACGATCTCTTCGACGCCCACCTGCCCTACATGCGCTACGAGCAGCAGCCCGGCGCCGGCCTCGCGGTGCGCAAGTACGTGCTGATGCGCCGCGGCATCATCGCCAGCGCCGCCCTGCGCAAGCCGGGAGGTGCGGCCTCCGCCGCAGCGAAGGCGGAGGTCGACCTCCTCCTCGCGCGGCTGGCCCGGCACGACCCGCGGGCGGGGGACCTGCGTCCCGCGTAGACGCGACCGGCTCACGCCGCGCGGGCGCGCCGCAGGCGGGTGCGGGAACCGGTGCTGTCGAGGGCTCGTTCCCCGGTGGATCCGACCCGGGAGACCCGCCTTGACACCGATCCGCTCGCTCGCGCTCGCAAGTGCGCTCCTCGCGCTCTTCGCGCCCCTCGTTCTCGCCGCCCCGCCGCCGGCCGCGGCCCAGGACGGCCTCGATCCGGGGGAGGCGCGGGCGTTGGACGCCGCTCCGTTCACGCCCGAGGAGGCGGCGCAGCGCTACGCGCCGCGCACGGCCCTCGACTGGCAGGCGCTCGAGGAGCTCGACGCGCCGACCTATGTCGGCCGGCTCGCGGCGCTCGACCGGCTCGCCATGTCCGCCTCGAAGCTCGTGCTCTCCCGCGATCCGCGCCTGCGCACCACGAACGTCGCCCGCGACATCCTGGAGGCGCACGAGGCCGGCCGCGCCATCGCCGAGACGACGCTGCCCGAGGGCGCGGGCTCGGATCCGCTGGTCATGGAGGACGACGAGGCGACTCTGGCGGCGCTCGAGGCGGAGGCGCGCTCCATCGCCTTCGAGGAGCGCTACGTCGACGCGATGATCGAGGCGCATCGCGAGGCCATCGCCCTGACGAGCTTCTATCGCCGCTTCGGCGCCGACGAGCAGGTGCGCGAGTTCTCCCGGCGGGTGCTGCCGATGCTCGAGGCGTCGCTCTACCAGGCGGTCACCATCCGCCAGGAGCTGGTCGCCGAGTTCGTCGCCGCACGCGGCGAGGGCGAGGGCGAGGGCGAGGGTGAGTGAGCGTGGGCGGCGGATCTCAGTGCCGCGGCAGCGCCGCGAGGATCGCGTCCTCTCGATAGGGCTTGCCGACGAAGCGCGCGCCGCGCAGGTCCTCCGGGAGATCGCCGGGGCGCGCGGCCGAGACGAAGGCGAAGGGCACGCCCCGCGCCTCGAGCGCCTGGGCGACGCCGAAGCTCTTCCCGTCGGTCAGATCGACGTCGAGCAGGGCGAAGTCGACGGCGGACGACAGCAGCTGGCGCGCCGCCGCGGCACTGTCGCACACGCCGACGACCTCGTGCCCGTCGCTCTCGACGATCGCCTGGAGGTCCAGGGCGATCAGCGGGTTGTCTTCGCAGATCAGGATACGCACGCTCACGTCGCTCACCTCGTCCCGCCCGCCGCCATCGACGGCGGGAGTTCTGGTCGTGGAACCGTCATGCCGGCTCAACCGACGCGTCCCGACCGGGTTCCCGATCGCTCGAGTTTTCAACGAAGTCGAAGGACCGTGGTTAACCATCTCTTACTGTGCAGCCTGCTCGATATTCCAAGCGTGCCGTAGTCGATCAGGACGAAATGCCGCTCTACTGCGAGAGGATCACGTTCCCCGTCGGCCCGACACCCTCCGGGACGGGGATGTCCGTGGCGTTGTAGTCGGTGTTCAGCGTCAGCACGGGACCCTCCGACAGCTCCAGCCGGCGCGCGACGATGACCGTGTAGGCCGAGATGTCGGCCACCGATTCCTCGGCGTCGACGTGGAGGTCGCCGCGGGGCAGGTAGATCGTCCCGAGCAGGTTGCGGGCGTTGTCGCTGCTGATCCTGAAGTCGCGCCCTTCCTCGGCCGTGCGATCCTGGAAGAACAGGATGCCCGCGATCGGGCCGTCGCGCATGGCGGTGAGGTCGATGCGCGATTGCTTGCGGAAGTCGATCGTGGCGTTCTCGCCCGTGAAGTAGAAGCTCGTGTAGCGGCCGACGAGCTCCCCGTCGTCGACCCTCAGCTCCCCGCCCTTGATGACGTAGAGGCCCGACCCGAGGTTCACCCGGGCGCCCCTGCTGATGCGTATGCCGCCGCAATAGACGCCCGGCAGCAGGTAGGTGTCGGCGCGGACGTGCGTGTTCTCGAAGTCGCAGGAGCCGACCGTCGGTGCCGCGCGCCCGGCCAGCGGATCGAGGATCGGCGGGCACTCGGTGCGTGGCGTGGGAACGAAGGCGGTGCCGCGGCCGAAATGCCCGCCCGACGAGCAGATCATGGCCGCGCGCATCGACGCCGAATCGTCGATGCGCAGGCCCTGCATGTGCGTCGAGTTCGAGAAGACGCCGCAGCGCGTCGCCTCCATCGCGGCGCGCTTCTCGAGGTGCAGCGCCTTCGGGCCCGATCCGTCGAGCGCCACCACGCAAACCGGCGCGCTGCCGCTCAGGCGCGCCGTCGCCGTCACCGCGACCTGCGCGAAGGCATCCGTCACCATGCGGCTGAACACGCGCTCGAGCGGGCTCGCGATGTCGATGCTCACCGCGTAGCTCCGCGGATCGACCCGGGCGACGATGTGCGCCGTGGCCGGATCGAACCCGCGCGCGGCGATGGCCTCTCGCGCCGACGTCTCGGCGCCGGCCTCTAGCCGGTCGGCCGGCGTGTTGGCGAGCCGCATCTCCCGCGCCGCCGCGATCGCCGCCGTGTCGGCGGCCGCCTGCAGCGAGGCGCGGGCGCCGTACCATGCCGTCGCGTCGACGGCGAGGCCCGCCGCGCCCAGGATCGGCACGACCGCCAGGCTGAAGGCGATCAGGACGCCGCCCGCGTCGTCGGCGAGGCGCCGTCGCAGGGACACGAGGGAACGCTGGAAGCACAGGCGAGTCATTCGGCGGCCTCCCTGGGCAGCCCGGCGGCGTCCGGCCGCGCGGCGGCGAGGACGATGCGTGCGGTGAGGCCGCAGCCGGGGATCGAATCGAGCACGAGGCGCCCACCGTTGAGCTCCGCGATACGGCGGACGGTTGGGAGACCGAGCCCGAGCCCGCCGGTGCGGCGCACCAGCGCGTTCTCCGCCTGGACAAAGGGCTGCGCGCAGCGCGCCAGCGTCTCCGCGTCGAGGCCCGGCCCGTCGTCGGCGACGCACAGCGCGATCCTCCCGTCCTCGGCGCGGGCCGAGAGCCGCACCCGCCCGCCCCGCGGCGTGTAGGTGAGGGCATTGGCGACGAGCTCCCCCAGCGCCGTCGCCACGAGCCGCGCATCCGCGGTCACCCACAGGTCCGGGTTCGCCTCGGCCTGGAGCGCGATGCCGGCCGCCTCGGCGCTGCGGCGGCGGCGATGCACCTCGTCCTCGACGAGGTCCGCCGCGCGCAGGCGCTCGGGCGCGACGTCGATGGCGCCGGCGGAGATCTGCGAGAAGGCGAAGACGCGCTGGAGCGTCTCGTTGAGGCCGCGCGCGGCGGTGATCACGCCGTCGAGATAGTCCCGCGGATCGTCGTCGGGATCGAGCGTCGTCTGCAGCAGCTCGGAATAGCCGATGATGGCGTTCAGCGGGGTGCGGGTCTCGTGCTGGAGCAGCGCGAGCAGGCTCTCCTTGAGCCGATCCGCCTCCTCGGCGTGGGCGCGCGCCTCGCGGGTGATCGCCTCCATCCGCGCGCCGCGCAGCACGTAGCGGAGCTGGTAGCCCAGCATGCGCCAGTTCACCGGCTTGGCGACGAAGGAGGTGGCGCCGACCTCGTAGGCGCGGTCGACCGCGAACATGTCGTCGCGGCTGGTGATCACGACCACCGGAAGATTGCGCAAGCGAGGATCGCGCCGCATCTCGGCGAGGAGCGCGAAGCCGTTCATCCGGGGCATTTCCAGATCGCACAGGATCAGGTCGAACCGGGCGTCGCGGGTGAGGATCGCCAGCGCGTCCTCGCCGTCGGCGGCCGTCACGACCTCGCCGCCTGGATGATCGAGCTGACCGACCGCCAGCTCGCGCATGATCGGGTCGTCGTCCACCACCAGAAGCCGCGTCGGGCTGTCGAACACGTACACGAAGCCCGTATTGGTCTTGCCGAGAAGCATCGGATTTGCCCTTCCTGGACTGAGACCTGTAAGCGCAAACTCTGAAGGGTGGATTAAATCGGTTAGTTAAGCCGACACTTACTCATTCGTGGCCTTGTTCGTTGGTCGAAGCTTGCGTAAAGCCGCTCGGATGACAGGAGCTCCCTTTTGCAACCCGGGAAGTCAATCGTCGGAAAGCTTGGCCGTCTGGTCGTCGTCTCCGTCGTGATCGCGCTCACGATCGGTTCCGGCGCGAGCCTCTGGCTCGAGGTCCGGCGCTACGGCGAGCAGAAGCGCGAGAGCCTGCTCGCCGTCGCGCACGCCTTCGCCGCGGCCAGCGCCGAGGCGGTCGCCGAGCGCGATCGCGACGCGATCTTCGAGGCGGTCCGGGCGATCGCGCGGGTGCCCGGCGTCACGCACGTGACGGTGGAAGACCGCGACGGCGTCGTGCTGGAGGACCTCGGCTCCGGCGTACGGCTCCTGGGAGACCTGGTGCTCGACGAGGCGACGCCGCTCTCGGTCGCGGCGATCCTGGGCTCGCGCACCGCCGTCGTCGGCGTGCAGGTCCGCCATCGCGGCGTCGAGGTCGGCCGGCTCGAGCTGATCTCGGAGACCGGCGATCTCTGGGGCCGCCTCCTCGTGGTCCTCGCCTTCGGGCTCGGCGCGGCGGTCGTGGCGAGCGCCGTCGGGCTCGCCATCGCCTGGCGCCTGCAGCGCGCCATCACCCGCCCGCTGCTGACGCTCTCTGCCACGATGGGCCGGGTCCGTGAGGCGCACGACTACGACGAGGCCTGCCCGGTCGAGAGCGACGACGAGATCGGCCAGCTGGCGCTGGGTTTCAACGCCATGCTCGGCGAGATCCGCCGGCGCGATGCGCGGCTCGCGCAGCATCGCGAGCGGCTGGAGACGGAGGTGGAGGACCGCACCCGCGACCTCGTTCTGGCCAAGGACGCCGCCGAGCGGGCGAGCAGCGCGAAGTCGGACTTCCTCGCCACGATGAGCCACGAGATCCGGACGCCGATGAATGGCATGCTGGTGATGGCGGAGCTGCTCGCCGCCGGCGACCTGCCCGACCGGCAGCGCCGCTACGCCGAGGTGATCGCCCGCTCCGGCCAGTCGCTGCTCGCGATCATCAACGACATCCTCGACTTCGCCAAGGTGGAGGCCGGCAAGCTCGATCTCGAGGCCGTGCCCGTCGATCTCGGCGAGGCGGCGGAGACGGTGGTCACGCTGTTCGGCGAGCGCGCCGCCGGCAAGGGGCTCGACCTCGCCGCCGCGATCGACCCGGCGCTGCCGCACCTCCTCGGCGATCCCGTGCGCCTGACGCAGGTCGTCGCCAACCTGGTCAACAACGCGCTGAAGTTCACCGAGACCGGCCATGTGCTGGTGCGGGTGGCGGCCGCGGGTGAGCGCGTGCTGATCCGCGTCGAGGACACCGGCATCGGCATTCCTCAGGACAAGCTCGCGACGATCTTCTCGGCTTTCTCCCAGGCGGACCAGTCGACGACCCGGCGCTTCGGCGGCACCGGGCTCGGCCTGTCGATCGTGCAGCGCCTCGTCCACGCGATGGGCGGCGAGATCCGGGTGGAGAGCGTCCCGGGTGAGGGCTCGTGCTTCACGGTGGACCTGCCGTGCATCGCGGTGGAGGGCGGCGTGCCAGCGGTGCCGCGGCTCGAGGCGCCGCGCTCCGCGGCGATCGGCGCCGCCGGCGCCGCCACCCGCGAGGCGCTGTCGATGGGGCTCGCGGCGGCCGGCTTCGCGGTCGTCCCGGCGGAGGCGTCGGGCGGTGGCGTCCATGGTGAGGTCGACTGGATCGTCGATGCGGACGCGCTGCTGCGCGACGGCCGGCCCGCCGGTGCGCGCCGGGTGCTGGCGCTGGCGCCGATCGGCGAGCGCGCCGGCGAGGAGGCCCGCGCCCGCGGCCTCGCGGACGCGCTGCTGCGCCGGCCGCTGGCCCCGAGCGAGTGGGCGCTCGCCCTCGCGCGCCTCGTCGACGGCTCGCCCTTCCCGCGCGAGGATCGGGCGCACGATCGCGCCGCGTCGAGCCTCCCACGCTTCTCGGGCGCGCGGGTGCTGGTCGCCGACGACAGCGCCGTCAACCGGGAGGTCGCCTGCGAGGCGCTCTCCCGCCTCGGGATCGCGGCGCGCACGGTCGCGGACGGGCGCGAGGCGCTCGATGCGATCGTCGCCGGCGGCCTCGACCTCGTGCTGATGGACGGCTCGATGCCCGAGCTCGACGGCTTCGAGGCGACGCGCCGCGCCCGCGCCCACGAGGCGCAAACGGGCACGGCCCGCACGCCGATCGTCGCGCTGACCGCCCACGTCGTCGGCGCGGGCGCCGACGCCTGGCGCGAGGCGGGGATGGACGGCGTGCTGCACAAGCCCTTCACCCTGGCGGCCCTGGCGCAGACGCTCGGGGCGCACCTGGTCGCGTCCGATCCGGCCGCCGCCGTCGACGATCCGGCGGAGAGCCCGGCCCCGGTCGCGCCCGCCGCGGCTGCGGACACGCCGGATGCCGATTCGCTCCTCGACGAGGAGGTCGTCTGCGGCCTCGCCGAGATGGCGCAGACCACCGGCGCGGGCTTCCTGCGTCGCGTGCTGGGGCTCTACCTGGAGCACGCCCCGCCGGCGCTTGCGGAGCTCGTCGCCGCCGTCGCCGAGGGCGCCGACCCGGCTCGGGTGGCGAGCGCGGCGCACGCGCTGAAGTCGATGAGCCTCAACATCGGCGCAGCCGCGCTGGCGACCCGTCTCGCCGCCATCGAGGCGGCGGCGCGCGTGGCGGGCCCGCTCCCGGAGGACGATTCGGTCGCGACGCTCGGCCCGCTCCTCGACGACACGATCGCGGCCCTGCGTCGGCGCCTCGCCATGGAGGAGCCGCCCGCCGCGGCCGCGGGCTGATCCGCCCTCAGCCCTTCGCGCCGCTCTCCTCCGGCGCGGTGGTGACGTTGCCGGCGATGCTCTCCACCGCCTCCTCCGCGGTCGCCATCTGCGGCGCGGCCGCGGGCTCGGCCCCCGCCGCGGCGCGCTCGGCCAGGATGCGCAGCGGCGGTGCGGCCCCGGTTTTTCCCTCGCCGGCGTAGAGGGTGAGGTGTGGGAAGGGGATCTCGATGCCGCGCTCGTCGAAGACCTGCTTGACCACCTCGAGGTAGCCCCGCCCCGTCGCCCATTGCTTGCCGGGCGCGGTCTTGATGCGGGCGCGGATCACCACCGCCGAATCGGCCAGCGCCTCGACGCCCCACAGCTCGAACGGCCCGAGGATGTCGGCGCCGTGCTGCTCCGAGCGCGCCAGGAGGTCGAAGGCGTCCTGCATGGCCTGCTTCACCTCGACCACGTTCTCGCGATAGGCGACGCCGATGTCGGCCACGTAGTAGGCGAAGTGGCGCATCATGTTGGAGACGCTGTCGACGCTCGAGAACGGCACGACGTGGTAGGTGCCCTGCAGGTCGCGGATCGACACCGAGCGGATGGTCAGCCGCTCGACCACGCCCGAGATGCCGCCGGCGGAGACGACGTCCCCCTCGTTCATGGCGTTCTCGAGCTGGATGAACACGCCGGTGATGACGTCCTGCACCAGCTTCTGCGCGCCGAAGCCAACCGCGAGGCCGACGACGCCGGCGCCCGCGAGCAGCGGGCCGACGTTCACGCCGAGCTCGGCCAGCACCATGATCGCGATGACGACGACGAGCGTCACCGTGAAGGCGTTCCGAAACAGCGCCAGCAGCGTGCGCTCGCGCGCCGTGGGCGGCGTGCCGTAGTCCGGGTTGAGCCGGTACTCGACCCAGGACGAGACCAGGATGTAGAGCGCGATCCCGAACAGCACGAGCAGGAAGGCCGAGATCAGTGAGGTGGTCACCGCGAGGCCGACGCCGCTCGAGGCCCAGGCGAGGAAGTCGAACAGCTCCCAGGCCTGCGCCACCGCGACGAGGACGCCGATGAGCACCACCAGCCGGATGACGTGCAGGATCTTCGGCACGAAGGCGTTCAGCCGGGATTCGAGCAGCGGCAGCCGCTGCTTCACGTCCTCCGACAGCCGCATGCCGCCGGAGATGAAGCGCGACAGGAACATGGCGATGCCGACGCCGACCGCGAGCGCGACGGCGCTCTCGAGCGTCGCCGCGAGCATGTAGGTCAGGGCCTCCCGCGGCCGTGTCGTCCAGATGAAGAACAGCGCGACGAAGTAGACGATGGCCAGCACGTGCCAGACGCGCGCCAGCGCCGCCATGAAGCGGGCGGTGGCGTCGTTCTGGCCGTTGACCGCGCGGCGCAGCATCTGCGTGCGCACGACGTCGCGGTTCTGCAGCGTCACCAGGATGCCGACGAGGCAGGCAGTGAGGATGGCGAGCGTGCGGATCGCCTGGCCGGAGGCGAAGGAGAGGTTCCAGGTGGCGATCGGCGCCACGAACAGGAAGGCGTAGACCACGATGGAGGTGGTCCGCCCGATCCAGAAGTACCAATAGGCCGCTGCGGTGTCCGAGATCGCCTGGACGCTGCGCAGGCTGCCCCGGCGTCGCCGCAGCACCGCACGCACGCCGAGCTTGCTCACCTCCGCCAGCACGAAGGCGTTGAGGAAGAGCTGCTGGTTCAGCGCGTTCATCCCCGTCGGCCCCCAGTTCACCGCCACGAACGTGCCGATCGACCAGGCGGCCGCCAGCGCCAGCGCCTCGACCAGGAAGGTCGCCACCGAGAGCACGATGCGGCCGATCACGTTCCGCGTCTGCCGATGCCGCGCGAAGCGGTCCGCGAGGCGGCCGGCGAGCCAGCGCAGCAGCAGATAGCTGCCCACCGTGACCGCGATGACGAGGCCGAGCGCGGCCACGATGCGCCCGAGCCGCTCGACGTCCTCCATGTCGACGTCGCGCCACAGCGCGCCGAGCGTATCGAGGGTGCGCCCGGTGACGGCGAAGATGCCGGCGACCTGCTCGGCGAGGGCGCGGGTCTGCTCCGCGATCAGCGTGGCGAAGGGCAGCGGCGCCGCCTCCTCCGCCACGGCGACGGCGTCGACCGCGGGGGCCGTGGCGGCGAGCGCCTCGAGCAGGCGCCCGCGGGCGGCGTCGTCGGCGATCACCGCGCGCAGGGCCTCGAGCTCCGGCGGGAGAACGGCGTCGCCGGCCGCGTCCCCTTCCGCGGCCTCGTCCGCCGCGGGGGCTTCCTCCTGCGCCGCCGCGCCGGGCAGCGTCAGGCCGGGCACCTGCGCCCGCGCCGCGGCGCCGACGAGCACCACGAGGGCGAGGGCGAGGGAGATCACCAGCGCGAGGGTCGCGAGGCGGGTGTGCGAACGGATGAAGACGATGAGCGACGAGTGCTGGCGCATGATCCGGGAGGGCTGCGGGCCGAGGACGGGGGAGGGGCCGGCGAATCCCCGCCGGCACGCGCCGCACTATAGGGAAATCGCCCCCGGGGGAAACCGCCCAGGCCGCGGAAGCGCGCCGCGCACCGGCTCCTCGTTGGAATTCCGCCGCTGGATCAACGGCCGTCCTGCCGGCTCCGGACGATCACGGACGCGTGAACGCGATGGCGATCCCGTCCGGCGTATGCCGCACGACTCGCGCCGGCAGGCTCCCGAGCCGCACCGGCGCCCCGAGCCCCGGCCGCAGCGCCGAGACGAGCCGAGCGCCGCCGAAGGACAGGTCGGCCACGGCGACCGGCTCGATCACCGGCGGCTCGTCGAGCACGCTGAGAATGGTCGTCGCCGGCGGCGGCTGGATGCGGGGATGCGCCCGCAGCTCCGAGCGCCGCCCCTCGAGCCGCTCCTCCAGCCAGATCAGCGCGGCGATGCGGTCTTCCCGCCCCTCGCGCTCGAAGGCCACGGCGAAGCCGTCCGCGACGAAGCGGGCCACGCGCCCGCGGGCGATCCCGAGCTCGGCGACGGCGAGCGTCACGATCTCGCCATGCAGCACCGGCGCGTCGGCGACGATCGCCGTGCCGTCGGCGGAGACGCAGCGCGTCTCGCCCTGGAAGGCGGCACCGTCGCCCAGCACGATCCGGCACGACAGCACGAGCGGCAGCCGCTCGCCGCGGCGGCGGTCGACGTGGAAGGGGGAATAGGCCTCGTCGCGCGGCATCGGTCGCCCTCGTCGCGGGCGCGGCGGGTCCGCGCCTCTCGCACGAGGCTCTGGCATCGCGCTTGCGCGCGGCTTGCGGTCCCGTCGGGTCGCGATGCCGCGGCGCGGGTCAGGCCGCGGGCGCGCCCGCCCCGCCGCCGACCACGACGATGTGCAGCCGCCGCGGCCCGTGGGCGCCGAGGAACATGGTCTGCTCGATGTCGGCCGAGCGTGACGGGCCGGTGACCCAGTTCACGGTGCGGGGCAGCACGCCCTTGCCGAAGCGCGCGCGCATCCGCGCCCAGACGCTCTCGTAGTCCCCCGCGATGTCGGCGGCGTCCACCACGATGACGTGGTTGTCCGGCAGGAAGTTGAGCGTCGTCGGGTTCTGCGGGCCGGAGACGAGGGCGCAGGTGCCGGTCTCGGCGACGCCGGCCTCGGCGTGGCTCACGGCGTTGAGGTCGGAGCCGTCACTCGGCCCCTCGTCGAGGGCGAGCGGCGTCTCGCTCCAGGGCATGGCGGCGAGGCGCGGGTCGGAGCCCATGCGCAGGGTGGCCGCCAGATTGTGGGCGCGCAGCCAGTCGGCGATGGCGGCGGGCACCGCGTCGGGCGCGTCCACCTCGCTCACCGTGGCGAGCGCGGCCTCGGCCTGGGCGATGAACAGCTCGATGCGGGCGCGGCCCTCCACCTGGCCGCGCGCCGGCACCAGCCCCGCCGGGGTGCGGCCGATGCGCTCCTCGACGATGGTGCGCCGCGTGCGCTCGCGGCCGGTGACGCCGAGCGAGCGGCGGATGGAGGCGAGGATCTCCTCGCGGGCGGTGCTTCCGGTGGTGCTCATCGTCCCCTCCTCACGCCGCGCGCTTCACGGGGGGCGTCCCGGCCGTCAGCCCGCCGCCGCCGCCGCCGCCGCGCCCGCGCTCGCGGGCGAAGCGCTCCTGGAAGGTGCCGCCCTGCGGGGCGGGGAAGTCGCGATAGGCGGTCCAGCCGGAGGCGAAGGGCAGCCAGCCGAAGCGGCCCTTGGCGCCGCCCTTGCGCCGCCCGGCGAAGGCCAGGAGGTTCATGCCGATGCGCGTCGCCAGCCGATACAGCGCCGGGCGCCGGGCGAAGAAGGCCCAGGCCGCGATGCCCGAGCGCACGGTCGCCGGCGAGAGGTGGCGCTCGAACTCGCGCTCGCGCCAGTGCCGCATCAGCTTGGGCAGCGGGATCCGCACCGGGCAGACGCTCTCGCAGCGCCCGCAGAAGGTCGAGGCGTTGGGCAGGTGCCCGCCCTTGTCGACGCCGATGAGCGAGGGCGTCAGCACCGCCCCCATCGGCCCGGGATAGACCCAGCCGTAGGCGTGGCCGCCCACCGCGTGGTAGATCGGGCAATGGTTCATGCAGGCGCCGCAGCGGATGCAGCGCAGCATCTCCTCGAACTCGGTACCGAGCATCGACGAGCGGCCATTGTCCAAGAGCACCACGTGGTACGCCTCCGGCCCGTCGCGATCCTCCGGCCGGCGGGGGCCGGTGGAGAAGGTGGTGTAGACCGACAGCTCCTGGCCGGTGGCGGAGCGCGCGAGCACGCGCAGGAGCTGCGAGGCGTCCTCCAGCGTCGGCACGACCTTCTCGATCGAGGCGAGCACCACGTGGGTCTTCGGCAGGATCTGGGTGAGGTCGCCGTTGCCCTCGTTGGTCACGATGATCGAGGTGCCGGTCTCGGCCACGAGGAAGTTCGCCCCCGTGATGCCCACGTCCGCCGCGAGGAAGCGCTCGCGCAGCACGCCGCGCGCCTCGGTCAAGAGCGACACCGGCTCGGACAGGTCGCGCTTGGGGTCGAGATGGGTGTGGGCGCGGCGGAAGTCCTCCTCCACCTGGGAGGCGTTGACGTGCACCGCCGGCGCGATGATGTGCGAGGGCGTCTCGTGGCGCAGCTGGATGATGTACTCGCCGAGGTCCGTCTCCACCGGCTCGATGCCGGCGGCCTCGAGGTGGTCGTTGAGCGCGATCTCCTCGGCGATCATCGACTTGCCCTTGGTGGCGGTGCGCGCCCCCGCCTCCCGGCAGATGTCGGTGACGATCGCCCGCGCCTCCGCCGCGTCCCGCGCGAAATGCACGATCCCGCCCGACGCCTCCACCTTGGCGACGTAGGCCTCGAGGTAGAGGTCGAGATGCGCCAGGGAATGATCCTTGATGTCCCGCGCCGAATCCCGCAGCCCCTCGAACTCCGGCAGCTTCGCCGCCGCCTTCGCCCGCTTCTCGATGAACCCCACCCGCACGTTCCCGAGCGCCCGCTGCAGCTGCACATCGTGCAGCGCCTGGTGCGCGTTGTCCTTGAAGCGGGGGGAGGTGGAATGGACGGACATCGGGCGGCGCTCCCGGGACACGGGGATGGGGTCGTCGAGGAGATGTTGTAGCGGGCGGAGGGGGGGATGGCGAGGGGGGTGGCGGGGGGCGTGGGGTCGCGGGGCGGTTGAGCTTGCCGGGAATGCTTGCGGGATGCACCGGGAATGCGCACCTGATCGGTCGAGGTGGGAGTGATGGACGCAGAGGCACGATCGCGCATCATGCGCGCGATCCGCAAGACGGACACGAAGCCCGAGCTGATCGTGCGGCGCGCGCTGCACGCCCGCGGCCTGCGTTTTCGCCTGCATCGGCGGGACTTGCCGGGATCGCCCGACATCGTGATGCCGCGCCATTGCAAGGCGATCTTCGTGCACGGCTGCTTCTGGCATCAGCATCCCGGCTGCCGGCACGCGACGCGTCCGCGCTCCCGGCAGGACTATTGGGAGCCGAAGCTCGACCGGAACGTCGCCCGGGACGCCCGCGCCCGTGATGCGCTCGCCGAGCTGGGCTGGGACGTGCTGACCCTCTGGGAATGCGAGGTGCTCAATCCCGAGAGGCTGCGAGCAGCGCTCGATGCATTCCTCCCGGAGCCTCCGCACCGCCCGAGCGCACCGTAGCGGCGTAGCCGCGGCCGGTGCCGGGATGGGCCTCGTGGTCCCCGCGAAGGCCGAGGTAGCGCTCCGGCACCGGCGCGGGAGGCCGCGGCGGCGGAGCCGGGCGGCTCGCGACGCCGACCGCGAGCGTCGGCTCGCCGCCGGCGGGCGCCCGCCCGAGGAGCTGGCGCCCGATCTCCCGGGCCAGCACCTCTGCGAGCAGGCTCGGCACGGCGTTGCCGAGCTGCTTCTGCGCCTCGATCAGGGTACCGAGGATGCGCACGTCGTCGGGGAACGTCTGCAGCCGCGCCATCTCGCGCATCGTCAGGCGCCGGTCGCTCCAGTGAAACGGCCCGGTCGCCGGCCCGGGCTGCGCCTGGATCGTCCACGAGGGCTGCGCCTTGGCGAGCTTGAGGAGGAAGGACCAGTAGCGCCGGCGCCAGCCGAACAACGGCTCGCCGCCGCCGCGGTCGGTGTGCCAGAGGTAGTTCTCGCCCTCGGGGACGCTGGGCAGCAGGTCGGCCCACTTGCCCTTGAGCCGGACCTCCGTGTCGTTCGGCTCCGCGAGGTCGTGGAGCGCGTCCCAGGCGGTGACGCACGGCCGCGTCCCGCCGAGAGCAAGCGACCCTACCTCGGCATGCGTCGGCTCCGGGAAGGCGAACGGCGCGCCGTCGCGCGACCCGATCACGAACATCCGGCGCCGGACCTGCGGCACGCCGTAGTCAGCGGCGTTGAGGACCGCGATCTGGGCCGCGTAGCGCGTGCCGAAGGCTGCGTTGATCGCGGCGAGCCGCTCCTGGATCAGCCGCAGGCCCTCGTCCTTGCCCTTGAAGCCGAGCCCCTCGACGTTCTCCAGCAGGAATGCCCGCGGGCGCGCCTCGGCCAGGACGCGCAGCCAGCACTCCAGCGTGCTGGCGCGCGGGTCGTTCAGCCGCCGCGCCTCGCCGGTCGCCCAGAAGCCCGACTTGGAGAAGGGCTGGCACGGAGGCCCGCCGATCAGCACGTCGGCCTCCCCGGCGCGCAGGCCGGCCGCCTCGAGGATCGCCGCGGTCGGCACGGCCGCGACGTCGCTCTCGATCACCGGCCACGACCGGTTCGCGCGCAGCGTCTCGCAGCAGCGCGCGTCCATCTCCAGCGCCACGGCGGTGCGGAAGCCGGCGGCCTCGAACCCGTAGTCGAGGCCTCCGGCGCCGGTGAACAGGCTGATGACGGTGGGCTCGCGCGCCATTCTCTCCTCACCGGACATCGGACAAGCCGTCGGACAAACCAAGAACGCTGAACGGATCATCACCCCAGTCGGGGCCGATGACAAGGCTCGAATTCAACTTTCCTGCACATTTCCTGTGGCCCGGCAGGTGGACGGTTGCAGCAAAGCGGAACTCCCACTCTTCCGTGACGGCGTGCAGGCAGGCGGCGACCACCTCGAAATCGCTCGGTGCGTAGTAGCGCGAGCACGGATCGCCCTTTGCGGCGCGCGTGCGCTGGAAATCGAGGCGCGGCAGGCCGGCGGCACTGAGCTGCCGCAGGACGTTCTTGCATTCGATCCGGAACGGCACGGCCTCGCGGTAGTGGACAAGAAGGTCCGCCTGCCCGTCGCCGTCGATCGGTCGGCAGTCGACCACGCCGGGCATCTGCGCAATCTGCTCCCTCAGGTGCCGCTCGGCGACCCAGCCGCGCACCGCCATCTTGAGCCGGCTCGCGCCCTGGATGACCTCCAGCAAGCCCTCCGGCGGCAGGCCGAGCTCCGCCAGCAGCGGATGATCCCGAAGGTCGTCCACCGAGGGCCGCGGAGCCGCGGGATCGAGGAGCGGGACGTACAGGGAGGGCTTCTCCGCCAGGAGCTGACGGTTGCCCGCGTCGAGGCCCTTCGCTGCCCGCTCGAAGCGGACGAGATCCAGGAAGCGCTCCCGGCGCCCGCCGACCAGGACCTCGAACACGCCGACGTCGTCGGGTTCCTTCGGCCGGATCTTCCGCTCCCAAGCATGCCAGCCGCCCGTCTTGATCGCCTCGGCGTGCTCGTCCTTGAACTCCAGCCGGATGAACAGCTTGGTCGGGCTGCGCAGGACGGGATCGGCGGCGACGAAGAATCCGTCCACGGGATCGATCCCGACGAGGAGCGTGGTGAACAACCCGGTCGGGTCCTGCCAGAGCTCGTGGACGTTGTCGGCGGCGAAGTCGGCCTTGCTGCCGTACTTGAGCTGGAAGGAACGCTCGTCGCTCGGCCTGTTCCGCGTCGGGGTTCGCGTCGCGCGAAAGGCGTAGGCGACGATCCCCTGGCGCTCCCCACGAGCCGTCTCGAAGCTGATCACGAACGGCGCACGGGTCGGCGGCGAGGCGTAGATGATCCGGCAGCCCGCGTCCTCGAGCGCGCCCGTCATGAAGGCGATCAACGGCTCTCGAGCCCGCGCCCGCGTGGGGTATGTCCTCAGGCCGCTGAACATCCGCGGAGGCCGCCTCGATGGAAGGGAGGCGGCATCTTGGGTGATTCGCCGGTTCGGCGACAGGGAGCGCTGGTCGCCGTCCACAGCCGCGGGCTGCGTCAAGCGCACTGCGCCCACCGTCCTCTCCTGCCAGCCTGCCGCCGTGCTCGCTGCGGTCAAGGGCTTCGCCCTCCTCCACTTCGTTCCGGCCGCTTCGCGGTGACCTCCGCTGTGCGCGGCAGCACGTGCGGGGCACGACGGCTCCGGGGGGATGACGGGTGCCCCGACCCACCAGGGGGATGAGGGCTTCGGGGGCGGTGCGCAGGGGAACCCCTCTCCCGTATGGGAGAGGGGCAGGGGTGAGGGTGTCCGGCCGGCGGGTTCTCGCGACGTCGATGCGGCGGGCGTTTGTGGTTGCCGGCGGGCCGTATTCCCTCACCCCAACCCCTCTCCCTTTCGGGAGAGGGGCTTTTCGCGGCATCAGCCTTCGACCGCCCGGATCACCCGGCCGAGGCGGGCCAGGTCCTCGTCGCTCATGCGCACGAGCAGGACGTTGAGGCGCTGGAGCACGCGCGCCCGCTCGGGCTGGGGCGCGACCGGCGGCTCCGGCGCGAACAGCGCCGAGGGTTCGAGCTCGAGGGCGGCGGCGACCTTCTCGATGTTGTCGAAGCGCAGTGCCATCTCGCCCCGCTCGAGGCGGCCGATCGAGTTCGTCGACAGCGTGGCCTTCTCGGCGAGGTCGGCCTGCGACCAGCCGCGCGCGTCGCGCGCGATCCTCACGTTCGATCCGAGTATCTCTCTGAGAGTCACGCCCGGCCTCCACCCGGCGCGAAGCTGCGGGGAAGGCCGTCGCGACGAAAGACACTGAACTGGTGAACTTGCGCAGCTACCCCAGTTCACGTAAGTTCGTCGGTAAGCCAGCCGACTTTGGGCGGCGAAAGTCGCGGAGCGCGCGCCATGATCGACGAGCCGATGACCGAGGGCGCGGTGCCCCTGCCGGACCCGGGCCTGCTCGGCACGCCGCTGGGCTGGGTGACCTTCGGCCTGGCCGTGGTCGTCGGCGGCTGGTTCCTGCTCTCGGGCGTCGCCCTGGCGATCCTCCTCCTCGTCGCGCGGCTGCGCGAGACGCCGCAGGTGCGGGCGGAGCGCGACGAGGCGGCGGCGCGGCGGATGCGCAAGGAGCGCTGGCTCGACGGGGAGGGTTGAGGGGCGGACGCCTGCTTCCGATGGGAGGAAAGGGCTTGAGGGAGGTGCGTGGCGGAACACCTCTCCCGTCCGGGAGAGGGGCGCTCGCGCTCGTAGCGGTGCGCCGCGGGACCCCGCCCCTGGCCCGCTCCGCGGGCCGTCCCCGCCCCGAGAGGGCGGGAGCAGGTCGGGGTCGCTTCGGAGCGGTCGTCGTGTCCGGAGCCCCGGTACAGGAATCGAGCGGCATCACCGCCCTCCCCTGCGGAGAGGTGCGCGCCTCACCGCCCCAGCCGTCCCCGTCGCGGCGGGGGTGGGGGGCGGAGCTGGTCGGCGAGCTCCTTCTCGATCGTGTCGCCGGGCAGCAGGCCCTGCATGGTGCGCAGGGCCGTGCGCAGCGCGCGGCGGGAGCGGCGGGTGATGGGCGGGTCCCCCGGCTTGCGCTTGGGCTTGCGCTTCGGTGGAGGCGGATTCGTCGGTGGGGTCAGGCGCCGGCGGCGGCGGATCCGCTGCTCGGCGCGGGCGCGGGCGAGGAGGTCGAGCGCCTCGGCCAGGGCGGCGGGGTCCGGCCGCGCGGCGGCGGTGATGGATGTGACGAGGCGGTCACACTCCGCGACGAGCGCCCGGGCCAGCGCCCGGCCGATGCGATTGGGCGTATGGCGCGCCGCCGCGGGGCGCGGGGCCGGGCGGCAGGCGCCGGGGGGGCGCGCCCAGCGATGGCGGGCCGCCCAGCGCGAGACCGTGCCGGCATGGACCCCGGTCCGCGCGGCGATCTCCCGATGCGACAGGATCGTGCCCTCGATGAGGGCGCGCACGCGCTCGCGCGTGGCGTCCGGGTGCGCCTGACGATCGTGCGCATGGTGATCGTGCGCATGGTGATCGTGCGCCCGCGGCGGCGCGGCCGCGGGATCGACCGGGCTCAGTCGGATGACGGCTGGCGCCCTCGAGAACAGCGGGACCCTCATGGCGCGCGTCCGGCTCTCGCCCGTTCGGTGACGAACGAAACAAGAACACGAGTCGTGCGGCGCGTCAAGGCCGCGCGCGTCGCCTCAGCGGGTCGCGGTGGGCTCCGGCTTTCGCGCGGGCTCCGGCGTCCGAGCAGGCGGGGCACCCTCGGCGGGCGCGGCGGCGGCGTCGCGGCGGCGCTTGCGGCGCTCGGCGAAGGCCATGGCCTCGCCGACGATGCCGCGGCGAAACAGCAGCACCACCACGACGAAGATCACGCCTTGGGTGACGAGCACCCACTCGCCGAAGCCGGCGAGGTAGTTCTGCATGGTGACGATCACGGCCGCGCCGACGACGGGGCCGAACACGGTCCCCATGCCGCCCACCAGCGTCATCAGCACCACCTCGCCGGACATCTGCCAGGCGACATCGGTGAGCGAGGAGAGCTGGAACGCCACCGCCTTCGTCGCGCCCGCGAGGCCGGCCAGCGCCGCCGAGAGCGTGAAGGCGAGGAGCTTGTAGCGATCGACGGCGTAGCCGAGCGAGACGGCGCGCGGCTCGTTCTCGCGGATGGCCTTGAGCACCTGCCCGAAGGGCGAGTGGATGGTGCGGTAGATCAGCAGGAAACCGGCCAGGAAGATCGCCAGCACGACGTAGTAGAGCGTCGTGTCGTTCATGATGTCGATCACGCCGAAGATCGGCGTGCGCGGGATCGCCTGGATGCCGTCCTCGCCGCCGGTGAAGGGCGCCTGCAGGGCGAAGAAGAAGAACATCTGCGCCAGCGCCAGCGTCACCATGGCGAAGTAGATGCCCTGGCGGCGGATGGCCAGCGCGCCGACGACGAGGCCCATGGCGCCGGCCGCGAGCGCCGCGACGGGGATGGCGACCTCGGTCGGCCAGCCCCAGACCTTGAGCATGTGGCCGCAGAAGTAGGACGCCCCGCCGAAGAACATCGCGTGGCCGAAGGAGAGCAGGCCGACATAGCCGATGAGCAGGTTGAAGGCGCAGGCGAACAGCGCGAAGCACAGGATCTTGATCAGGAAGACCGGGTAGAGGAACAACGGCGCCACGAGCGCCAGCGCCACGAACGCCAGGAAGGCCATCGAGGCGAGCTTGCCGCGGGTGATGCTGGAAGCCTCGGTCATCGCGCGCCCCTCACTTCGCCGTGCCGAACAAGCCCGCGGGCTTGACCAGCAGCACGATGGCCATGACCACGAAGATCACGGTGTTGGAGGCCTCCGGGTAGAACACCTTGGTGAGGCCCTCGATGATGCCGAGCGAATAGCCGGTGACGATGGCACCCAGGATCGAGCCCATGCCGCCGATCACCACCACCGCGAAGACGACGATGATCAGGTTCGCGCCCATGAGCGGGCTGACCTGGTAGATCGGCGCCGCCAGCACCCCGGCGAAGCCCGCGAGCGCCACGCCGAACCCGTAGGTGAGCGTGATCATCAGCGGCACGTTGATGCCGAAGGCCTGGACCAGGTCCGGGCGCTCGGTGGCGGCGCGCAGGTAGGAGCCGAGCTTGGTGCGCTCGATCACGAGCCAGGTGCCGAAGCAGACGACGAGCGAGGCGACGACGACCCAGCCGCGATAGGTCGGCAGGAACATGAAGCCGAGATTGGTCCCGCCCGGCAGCGGATTGGGGTAGGGCTGGCCGGAGACGCCGTATTGCGAGCGGAACAGGCCCTCGATGATCAGCGCCAGGCCGAAGGTGAGCAGCAGGCCGTAGAGGTGGTCGAGATGGTAGAGCCGGCGCAGCATGGTGCGCTCGATCACCACGCCCACGGCGCCGACGATCACCGGCGCCAGCACCAGCGCGCCCCAGTAGGGCACGCCGAAGACGACGAGCAGGATGTAGGCGACGAAGGCGCCCATCATGTATTGCGCGCCGTGGGTGAAGTTGATGACGTTGAGCAGGCCGAAGATGACCGCCAGCCCCAGGCTCAGCACCGCGTAGAAGGCGCCGTTGATCAGCCCGAGCATGAGCTGGCCGAACAGCATCTGCGGGGACACTCCGATGAGCTCGAACACGGGCGGCGACCTCGATCTTTCCTGGGGTCGGGTGACGCGCGGGGGGCGGACGCCGCCCGCCCCCCGCGCGGTCGTCGTGATCAGGTCACGGCGATCAGTTCACGAGCGAGCAGCCGCCGTCGGCGAGCGGCCGGAAGGCCTCGGCGGCGGGGATCGTGGCGCGCAGGGTGTAGTAGTCCCAGGCGCCTTCCGACTGGTCGGGCGACTTCACCTCGAACAGGTACATGTCGTGGATCTTGCGCCCGTCCTGGCGGATCTCGCCTTCGCCGAACAGCCGGTCGCTGGTCGGCATCGCCTTCATCTGCGCCACGACGGCTGCGCCGTCCTCGGCCGATCCGGCTTCCGCGACCGCCTTGAGGTAGTGCGTCACGGCGGAATAGACGCCGGCGTGGACCATGGTGGGATGCTGGCCGCCATTGGCCGCCGCGAACTCCTCCGCGAAGGCGCGGTTGGCGTCGTTGAGGTCCCAGTACCACGCCTCTGTGAAGATCAGGCCCTGGGCCACGTCGAGGCCGAGCGCGTGGACGTCGGTGAGGAACATCAAGAGCGCGGCCAGGCTCTGGCCGGACTGGACGATGCCGAACTCGGCCGCCTGCTTCACCGTGTTGACCGTGTCGCCGCCGGCATTGGCGAGCCCGATGATCTCGGCGCCCGACGCCTGCGCCTGCAGCAGGAAGGACGAGAAGTCCGAGCCCGGGAACGGGTGGCGCACGGTGCCGACGACCTCGCCGCCGTTCTCCTCCACGACCGCCGAGGTGTCGCGCTCGAGCGCATGGCCGAAGGCGTAGTCGGCGGTGATGAAGAACCAGCTCTCCCCGCCGGTCTCGACGATGGCCTTGCCGGTGCCGTTGGCGAGCGACCAGGTGTCGTAGGTCCAGTGCACCGTGTTGGGCGAGCAGGCCTTGCCGGTGAGATCCGAGGTGGCGGCGCCCGAGGACAGGAACACCTTGTTGCGCTCGCGGGTGAGCTCGTTGATGGCGAGCGCCACGGACGAGGTCGGCACGTCGACGATCATGTCGACGCCGTCCACGTCGTACCATTGCCGCGCCACGGAGGAGCCGACGTCCGGCTTGTTCTGGTGGTCGGCGAAGACGAGCTCGACGGCGAGCCCGTGCGCGGCGGGGTCGAAGTCCTCGATCGCCTTGCGCGCGGCCCAGACCGAGCCCTGGCCGGTGAGGTCGGAGTAGAGGCCGGACTGGTCGTTGAGGACGCCGATGGTGACCTCGGTCTGGGCGGCGGCGCCGGATGCGGTGAGGGCGAGCGCCGAGAGGCCGGCGAGGAGCGTGCGTTTCATCATGGTCGTTCTCCCTTGAGCGGCGCGGCTCGAACGCCGGGTTCGATTTCTTCAGACGCCGAGATAGTCCTGCAGCGTCTTCATGTTGGAGCCGATATCCTCGTTACGGAACATCTCCACGACGTGGCCGTGCTCGACGATGTAGTGCCGGTCGGCGACGGTCGCGGCGAAGTGGAAGTTCTGCTCGACGAGCAGGATGGTGAAGCCCTTGCGCTTGAGCTCCCCGATGATGGCGCCGATCTGCTGGACGATGACGGGCGCGAGGCCCTCCGTCGGCTCGTCGAGCAAGAGCAGCTTGGCGCCGGTGCGCAGCACCCGGGCGATGGCGAGCATCTGCTGCTCGCCGCCCGAGAGCTTGGTGCCCTGGCTGAAGCGGCGCTCGCGCAGGCGCGGGAACAGGTCGTAGACCGCCTCCACGCTCATGCCGCCGGGCTTGACCACCGGCGGAAGGGCGAGGTTCTCGCGGACGTCGAGGCTCGCGAAGATGCCGCGCTCCTCGGGCACGTAGCCGATGCCGAGCCGCGCGATCCGGTCGGAGCGCATCGCCATGGTCTCGACGCCGTCGATCACGATCGAGCCCGAGCGCTGGCGCAGCATGCCCATGATGGCGCGCATCGTCGTGGTCTTGCCGGCGCCGTTGCGGCCCAGCAGCGTGACGACCTCGCCGGCGGCGATCTCGAAGCCCATGCCGTGCAGGACGTGGCTCTCGCCGTAATGGGCGTGCAGGTCGCCGACGTGCAGGAGGGGGCGCGCGCCGCCCGTTTCGGCCTCACGCATCGGCGTGCGCCGCCGCACCGGTGCCCGCGCCGGTGCCCATGTAGGCCTCCACCACCCGCGGGTCGGTCGAGACCGTCTCGTAAGGGCCCTCCGCCAGGATCTCGCCGCGGGCGAGCACGGTGATCGATTCGGACAGGTCGGCCACGTCGTCGAGGTTGTGCTCCTCCATTCGCACGTTGAGGTCCTTTGCGACGCGCCTGATGAGCGCCGCGGTGCGGCCGATGTCCTCGCGGCCCATGCCGGAGGTCGGCTCGTCGAGGAGAAGCATCTCCGGGTCGAGCGCCAGCGTGGTGGCGATCTCGAGCGCGCGCTTGCGACCGTAGGGCAGCTCGTTCGCGGTGAGGTCGCGGTATTCCGCCAGCCCGACATCCGCGAGCAGCGCCTCGGCCCGCTCGTGCAGGGTCGCGAGCGAGCGCTCAGAGCGCCAGAAGTGGAAGGAGGTGCCGAGCTTGCGCTGCAGCGCCACGCGCACGTTCTCGAGCAGCGTGAGATGGCCGAAGGTCGCCGAGATCTGGAAGCTGCGCACCATGCCCATCTGCGCCACGTCCGCGGGCTTCGTGCGGGTGATGTCGCGCCCGTTGAACAGGATGCGCCCGCGCGTCGGCTCCAGGAACTTGGTGATCAGGTTGAAGCAGGTGGTCTTGCCGGCGCCGTTGGGCCCGATCAGGGCATGGATGGCGCCGCGCCGCACCTTCAGGTCCACGCCCGAGACGGCGGCGAAGCCCTTGAATTCCTTGGTCAGGCCCCGCGTCTCGAGGATCACGTCGTCGCCCATCCGCACCCGCCCCGCCTCGATTTCGGCAATGTGGCCACAAAGCGGATGGGGGGTCAAGACGTCGCAGCCCTCCCGCTGCATGCCGGGCGGGCTCCGAACGTGCGGTAGGCGCGCTGGCGGCCCGAGAGGCCCGAGAGGACCGAGCGGCTGCCGCGCGCCGGGATCGGCTCAATGCCGGAAGTGCCGGTGCCCCGTGAACACCATCGCCAGCCCCGCCTCGTCTGCGGCGGCGATGACCTCGGCGTCGCGCATCGAGCCGCCGGGCTGGATCACGGCGGTAGCGCCGGCCTCCGCGGCGGCGAGGAGGCCGTCGGCGACGGGGAAGAAGGCGGCCGACGCCACCCCCGCGCCTTTGGCCCGGCTATCGGGGCTGCCGAGCGCCCCCGCCGCCTCGCCCGCCTTCCAGGCGGCGATGCGCGAACTGTCGACCCGGCTCATCTGCCCTGCGCCGATGCCCACCGTCGCCCCGTCGCGGGCGTAGACGATGGCGTTCGACTTGACGTGCTTGGCCACCCGGAAGGCGAAGGCGAGGTCCGCCATCTCCCGCGCGGACGGCTGGCGCTTCGTCACGACCGACAGCGTCATGTCGGAGACGACCGCCCTGTCGCGCTCCTGCACCAGCAGGCCGCCGGCGACGGTGCGCACGGCGAGGCCGGGCGCGCGCGGGTCGGGCAGTGCGCCGGCGAGCAGAAGGCGCAGGTTCTTCTTGGCGGCGACGATCGCGATCGCTTCGTCGGTGGCGTCGGGCGCGATGATCACCTCGGTGAAGACCTCGACGATCTTCGCCGCCGCCTCGGCGTCGAGGGTGCGGTTGACGGCGACGATGCCGCCGAAGGCCGAGACCGGGTCGCAGGCCAGCGCGCGGGCGTAGGCGTCGACGAGCGTCGCACCGGTGGCGACGCCGCAGGGATTGGCGTGCTTGACGACGACGACGGCGGCGCTCTCCGCCGGGTCGAGCTCCGCCACGCATTCGTAGGCGGCGTCGGTGTCGGCGATGTTGTTGTAGGACAGGGACTTGCCCTGCACCTGGCGGGCGGTGGCGACGCCGGGGCGGGCCTCGCCGGTGCGGTAGAAGGCGGCCTTCTGGTGCGGGTTCTCGCCGTAGCGCATGGCCTCGGCGAGCCGCCCGCCCACCGCGCGGAAGGTCGGCGCCTCGATCGCGAGCGCGTCCGCGAGCCAGTTCGAGATCGCCGCGTCGTAGGCGGCGGTGCGGGCGTAGGCCTTCTGGGCGAGCCGCTTGCGCAGGGGCAGCGTGGTGGCGCCGTCGTGGGCGGCGAGCTCGTCGAGGATCGTCGTGTAGTCCGCCGGATCGACCACGACGGCGACGCTCTCGTGGTTCTTGGCGGCGGCGCGGATCATCGCCGGGCCGCCGATGTCGATGTTCTCGACGCAGGCGTCGTAGTCCCCGCCCGCGGCGAGCGTCGCCTCGAACGGGTAGAGGTCGACGACGAGGAGGTCGATCTCGGCGATGCCGTGGGCGAGCATGGCCGCCTGGTGCTGCGGGTCGGCGCGCCGGGCGAGCAGCCCGCCGTGCACCTTCGGATGCAGCGTCTTCACCCGCCCGTCCATCATCTCCGGGAAGCCGGTGAGATCCGACACCTCGGTCGGCGCGAGCCCCGCCGCGACGAGCGCACGGTGCGTGCCCCCGGTGGAGACGAGGGCGACGCCGCGCGCGGCCAGCGCCCGGGCGAAGTCGACGATGCCGGCCTTGTCGGAGACGGAGAGGAGCGCGCGGGTGACGCGCTCGGGACGGGTGGGCATGATGGGCGGGTCCCGCGGAGTTGGAGCGATCGCGGGCGGTTAGCATGGTTCGGGGGCGGGGGGAACCGGGAGGTTCTCTAGGTGCTGCCGCGCTTCGCCGCCACGTCGCCGGGGGGCTCGCGTCGGTCGTCGCGGATCAGAATGTCGAGGTCCGCCTTGATCGCCCTGTAGAAGGCCGAGGTGGCCATCACCGCGAGCGAAGGCGAGTGCCCATTGTATGGCAGGTGATTGAAGTAGGGCGTCAGGAGAAGCGAGCCGTCGGTCAGTGTCATTCTGTAGCGCATCGGGCTGTGACGAAGCTGTATGAGTTCGAGAGACCCGCGTCGAGGCGCCTTGTCGGAGGTCGGCTGACGCTCCAGCGCCTTGGCGATCCGCTTCCACGCCTTGAACGCTTCACGGCACTCGTCCTTGACCTGTTGCACCGTGGCCTTGAACTTGTCCGGCCCGTCGTAGGAAAGCATCGCAGGGAGTGTCGGATTGCTCGGGTGAAGCATGACCGCACGAACATCGACACCCTTGACGGTGACGAGGTACTGAATGACATCGGCAAATGTCATCACCTCGCCATCCGCTCTGGTGTATGTGAAACGAGGATGAGTGAAATGTTTCAGGGTTATTCCTGTAAGTATCAAGAAATCGTTCGCATTCAGAAAATATTCAGAATAGTGAACCACGTTATTTCGCTGAAGATCCTCGATGTTGACTTCCTTGACAGCGAGATGGCGGAATTCGTCGTAGAAACGGTACTCCCTGAAGTAGCGTCCGAACGGGTCGTATTTGTCAAATGCACGATCTCTGTGAATGGGCTCCTCTTCCAGAGTATGTTTGATGTATTTCACCATCTTTGAGACCAGCTTCTCGGGGGCGCCCTTGCCCTCCCGATATTCGTAGGTCTCGACGTTCATGTCCGTCACGTCGAAATGGCGCGGCTCCGGCGGGCTCTTGGAGCGCAGCATGATGACGTTGCGCGCAGCCGCATGGGCGAGCGCGAGCTCGTAGTAGACGTTCGGTCGCTCGAAGGCGAGGACTGCGAAAACGAGGTCGTGGTGGAGGATGTTGTGGAGGACGCGCCCCATGACGGAGCCGGTCCGCTCCTCATGGTCGGCACGGACCACATGAATGTTGTAGTGCGGACGAAGCCGCTCGCAGGCCTTCTCGATGATCTCCTCGAAGACCCAATCGGCGTGGGCGCGTTCAGCGCCGCCTTCCTTGCCGATCGGGCTGATCACGAACGCCTTGATATCCCTCGTGTTCGCCATAGCGGAACGAGCCCCTGCACGCTGCCGGACCAGGAGACGCGACGCACACCACTCATCGTTAACCATATTCACATTTCATGCGGTGACGCAACCCGCGGTGAGTTGACGTCGTGCAAGAAGGCCTGCCGATGCAGGCTCCGTTAACTCGCCGTTAAAACCTCGCGCGCGATTCTGCCGTTGGCACACGGGCCACGGAGAATCGCATGGCAAGGATCGTAAGCCTCGACGCGTATCGTGCGTCGCGCGCCATCAGCGAGAGATCGGCGCCGGGCGCCGACGCTGGCAGTGGCTCCGCGGCCGCTCGAAGCCGCTCCGAGATTGTCGCTCTGCCCGTGATGAGCGTCGAACGCCTGTGTCGACTGTTCGACCTGGATCCGGCGGATTTCGAGGCGGACCGGCGGCGTCGCGATCCCGGCCGTTCCGGCAACGGCACCCCCGCCGCCTAGCCCGCCTTCATAACCCCCGCGCAATACGCCGCATAGCAGGTGATCCCGACCGACATCGCCACGTTCAGGTTCGGCCGACCGTCGTTGGCCGGGGGCGCCGTGCGCCCCGGGTCGATCGGGTTCGCGGTGGGCGGCTTCGGCGTGAACACGTCCGGCATCGGGATGGTCAGCGCCGCGTCGGCCGCTGCGGCGAAGGCGGGGTCGAGGCCGTCGTACTCCGAGCCGAAGGCGATCACGTCGCCCGCGCGGAAGCGGAAGGCGGGGAGCTCCACGGCGTCGGGGGCGATGGTGGTGGCGACGAGGCGGCCCTGCCCGATCCAGGCCCGCGCGGCGTCGCGCCCCGCGAGGCGCGCGAACCCGCGGCGCTCCAGCGCACCGCAGGCGAAGTCGCGGATGGTCTGCATCCGGACGGGATCGTCGAGCACGTCGTCGGCACCGCACAGGGCGACGTCCGCCTCGTAGGTCTCGGCCACGCGCAGGATCATGCCGGTGTTGATCGGCGAGCGCACGCCGACCAGCAGGATGCGGATGCCCGTCACCCCGTTGCGCCCGCCCCAGCTGCCACCCGAGCCTCCCGCCGAGCTTCCCGCCGGCCGGGAACTGCGCGTCTGCACCATTGCGGCCCCTCGCTTCTCACGTGATCCGAATTCGGATCTCTTACCATCTTCTTAACGGCCCGCAGTTGCGCTATGATCGTCCGCGTTCACCGGGACGTTCGATCATGCTCCTCTCCCGCTCCCCCCGTGCCGCGCTCGTGCGCCTCAACCCCTGGCTCGAGCCCCACCTCGACGCCGTCGAGACCGCCTGCGCCACGCCCGCGGGCGAGCCGCCTCCCGCCGCCGCGGCGGCACGGGACGCGGCGGCGCGGGAGCGGCTGGCGGCCGGAATCGTACGCTGGAACGCGTGGGCGATGGAGATGCTCCAGCTCGCCCCCGCCTTCGCCGAGAGCCCGCGCGCGACGCGGCTCTTCGCCTTCGCGGCGGCGGTGGACCTCGGCGGCGCGGCCGGTCTCTCGATCGACCTCGGCGGCGCCGTGGTGCCCGGCGCGCTGCGCCTCGCCGGCGCCCGGCTGCCGATGGGGATCTGGGCCTCGGCCGCGCAGTTCCACGGCCCCTTCGACGCGACGGGCGCGGTGTTCGGGCGCGAGGCGACCTTCGAGCGGGCGGTGTTCACGGCACCCGCCACCTTCGCCGACGCCGCCTTCTCCCGCTCGGCCGAGTTCCGGGAGGTGTCGTTCCGCGCCGGAGTCTCCTTCGCCGCCGCGCGCTTCTCCAAGGACGCGTGGTTCCGCGGCGGGTCCTTCGCGGGCCGGGTCGACTTCGCCGGTGCCTCCTTCGGCGGCGAGGCGGGGCTCGGCAACGTCACCTGGGCCGACGGCGCGGACTTCTCGGACGTCGACTTCGCCGACAATGCCGGCTTCGACTCCGCCCGCTTCGGCGGCCCCGCGCGGTTCGATCGCGCCCGCTTCGGCCGCAACGCCTGGTTCGAGGGCGCCGCCTTCGCCGACGAGGCGAGCTTCGACCGCGCCCGCTTCCAGGGCCGCGTCGTGTTCAAGGACGTCGAGACGCCGCCGAAGCGCACCGAGGTCGCGGCCATGCTGGCCGAGATCGAGGCGCGGCTCGGCGGGCGCTGAACGGGAATGGTCGAGACCTCGGCTTCGCCCGATCGCGGCGCCGAGCGCGCCGCACGGCTGTGGAGCGAGGCGCAGCCGCTCCTCGTCGGCATCACCGGGCAACGCTTCTTCGACAGGACCTCGGCGGCGGGGAACGCCGCCCGCGCACAGACCGTCGAGGGGCGCCTCGCGGCGGTCTTCGCACGGCTCGACGCCGACTTCCCCGACACGCCGAAGCTCCTGCTCACCGGCGCGGCGATGGGAACGGACCTGATCGCCGCACGGATCGCCCGGCGGACCGGGCCGCTGTGGCGGGTCGCGGCGATCCTGCCCTTCGCGCCCGACCTCTTCCGCGAGGACTTCGAGCCGCCGCCGAACCTCCCCGTGCCGCAGCACGCGGCCTTCGTCGCCTGGTGCGACGGGCAGCGGGAGGACTTCGAGGCACTCCTCGCCGCCCCCGAGCCCGAGGTGCTGGTGCGCGTCCTGCCGCCGCTCGCCGGGTCCGGCCCGCTCTCGCGCGGCGCGACGGGCTACGACAGGGTGGGCCGGCATGCGCATTACGAGCAGGTCGGCCAGTGGATCGCGGAGGCCGCGACGCTCCTCGTCGCCGTTGCCGAGGCGGGCGCCGCCGAGGCGGAGATGGCGCGCCGCGCGAAGGAGGTGGCGGGGGAAGCCGCCGAGGCCGAAGCGCGGATCGACGGCAATACCACACGCGTCCTCGCCACCCGCCGCCACGGCCTTCCCGACGCGGCGGGGCGCGCGGTGGCGCGGTGCAGCTCCGTTCTGCGGCGCGAATGGTCGCCAATCCTGCCGCCGCCGAGCCGCTCGGCCTGGCTGATCGACCCGACGGAGCCGTGGCAGCCGGAGCGGCGGCGCTTCGGTGCCGCGCGCACCTATCCCGTGAGGAGCCTCCGGCCCAAGGAGCCGCCCCCGCCGGGCGATCACCAGAAGCCGCTGCCGCCGACGGTCGAGGCCGATCATCCCTCGCTGCGCCTGGCGCGCGCGTTCGACCGGTACGGCGGAGATGTCGCGTCGCGCGCGGCGACGCCCCCCCGCGCGGACGAGAGCGCGATCGCGGTGCTCGAGCGCGTGCGCGGCACGCTCAGCGCCGCCTCGCGCGTCGGAAAGAAGTGGTCCGAGGGCGCCTTCTGGGGGCTCGCCCTCCTGTTCGTCGGCGCGGTCGCCGTCTACGAGACCTTCGCCAAGTTCCGGCCGAGCGATCCGATCGTCCTGATCGGATACCTGGTGCTCCTCCTCGCCATCGGCGCCGTCGCCCTCCTCGCCAAGCGGTTGCGCTGGCAGCCGCGGGCGGAGGACTACCGCGCGGTGGCCGAGATGCTGCGCGTCCAGATCGCCTGGTGGAGCGCGGGATCGCCGGAACGCGTGGACCGTAAGCATCTCCAGGGCGTCGACCGCGACCTCGCCCGCATCCGCGACGGCGTCACCGGCATCCTGACCTGGATCTGGCTGCGTCGCACGCCCGCCGAGGCGATGGGGGCGCTCCCTCTCGAAGCGGAGTGGAACCGTGTGCGTGAGGGGGACGGGACGCCGCGCGAGGACCTCCGGAAACGGGAAAGATCACCGAAGGACTGGATCGGTAGCCAGCTCTGGTACTTCGAGCGCAACGCCGAGTCCCGCGAGACGCACGCCGCGCGGGCCGAGCGGCAGAGCTGGTTCCTCGTCGTGACGTCGGGCGTGCTGGCGGCGCTGCTCTTCGTCTGGCTGGGCGTGCCCTCGGTCAAGAAGACGTTCGAGGCCGCGGGCGTCCTCACCGACTGGTCGGGCCTCGTCGGCGGCATCGTCGTCGCGATCGCGATCGCCGCGGCCCGCGACGTCCTGTCGCCGCGCTTCCGGGGCTTCGAGGCCTTCGCCGTCTCGCTCGCCTTCGCCGTGCCGGCGGCGGGCGCGCTCGGGCTCGCCGCGGCCGGGCTCGGCCACGCCCTCGTCGAGGCGGGCTTCGCCGACATGTCCGGTTCCACCGCCACCAAATACGCCGCGATCGTGCTCGTCGTCCTCCTCAACGCCGTCGCCGGCGCCTGGCGCTACCTCGCCGAGAAGCTCGGCTGGGAGGCGGAGGCGCTGGCCTATCGCGACGCCTACCGCGCCTTCCACCGCGCCGAGGAGGCGCTCGCGGCGATCTGGGACGAGGCGGCGGGGCGTCCGCGGGCCGAGCGCGAGGACGAGGCGCGCGCGATCGTGCACGAGCTCGGCCGCGTCGCGCTCATCGAGAACGAGGCCTGGCTGAAGACGCGGCGCGAGCGCCCGCTCACCCCCGTCGCCGGCTGAAGCCGCCTCACGCCACCTCCACCACGATCCGCCCGCGCACGCGGCCGGCGAGAATCTCCTCCGCGGTGCCGATGACGGCGTCGAGGGGGATCGTGGTGGTCATGGCGTCCAGGAGGGCGGGGTCGACGTCGCGGGCGAGGCGGTCCCAGGCGGCGCGGCGGAGCGGGACGGGTGCCGGCACGGAGTTGACGCCGAGCAGCGCCACGCCGCGCAGGATGAAAGGCGCGACCGACGTCGGCAGGTCCATGCCGCCGGCATTGCCGCAGGCGGCGATGGCGCCGTCGGGCTGCGTCATGGCGAGCGCGTTGGCGAGCATCGCGCCGCCCACCGTGTCCACGCCCGCGGCCCAGCGGGCCTTGGCGAGGGGCTTGGGCGGCCCGGTCAGCTCGGCGCGCGGCAGGATCTCGGCGGCGCCGAGCCCCTCGAGATAGGCCGCCTCTTCCGGCCGGCCGGTCGCGGCGATCACCCGCCAGCCGGCCTTCGCCAGCAGCGCCACAGCGACGGAGCCGACGCCGCCGGCGGCGCCCGTCACCAGCGCCGGGCCGGCGTCGGGCGTGAGGCCGTGGCGCTCGAGGGCGAGCACGCACAGAGCCGCGGTGAGCCCGGCGGTGCCGAGCGCCATGGCGTGCGCCGCGTCCATCCCGGCGGGCAGCCGCACGAGCCAGTCGCCGGGCACGCGGACCTTGTCGGCGTAGCCCCCGAGATGCGTCTCGCCGACGCCCCAGCCGGTGAGGATCGCCGCGTCGCCGGGGCGCCAGGCGGGATGCGTCGAGGTCTCGACCACGCCCGCGGCGTCGATGCCGGCGATCATCGGGAAGCGGCGCACGACCGGCATCCGCCCGGTGAGCGCGAGCCCGTCCTTGTAGTTCACGGTGGAATGGGAGACGCGCAGGGTGACGTCCCCCTCCATCAGCGCGCCCTCGGGGAAGTCCGTCAGGGCGGCGACGGTGCCGGTCTCGGCCTTCTCGACGACGATGGCGCGCATGGTGGTCCTCCCGGGAGCGTGGCGCAGGCGCGTGGCGTTGGGAGGGAGTTCACACCGGGGAGGGGCGGGGGGCAAGGGGGAACCGAGCCGATCGCTCGCCCCCACCCGTCGCCCTTCGGGCGCCGACCGCCCCGGGGGGCGGTGGCGGGTCGGCGGTCGTCATCGACGTCGGTGACGGCCGCGACGCCGACGCCTCCCCGCAGGGGAGGCAGGCCGGTCGCAGCGAGGACCGGTGGGGGCGAGAGAGGCCGCAGCCTCGGACCCGAGCCGCTCACCCCACCCGCGACACGTACACGTCCGAGAACGCCGTCATCACGCGGTCGCGGCCGTTGGCCTTGGCGTCGAAGAGGGCGAGGTCGGCGCGCTTGAGGAGGCCTTCCACCGTCTCGCCGTCGGACCATTCGCCGACGCCGAGGCTCGCCGTGAACTTCACCGGGCCGGAGCGGCCGCGCACGCGGATCTCGGAGATCTTGCCGCGCAGCGCCGAGGCGACATCGGAGGCCTCCATGCCGCGCAGGCCCGGCAGGGCGAGGGCGTATTCCTCTCCGCCGACGCGCCCGGCGAAGCCCTTGTGCTCGCGGGCGACCTCGGCCAGCACCTCGCCGGCGGCGCGGATGGCGGCGTCGCCGACCGCGTGCCCGTGGCCGTCGTTGATCTTCTTGAAGTGGTCGAGGTCGATGCCGATCAGCGCCAGGCGGCCCTGCGGCCCGAACCGGCGCGCCGCCTCGCCGAGGCGATGGATGAAGGCGCCGCGGTTGAGCAGGCCCGTGAGCGAGTCGGTCTCCGCCAGCCGGATCAGCTCGCGCTGCAGCGTGGTCAGGCGCTGGGCGGCGCGCAGGCGCGCGTTCAGCTCCTCGGCGACGGGCGGCTTGGAGAGGAAGTCGTCCGCACCGGAATCGAGCGCCTCGGAGAGATTGCGCGCATTGTCGGTGGACGACATCGCGATGATGTAGAGGGGCCGGCGGTCCTCGGCCAGCAGGCGGGCCGACCAGCACAGCTCGAAGCCGCCGATGGGGCGCGTCTCGAGGCTGGTGATCAGCGCGTCGACGCTCGGCGTGTCGGTGACGAAGGCGAGCGCCTCTCGGCTGTCGGTGAAGGTCTCGACCTGGTGTCCCTTCGGGGCGAGCAGGCCCGCGACCATCTTCAGGACGACGCGGCTCGAGTCCACGACCACGATATGCATGTGCGGCCCCAATTCCCCACGGGAAGACATCCGCACAGATAGAACAAGGCGGCTTAAGAAGCCGCTAACGCGAGCGACGCACGCGGCGCGTGCAGCACGGTTCGTACGCCCTCAGGTAGCGATCGCCATCTGCTCCTCGGCTTCCGCGAGGGCGCGGGGGTCGCCCACGTGCAGCCAGGTGCCGTCGAGGCGCAGGCCGAACAGGCGCCCGGCCCGCTCCGCCCGGTCGAACAGCAGGTTGAGGGAGAACGGCCCCTCCGGCGTCTCGGCGAACAGGTCCGGGGAGAGGATGGCCACGCCGGCATAGGCGAAGGGCGCGACGGCGCGCTCGCGGCGGCGGGCGAGGCGCCCGGCGGCGTCCATCTCGAAGTCGCCCGGCCCGTCGAAGCCGATCGAGCCGGCGGTGGCGGCCAGCAGCAGCGCGATGTCCATGCGCGCCGGGTCGTAGAGCTCGAGCAGCCGCTCGATGTTGCCGCGCGGCCCCTCGAGCCAGGCGGAATCGGTGTTGTGGACGAGGAACGGCCCCGGCCCGAGATGCGGCAGCGCGGCCTTGATGCCGCCGCCGGTGTCGAGCAGGCGGGCGCGCTCGTCGACGACGACGAGGCGCGGCGGCGGGGCACGGCGGGCGCAATGCACCTCGATCAGGTCGGCGAGGTAGTGCACGTTGACGACCGCGGTCTCGACGCCCGCCGTCGCCAGCCGGTCCAGCGCGTGGTCGATCAGCGCCTTGCCGCCGAGCCGCACC
>JBNPEA010000002.1:0-7616 GCA_051117315.1 Salinarimonas sp. | reverse complement strand
CCACGCCGTGCTCCCGGTGGGGGTGCGCCGGGCGGGCGCCAACCTCGTAACCGAGTGCCACGGGGGCACCGGCAACTCACACCCGATCACGGGGCGCATCTACACCGATGTGTCCTTCTTCACCGCCGATCCCGTGATCGCGCGCGATGTGTCGCGGATGTGCAACTACATCACCGGCTACGCCGAGCCGGCCGAGCTCGAGCGCATGGCGGTCTCGCCGGTGACGCTGAAGAAGCGGCTCCTCCAGCACATCGCCGAGGAGGTCGCGCACGCACAGGCCGGGCGGCCGGCCGCGATCTGGCTCAAGTGCAACGCCCTCGTCGACGCCCAGATCATCGACGCGCTCTACGACGCTTCCGCCACAGGCGTACAGGTCGATTGCGTGGTGCGCGGCATCTGCTGCCTGCGGCCCGGCATTCCCGGCCTGTCCGACAACATCCGGGTGAAGTCGATCGTCGGGCGCTTCCTCGAGCACTCGCGCATCTACGCATTCGGCAACGGCCACGGCCTGCCGCACGCCAAGGCCCACGTCTACATCTCGTCCGCGGACCTGATGCAGCGCAATCTCGACAGGCGCGTCGAGGCGCTGCTGCCGATCCCGAACCCCACGGTCCACCAGCAGGTGCTCGACCAGATCATGCTTGCGAATCTGCTGGACAACCAGCAGAGCTGGCGCGTCCTGGCCGACGGGTCGAGCGAGCGGATCGTTCCGGAGCCGGACGAGGAACCATTCAACGCGCACAAGTTCTTCATGACGAACCCGAGCCTGTCGGGACGCGGCAAGTCGCTGAAGACGTCGAGCCCGCGGGAGCTGTCGCGGCGTCGTCGGGCACGGAGCTAGGAGGCGGGCGGTCGCGCGGCGGCACGTGCGCGGGGGCGGACAAGGGGCGGTACGGTTTGGGCAGCGCAAGCGACAAGCACATCTCGCGCGACGAGGCGCCGGGCCGCCTGAAGGTCGGGCGGCCGATCGCGATCATCGACATCGGCTCGAACTCGGTGCGCCTCGTCGTCTACGAGGGTCTCACCCGGGCGCCGATGCCGATCTACAACGAGAAGGTCCTGTGCGGCCTCGGCCGGCACGTCGTCTCGACCGGACGGCTGGAGGAGGAGGCGGTCTCCCGGGCGCTGAAGGCGCTCGCCCGCTTCAGGGCGCTGTGCCAGACCATCAAGGTCGGCGAGATCCTCGTCCTCGCCACGGCGGCGGCGCGGGATGCGCAGAACGGGCCGGACTTCCTCTCCCGGGCGGAGGAGATCGTCGGCCGTCCGATCGAGCTGCTCTCGGGCGCGCGCGAGGCCGAGCTCTCCTCGCTCGGCGTGATCTCGGGCTTCCACGAGGCGGACGGCATCGTCGGCGACCTCGGCGGCGGCTCGCTCGAGCTCGTCGACGTCTCCGGGCTCACTGCCGGGCAGGGCGTCACTTTGCCGCTCGGCGGATTGACGCTCCAGGACCTCTCCGACGACAGCCCGAAGAAGGCCCGTCGGCTCGTCCGCGAGGCGCTGCCCCGCGCGCCGCAGCTCGCCGGGCTGAAGGGCAGGACGTTCTACGCGGTGGGCGGAACCTGGCGGAACCTGGCGCGGCTGCACATGGCGGAGCGTGGCTACCCGCTGCGCGTGATGCACGACTACCGCATCGACCCCGCCGACGGCCTCGCCTTCCTGGAGATGGTGGAGCGCACGCCCGCCACCGCGCTCAAGGAGATCGACGCGGTCTCCGACGCCCGCCGGCCGCTCCTCGCCTACGGCGCGATCGTGCTCGAGGAGCTGATCAAGCTCGGCCGTCCCGCGAGCATCGCCGTCTCGGCGCTGGGCGTGCGCGAGGGCATCCTGTTCGAGCGGCTGGACGACGCGCTCAAGAGCCGCGACCCGCTGATCACGGCGGCGGCGGACTTCAACGTCCTGCGGGCGCGCTCGCCGGGGCACGGGGTCGAGCTTCAGGCCTGGACGGACACGCTGCTCGAGACGCTCGACCTCGACGAGGCCCCGCAGGAGCGCCGGCTTCGGCACGCCGCCTGCCTCCTCGCCGACATCGGCTGGCGGGCGCATCCGGACTATCGCGGCGAGCAGAGCCTCAACATCATCGCCAACGCCGCCTTCATCGGCCTCGATCACCCGGGCCGCGCGTACCTCGCGCTCGCCAACTACTTCCGCCACGAGGGGCTCTCGCTCGAGCGGGCGAGTGCCCAGCTCAAGGGGCTGGCGACGCCACGGCTGATCATGCTCGCGCGGATCCTCGGCGGCGCCTTTCGCGTCGCCTACCCGGTCTCGGTGGCGATGGAGGGCGTCCTGCCGAAGACCGCGCTGATCGCCAGGAACGGCGCCAAGGGCCCGCGCATCGTCCTCAACCTGCCCGAGGACATGGCCGACCTCGTCGGCGAGCGGCTGATGGGGCGGCTGAAGCAGCTCGGCAAGGTGCTCGAGCGCGAGCCGAAGATCCAGGTGGGGTGAGGTGCCTCACCGGCATCATCGGCGCTGAGAGCCCGCCGATGCTGCCGCCGACGATGATCGCGATCGCGGCGACGCAGATCGCGGTCCAGTGCACCTTCCAGTCCCATGGGTCGGCCTTGGTCGGCAGCGTCTCGACGTGGCGCAGCACGCGCTCGAGCTTTTCCTCGACCGCATTCTGTCGCGCGGCGGCCGCCTGGCAGCCCGCCTCCGTTCGCGCCGCCGCGGTCGCCGACCCCTCCGTCCATGCCCCTCGCTCCCCCGCGTACCATCCTGCCACGCGCCGACACGCGCGCCGACACGCGCGTCGACGCCGCCGGCCTGCGGCCGCGGACGCGGCACGCTCGCAATAGATCCGGCTTCCGACGCGATTGCACCCCCTGAACGGTGTTCGCGTTCCCTTGCGCGGCTCTCACCCGCCCGCGGCGCGCAGCCCGGCGGGCACCGTCGCGCCGAGGTATCGCGCCACCGCCTCGAGCTCCATCAGGGGGCGGCTGATGAGATAGCCCTGTGCAACGTCGCAGCCGTGCAGGCGCAGGAACTCCAGCTGCGCGCGGGTCTCGATGCCCTCCGCCACCACGTCCATCCCCAGCGAGTGCGCCAGGTTGATGATGGTACGCGCGATCGCGGCGTCCTCCGGGTCCGAGCCGATGTCGCGCACGAAGGACTGGTCGATCTTCAGGCGGTCGACGGGGAAGCGCTTGAGGTGGGCGAGCGAGGCGTAGCCCGTGCCGAAGTCGTCGAGCGCGATGGTGACGCCGAGCGCGTGCAGGCCGCGCAGGGTCTCGGCGACCTTGTCGCTCGCCCGATCGAGGAGGACGTTCTCGGTCACCTCGATCTCGAGCCGCGTCGGCGGCAGGTTCCAGCGGGCGAGCAGCCGCTCGACCTCCGCGACGAAGCCCTCGTCCTTGAGCTGCGCGGCGGCGACGTTGACGGCGACCTGACCGGGCTCGAGGCCGCGGTCGAGGAGCGTGCGCACGGCGCCCAGCGCCTTGCCGAGGACCGTGCGTCCCAGGGCCTGGATCAGCCCGGTTTCCTCCGCCACCTGGACGAACTCGGCGGGCGAGACCAGCTCGCCGTCCCGGCGCCAGCGCACCAGCGCCTCGAAGCCGGTATGCGCCCCGTCGCGCGTGCGCAGCTGCGGCTGAAGGGCGATCTCCACCGCGCCGTCGTTGATCGCCTCGCGCAGGGCGTCGGAGATCTCCTGGCGGCGCTCGAGACGGCTTCGCAGCGCCGGATCGAAGAAGCACCAGGTGTCGCGGCCCTTCGCCTTCGCCTGGTAGAGCGCGATGTCCGCGTTCTTGAACAGGTCCGCCGGCGTATCGCCGTCCTGCGGGTAGAGCGTCACGCCGATGGAGCCGCTGGGCCGAAACCGGCGGCCCGCGATGGTGATCTCCTCGCGCAGGCTGTCGTGGATCGCCGCGACCACCCGATGCGCCTGCTCGCCGTCGCGCAGTCCCGGCAGCAAGAGGGCGAACTCGTCGCCGCCCAGGCGCGCCACGACGTCGCCGGCCCGCACGGCGCCCGACAGGCGCCGTGCCACCTCGCGCAGCAGCGCGTCTCCGGAATCGTGGCCGAGCGTGTCGTTGATGTCCTTGAAGTGATCGAGGTCGAGCAGCACGACCGCCCCGACGCCGTCGCTCGCGCGCCGGCCGTCGAGGAGGTCGCGCAGGCGCTGCGTCACCACCGCGCGGTTCGCGAGGCCGGTCAGCGCGTCCTGCTCCGCATGGCGCTTGATCGCCGCCTCGGCCTGCTTGAGGCTGGTGATGTCGGTGCGCACGCCCACGGTGTGGCCGGATTGCGACCGGCGCTCGCGGACCTGCAGCCAGCGGCCGTCGCCCAGCGACTGGATCACCCGCTCGTCGGGGCGCTCGCGATGCATCTCCAGGCGCGCGGCGACCCAGGCCTCGCGCGACTGCGGCGTGTGGCCCGCATCGGCGTACTGCCCGCGCCCGGTGCCGTAGCGCAGGATGTCCTCGAACCGTGCGCCGATCGTGATGGCCGGCGCGGACAAGGCGTAGAAATCCTTGTAGGCCTGGTTGAAGAGGACGAGGCGATCGTTCTCGTCGTAGGCGGCGACGGCGTCGGGAATGCTGTCGAGCACGTCGCGCAGGAGGCCCTCGGCCGCCGCGCGCTTGGCCATCTCGGCGGCGGCCGCCGCCTCGGCCCGCTTGCGCTCGGTGATGTCGTAGCGCACCGAGACGTAGCTCTCGATCCCGCCCTCGCCGTCGCGCATCGGCACGATCGTCGTGTCCACCCAATAGCAGGCGCCGGACTTGCTGCGGTTGCAGATCTCCCCGTGCCAGGAATGGCCGTTGGCGACGGTCCGCCACAGCTCGACGAAGAACTCGGGCGGATGCATGCCCGAATTGACGACGCGGTGCGTGCGTCCGAGGAGCTCCGCGCGCGCGTAGCCGCTGATCGCGCAGAACAGGTCGTTGACGTAGGTGATGCGCCCGGCCCGGTCGGTCACCGCCACGATCGAGTGCTGGTCGAGCGCGGCCTTGTAGGTGCCCAGCTCGGCCAGGGCGCGGGTCGTCTCCTCGTGCGCCTCGGTCAGCCGGGCGCGGTGCTCCCGCTCGGTGGTGACGTCGGCGAAGCTCGAGATCACCGTGCGGCCTCGGTCGCCGTGCCCCTCCAGGACCCGGGCGTTGACCTTGATCCAGCGCCGCGTCCCGTCCGGGCGCTCGATGCCCATCACCACGTCGCGCACGCTCGTGCCCTCGGCGAGCGCGATCATCGGGGGATGCTCCGCGCCCGGCAGCTCCGAGCCGTCCTCGCGGGTGGCGCGCCAGCGCGGATCGCGCGAGGTGCGCCCGAGCATCTCGTCGCGCGACAGACCGAGCAGGGTCTCGGCCTCGCGATTGCAGTCCACGACGGCGCCGCTCTCGTCCTGGATGACGATGCCGCAGGCGACGTTGCCGATCACGCTCTCCAGACGGCGGCGGCTGGCGATTGCGTCGCTGACGTCGGTCTGGATGCCGATGAAGCCCTCGAGCCGCCCGTCCTCGGAACGGATCGGCTGGATGTCGGCGTCGACCCAGTAGACGCGCCCCGACTTCGCGCGGTTGAGGAGCTGCACCCGCACCCCGCGGTGCTCCGCCAGCGCCCGCGCGATCTCCGCCGATGCGCGCGGGTCGGTGCCCTCGCATTCGAGCAGCGCCGCCGCCGTCCTGCCGGACGCTTCCTCGAGCGTGTATCCCGTGAGCTCCTCGAACGCGGGATTCACCCACTCGATCGTCGTGTCGGGCTTGCACAGCATGACGGCGTTCTTGGTCAGCCGGGCGATCAACGTCAGCCGCTT
The DNA here is from genome assembly GCA_051117315.1 of Salinarimonas sp. Taxonomy (GTDB): domain Bacteria; phylum Pseudomonadota; class Alphaproteobacteria; order Rhizobiales; family Beijerinckiaceae; genus Salinarimonas. Next base: position 1,870 of record JBNPEA010000002.1, on the reverse strand, counting down.
GAGGTGCTCGCGCGCCCGCTCCCGCTCGCTCACCTCCCGCGCCGTACCGCGATAGCCGCGGAAGCGCCCGTCCTCGTCGAAGACCGGGTCGCCGTTCACCTCGGTGTAGCCCGGCTCGCCGTCCGACCGGGTGCGCCCGTAGACGAGCTGCCGGATCGGCCGGTGGGTGTCGAGATCGGCCTTGTGCGCGCGCCAGAACGGGTCCTCCAGCGAGCCGCCCGCCAGCTCCCAGCGCGTCGCCCCGACCACGCGGACGGTGTCGATGCCGGCCTTTCCACCGTCGTCGCGCATCATGCTGAAGCGGTGCTCGGTGTCGGTCTCCCAGAGCCAGTCCGAGCTCGTGGCGAGGAAGTCCTCGAGACGCCGCTCGCTCTCCCGGGAGGCGCGCTGCGCCTCGAAGCGCTCGGTCTGGTCGACGGCGATGCCGACGAGGCCGTGCACCGCGCCGTCGACGACGATCGGCGCCATCGTGGTCTCGGAGACCATGGTGCCGCCGTCCTCGCGCGCCTTGACCATGGAGAAGCGCACCGTCTCGCCGCCGAGGGTCCGGCGATGCCAATCGCGCCACTCCACCGCCATCGCCGGGTCGAGCCCGGCATGGAGCGGCGAGCGGCCGAGGAGGTCGCCGAAAGCCTCGCGGTCGAGCCGGTTCTGCAACTCGTAGCGACCCTCGCGGTCCGTCAGCCAGAACGGATGCGGGAGGCAGTCCAGCGCCGTCGTCAGCCTCGTGCGCCAGCTCTCGACCTCGATGCGCTCGCGAGCCCGCATACGCGCGCTCGCCTCGATCTCGGCGAGGCAGCCGGCGATCTCGGCGAGGTGCGCCGGGGTCTCGGCATCGTGAGGCCGCGCCGGCCGAAGGCGCAGGCGCACGACGACGTCGCCGGCGGACCCGACGAATTCCGGGGCGTCCTCGTCCACCGGCGCACCGTGCGCCGCCAGGACGCGCCCGGCCTCGTCCAGCGCCGCCGCGCCGTCGGCACCGCACGCGCTCCGCGCGAGACGCAGCAGCCTGAGGCTGGTGCCGGTCTCGACCGTCGGCTCGTCGATGGTACGCGGACGGGACACGGGGGCGCTCTCTGCAGCGACGACGCTCGTCTACGATGTCCATCAATCGTGAAGCAATGGTTCATGCGACCCTCGAATGTGTCGTCGCTTCGTAACGCGCTCCCGAGCTGCCCGCGTGACCTGCTCGTCCCGCCCACGCAGGACGTCGCGGTGCTCGAGGCGGCCCTGCTGGTGCGGAGCAACCGGGGCACCGGCCGGTTCGACAGGGGCTTCGCCCGGGCCCAGCGGCTGCTCTCGCCGCGCCGGCAGGGCGAGTGGGGCACTGAAAATATTCCGGCCGCCTACGGCGACCGTACGAAGATCGTCCTCTTCTTCACGGATGGTCACACGGCCGCCTCCGACGACGAGCTCCTGCCTGGCGAGAACGCCGCGGAAGTGAGCGAAGGCAGCAACAATGGCTCGGCCATCGGCTGCGATCACCTCGCCGACCTGTGCACGCGGATGAAGGCGCAAGGCATTCGCATCCCGATGATGCAGGTCGACGGCAACGAGCATTTCACGAAGTACGCCCGGGCTGCGCCTCGTCGCCGGAGGAATACTTCCTCATCGATCGGTCGACCAGCCTCGCCACGGCACTGGCGGACTTCGATGTATGCAGTTATTAGATGTGTATGTCAAATGAAAGCATCCAAAGATATCTTATGTGTCGTGGCGGCGCCGTGCGGGCAGGCGGCCGCGCGGCAGGGGAATCGCATTTGAGAATTCGGTCTGGTGCGCCGGGGTAGAATCGATTCTTGAGTGGCTCTATCGTTGTGATGGAGCTTGCGATGTCCTTGTCCTGGTTCGAAGCGGCTTTTGCGGCTCT
>JBNPEA010000071.1:0-34535 GCA_051117315.1 Salinarimonas sp. | reverse complement strand
CCGCGCCGGCGCGCCTCACCCCAGCCGGATGTGCCCCACCTCGGCCCGCTCGGCCTCGTCGAGCGCGTCCTCGTAGCCGGCGTCGGCGTAGCGGATCACGCCGAGCGCCGTGTCGTTGGTGAGCGCGCGGTCGAGGCGCCGGTCGGCGGCCTCGGTGCCGTCGGCGATCACGGTGACCCCGGCCGACGTCATGAAGCCGGCATAGCCGCCGCCTCCCGAATGGATCGCGACGAGGTCTGCGCCGGACGCGCACAGCGCCATCGCATCGAGGAGCGGCCAGTCGGCGATGGCGTCCGAGCCGTCCTTGAGGTTCTCCGTCATGATCCGCGGATGCGCCATCGCGCCGGCGTCGAGGTGGTCGCGCGAGAAGGCGATCGGCCCCTTCAGCCTGCCGTCCGCCACGAGGCCGTTGACCGCACGGGCGAGGCGGGTGCGCTCGCCGTGGCCGAGCCAGGCGATGCGCGCCGGCAGGCCCTCGAAGGGTACGTGCGCGCGGGCGAGCGCGATCCAGTTCGTCACGATGCGGTTGTCGGGGAACATCGCCAGAACGAGCTCGTCGATGGCGTAGATGTCCTCCGGCGCGCCCGACAGCGCCATCCAGCGGAACGGGCCGATGGCGCGGCAGAACAGCGGGCGCAGGTAGGCCTCGGTGAAGATCGGGATGTCGTAGGCGTCCTCGACCCCGCCATCCTTGGCATGGGAGCGGATCAGGTTGCCGTTGTCGAACACCTCCGCCCCGCGCGCCTGGAAGGCCAGCATCGCCCGCACGTGCTCGACGATGGAGGTGCGGCTCTCGCGCATGAGGCGCGCGGGATCCTCCGTGCGCAGCCGGCGGACCTCGTCGAGCGGAATGCCGCGGGGCACGTAGCCGTAGACGAGGTCGTGCGCGGCGGTCTGGTCGGTGACCACGTCGGGCGTGATGCCGCGCCGGGCGATCTCGGGATAGACGTCGGCGGCGTTGCCGACGAGGCCGACCGACAGCGGCCGCTTCTCGGCCACGGCCTTGTCGATCATGGCGAGCGCCGCATCGAGATCCGGCGCGATCTCCTCGAGATAGCCAATGCGCCGGCGCGTCTGCGCCCGTGCCGGGTCGACCTCGACGCACAGGATCGCGGCCTTGGCCATGCGCCCGGCCAGCGGCTGCGCCCCGCCCATGCCGCCGAGCCCGGCGGTGAGGACGAAACGCCCGGCGAGATCGCCGGAAAAGCGCGTCTCGGCGATGCGCATGAAGATCTCGTAGGTGCCCTGGATCACGCCCTGCGAGCCGATGTACTGCCAGCACCCGGCGGTGAGCCCGCCCCAGGCGACGAGGCCCTTGCGCTCCAGCTCGTAGAAGATCTCGGCCTTGGCCCACTGGCCGACGATGTTGCAGTTGGCCATGATCACGAGCGGCGCGTCGGCGTGCGTCCTCAGGAGCCCCACCGGCTTGCCGGATTGGACGACGAGGGTCTGGTCCTCGTCCATCGACAGCAGCGTCTCGACGATGGCCCGGTGCGCCGGCCAGGAGCGCGCGGCCTTGCCGAGCGCCGCGTAGACGATCAGCTCGTCCGGGTTCTCGCCCACCGCGAGCACGTTCTCGAGCAGCCGCAGCAGCGCCTCCTGCCGCCACCCCTTGGCCCGCAGCTCCGGGCCGCCGGGAACGGGGAAGCGCGGGTGGCGGGGATTGTCCGTGGGCATGGAGCGGGTCCAGGGGTTCGATGGAACAGGATCGGCTCGTGGCGGAGGACGCCGACGTCATCGACGGCGATGATAGCCCGTGACGCCCCACACCCCACACCCCTCTCCGCCAGGAAGAAGGGAACCCCGCCCCCTCAGAGGTTGAGGCGGATCGCCACGGAGCGGGCGTGACCATCGAGGCGCTCGGCGCGGCCGAGGGCGATGGCGGCGGGGCCGAGCGCGCGCAGGGCCTCGGGCGTCAGCGACAGGATGGAGGTGCGCTTCATGAAGTCGAGCACCGACAGGCCCGACGAGAAGCGCGCCGAGCGCGCCGTCGGCAGGACGTGGTTGGGCCCGCCCACATAATCGCCGATCGCCTCGGGCGTATGGGCGCCGAGGAAGATCGAGCCGGCGTTGCGCACCATCCCCGCGAGCCGCTCGGGATCGCGGGTCTCGATCTCGAGATGCTCCGGCGCGAGCCGGTCGACGAGCGGGATCGCGCCGTCGAGATCCGGCACCACGATCACGGCGCCGAAGTCGCGCCAGGAGGCCCCGGCGATCTCGGCCCGCGACATCGTCGCGAGCGCCCGCTCCACCGCCGCCTCGACGGCGTCGGCCAGCGCCGGGCTGTCGGTGATCAGGATGGACTGCGCGGCTGCGTCGTGCTCCGCCTGGGCCAGGAGATCGGCGGCGACCCAGTCCGGGTTCGCCTCGCCGTCGGCGAGGATCAGCACCTCGGAGGGGCCGGCGATCATGTCGATCCCGACCTGGCCGAACACCCGGCGCTTGGCGGCGGCGACGTAGGCGTTGCCCGGTCCGACGATCTTCGCCACCGGCGCGATCGTCGCCGTGCCGTAGGCCAGCGCCGCCACCGCCTGCGCCCCGCCGACGCGGTAGACCTCGTCGACCCCGGCGATCCGCGCGGCGGCGAGCACCAGCGGGTCGACGGCGCCGTCGGGCGTGGGCACGCACATGACGATGCGCTCGACGCCCGCCACGCGGGCGGGGACGGCGTTCATCAGGACGGAGGAGGGATAGCTCGCGGTGCCGCCGGGGACGTACAGCCCCGCCGCCTCCACCGCGGTCCAGCGCCAGCCGCGGGTGACGCCGAGCGCGTCGGTCTCGCGCATGTCCTGCGGCTTCTGCGCCGCGTGGTAGCTCGCGATGCGCTCGCGGGCGAGGTGCAGCGCGTCGAGCGCGGTGCGGTCGCAGGCGGCCTCCGCGGCGGCCAGCTCGTCGTGCCCGATGCGCAGGGCGTCAGCCGAGAGGCTCAGGCGATCGAAACGGGCGGTGTAGTCCACCAGCGCCGCGTCGCCCCGGGCGATCACGTCGGCGATGATGTCGCGCACCACGCCGTCGACCTCCTCCGAGGCCTCGCGCTTCATGCCCAGCAGGGTCTCGAAGGCCTCGGCGAAGCCGGGCGCGCGCGCGTCGAGACGGATCGGCATCAGGCCCGGTCCCCGCGGGGCTCGGGGACGACGTCGAGGATCGCCGGCGCCTCGTGCGCCGGGCGGCTGTCCACCTCCCAGACCGGGCCCATGTCCTTCATCTGCACCTCGAGGCACTCGACCTCGACGCGGATGGCGCGGTCCTCGGAGAAGATCAGCGTCACGCAGCCCGCGGGCGCCGCCATCGGCTCGTAGGTGACGGCGAGGAGGTTGAGCACCTCGTCCTTGCGGCGCGGGTCCATGTTCTTGCAGCGCACCGCGAGCACGCGCTCGAAATGCAGGCCGGTGAGGCGCCGGCGCGGCGGCTCGGCGGGATCGCTCTCCCAGTCGAAGCGGCGCGCGCACAGGGCGAAGCGGCCTTCCTTCGGGAGATAGGCGACGTCCTCCACGCGCACGGCGGCATCCTGGAGGTGGGCCGACAGGACGGCGAGGTCTTCCTCGTCGAACGCGACCAGCTTGAGGAGATCCATCGGTTCACACCTCGGCAGCAAGGGGTTTCCAGTGAGATAGAGTTGGGGGGCGGGCCGCGCAACCGCCCGGCCGCGCATGGCGCGCTTTCGTGCCCCGCGGCTTGCGCGCGCGGGATCGCGACCCATGTCCGGCGGGAAGACGACGCTGGAGCCTGCGAAAGGAACCCGATGACCGCGCTTCCGACGCTCGTCGTCGCCCACGACCCGCTCTGCGGCTGGTGCTACGGCTTCGGCCCGACGCTGCGCCGTCTGCGGCAGCGCTTCGCCGGCGAGGCTGCGTTCCGCGTCGCCATGGGCGGGCTCGTCACCGGCTCGCGCGAGCGCATGATCGGCCTCGACGCGCCCTACCTGATGCGCGGCCTCCAGGAGGTCCGCGCCCGCACCGGCGTGAAGGCCGGCCCCGCCTTCTTCGAGCGCGTGCTCGAGCCCGGCCGCTGGGTCTCCCGCTCCGAGCCCGCCTGCCGCGCCGCACGCATCGCCCGCGAGACGGCCGGCGAGGAGGCCGGGCTCGACGTCGCGGCGGGGCTCTGCGACACGTTCTACGGCGAGGGCCGCGTGCCCGACGACCCGCGTACCGTTTCGCGCGTCGCCGCCGCCGCTGGTCTCGACGCCGAGGCGCTCCTCGCGCGCTGGTCGGCGCCGGAGGCCTTCGCGGAGACGATGGCGATGTTCGACGCCGAGCGGAAGCGCGGCATCGTGAGCTATCCCGCGCTGTTCCTGGAGGACGATGGGGGTGGGCTCGTGGAGATTCTGGCGGGGGCGGTGTCGTCCGAGCAGGCGGTGGCGACGGTGGAGGCGGCACTCGCCCGCTGATCCCGTCACCCCGGGTCGCGAAGCGGACCCGGGGCCCAGATCCGCCGAGGTTTGCCTCAGCGTGCGCGGGAGCGCGCGCGTCCACGAACGCTGCCGGAGGCCGTTCCCGCCACGGCGCTGGCGCGCCGCTCGACGAGCACCTGTGGTTCTGGGTCCCGGATCGGCTTCGCCGTCCGGGATGACACCCTCTTTCACCCCGGGTCGCGAAGCGGGCCCGGGGCCCAGAACCGCCGAGGTTTGCCTCAGCGTGCGCGGGAGCGCGCGCGTCCACGGACGCTGCCGGAAGCCGTTCCCGCCGCGGCGTTTGCACGCCGCTCCATCGAGCACCTGTGGTTCTGGGTCCCGGATCGGCTTCGCCGTCCGGGATGACACGCTAGCCCCCCAGCGCCTCCTCCATCAGCATCGCCTCGGCCTCCGCCAGGATCTCGTCCGAGCCCTCGCCGTAGACCGTCTCGCGGCCGATCTCGAGCATCACCGAGACGGCGAGCGGGGAGACGCGGGGCAGGGGGCGGTGGCCGATGCGGCCGTTTATGCGGGGGAGGAGGGGGGCGAGGCGCTCGAGGTCGAGGAGGCCGGTGGCCGCGTCGGCGCGGGCGGCGCGCAGGAGGACGTGGTCGGGCTCGTGGCGGCGCAGGACGTCGTAGACGAGGTCGGTCGAGACCGTGACCTGGGCTCTCGTCTTCTTCTGGCCGGGGAAGTTGCGCTCGATCAGCCCGGCGATCACCGCGCAGTAGCGGAACGTGCGCTTCATCAGCGCGGATTCCTCCAGCCATTCCTCGAGATCGTCGCCCAGCATGTCCTGCGCGAAGAGCTCGGCCAGGAAGCCGGGGCGGCGCGCCTCCTCCAGCGAGAGGTCGCGCAGGCCCCACACCGCGAGGCCGTAGTCGTTGCACACGAAGCCGAGCGGCTTGAGCCGCGCGCGCTCGAGCCGCCGCGTCAGCAGCATGCCGAGCGTCTGGTGCGCGAGGCGGCCCTCGAACGGGTAGGCGACGAGGTAGTGGCGTCCCGCGCGGGGGAAGGTCTCGACGAGAAGCCCCTCGCGATCGGGCAGCACGGAGCGCTCCGCCTGCGCCTCGAGCAGCTCGACGAGCTGGGCGGGGAGCCGCTCCCAGCTGTCGGGATCGGCGAGGAAGCCGCGCACGCGCGCGGCGAGGAAGGTCGAGAGCGGGAACTTGCCGCCGGCATAGGAGGGGATCTTCGGGTCCGTCCCCGCGCGCGCCCGCGAGACCAGGGCGGCGTCCTCGGTCAGGCCGTGGAAGGTCAGCACCTCGCCGGCGAAGAGGAACGTGTCGCCCGGCGTCAGCGTCTCGGCGAAGTACTCCTCCACCTCGCCGAGCACGCGCCCGCCCCGCGACATCGGCCGCCCGGCGGCGGCGGGCCGCCCGAGCCGGACCTTGACCATGGTCGCCTCGACGATGGTGCCGACGTTCATCCGGTACTGCTGGGCGACGAACCGGTCGCGCACGCGCCAGCAGCCGTCGGCGCCCTCGACGATGCGGGCGAAGCGCTCGTAGGCCTTCAGCGCGTAGCCGCCGGTGGCGACGAAGCTCATCGCCTTGTCGAAGGTCGCGCGGTCGAGCCCGCGATAGGGCGCGGCGCCGATCACCTCGCTATAGAGGTCGTCCGCCCGGAAGGGCTCGGCGCAGGCCATGCCGAGGATGTGCTGGGCGAGCACGTCGAGCGCGCCGGGATGCGGATCTGGCGTGTCCTGCGCCGCCTCCTCCACCGCGTCGAGGGCGGCGCGGCATTCCAGGATCTCGAAGCGGTTGGCGGGGACCAGATAGGCGCGCGAGGGCTCGTCGAGCCGGTGGTTGGCGCGGCCGATGCGCTGGATGATCCGGCTCGCCCCCTTGGGCGCGCCGACATTGACGACGAGATCGACGTTGCCCCAGTCGATGCCGAGATCGAGGGTGGAGGTGCACACCACGGCCTTGAGCTTGCCCGCCGCCATCGCCGCCTCCACCCGGCGGCGCTGCTCGACGTCGAGCGAGCCGTGGTGGAGCGCGATGGGCAGCGCATCCTCGTTGAGGCGCCACAGCGCCTGGAAGACGTATTCCGCCTGCATGCGGGTGTTGACGAAGACGAGGGAGGTGCCGTGCGCGCGGATCAGCCGGTAGATCTCCGGCATCGCCGCCGCCGCCGTATGGCCCGCAGCCGGCAGCCGGGGACCCTCGAGCATGCGGATGTCGGGCGCCGCACCGGGAGGCGCGACGACGATCTCGGCGGGCCGGCCCGGGTCCGCGGTCAGGTAGCGGGCGAGGACGACGGGGTCGCGCACCGTCGCCGACAGCCCCACGGCGGACGCCTGCGGCGCCAGCGCGAACAGCCGCGCCAGGCCGAGCGAGAGCAGGTCGCCGCGCTTCGAAGGCGCGAGCGCGTGCAGCTCGTCGAGAACGATGCGGCGGAGATTCGAGAACAGGTCGCGGGCGTCGGGATGGGCCAAGAGCAGCGCCAGCTGCTCCGGCGTGGTGAGCAGGATGTCGGGCGGCCGCGCGATCTGGCGGGCGCGCTTGTGCGAGGGCGTGTCGCCGGTGCGGGTCTCGATGGCGAGCGAAAGGCCCATCTCGGCCGCGGGCGCCTCGACGTTGCGGGCGACGTCGACGGCGAGCGCCTTCAAGGGCGAGACGTAGAGCGTATGCAGGCTGCGCCGGTTCGCCCGCGCATGCCGGGCGCCCGACAGCTCGACGAGCGAGGGCAGGAAGCCCGCCAGCGTCTTGCCCGCCCCCGTCGGCGCCACCAGCAGCGCCGAGCGGCCGGCCTCGGCGAGCGCGAGGAGCGACAGCTGGTGCGCGCGCGGCGTCCAGCCGCGGCCGGCGAACCAGGCCTGGAAGCGTTCGGGAAGGATGGTGGGAGCGGCTGGCACGCCCGGTGATATGGGGTCTGCGTGCGGGGCGGACCAGACGCGCGGGCGGGCCGCGTCAGGGCATCGCGTCCGGCGCCGCGCGCGCCACGTCGAGCGCGACGATCCGGGGCAAGGCGGCGGCGAGCGCATCGGAGGCGACGCCGCGCAGGCGGGTCGCGATCAGCCGCATGGCCACCACGGGGAGCGTGCGCCCGAGATCGACGAGCGCGCCCGCGGCGATGTCGTCGGCGGCGAGCGAGCGCGGCACCCAGGCGACGCCGAGGCCGGCGCGGGCGCATTGCAGGGCGGCCGTCGTCAGCGCCGTCTCGAGGCGGATGCGCAGGCGCAGGCTGCCGCGCAGGGGCGCGAAGACGCGCGCGCGCTGGACGGCGCCGAGGAAGACGTCCTCCGGATAGGCGACGATCGGCAGCTCGCCGCGCACCCAGCCTTCGTCGAGGGCGCCGAGCGCCGCTCGGGAGGCGACGGGGACCAGCGTCTCGGTGCCGATCGTCTCGACGACGAGGTAGTCCGCGCCGTCCAGCGGCGCGCTGCCGTCGACGTCGTAGACGAGCGCGAGGTCCGCCTGGCGGGTCAACAGCAGGGCGAGGCACTCGTCGCGATTGGCCGAGCGCAGCCGCACGTCGAGATCGAGGCCCGAGACCCGCTCGACCAGCGCCGGCGCGGTCGCCGTCGTGATCGCGTGCTGGCAGGCGATGACGATCCGCGAGCGCGCGGCCTCGGCGTCCTCGCGAAAGTGGGCGGAGAGCTCGCGCACGCCCCCTGCGATCTCGCGCATCTCCTCGAGCCGGGCGAGGACGTGCGGCAGCGGGCGGGCCGGCTTGGCGCTGCGGTCGAAGAGGCGCACGCCCAGGCTCTCCTCGATCGTGCGCAGGCGCCGGGAGAAGGCCGGCTGCGTCACCCGCCGGCGCTCGGCGGCGGCCTGGAACGAGCCCGTCTCCGCCACCGCCAGGACGTCCTCGATCCAGTCGTGCCGCATCCCCGCCCCCGCAGATTATGCCGTTCGTGCATGATCTCACGCGCATTTGGCATTTGATCGCCCCAGCTGTCGAGGCGCAGGATCGTCCTCGACGCTCATCGGAGGGCCCTTCATGCATCTCGCCCGCATCCCGCGCATCCGGGTCGCGCACCTGCCGACCCCGCTCGAGCCGCTCGAGCGCCTGAGCGCCGCGCTCGGCGGGCCGGAGATCTGGATCAAGCGCGACGACTGCACGGGGCTCTCGACGGGCGGCAACAAGACCCGCAAGCTCGAGTTCCTGATGGCGGAGGCGGTGGCCGAGCGCGCGGACGTCGTCCTGACCCAGGGCGCGACGCAGTCGAACCACGCCCGCCAGACGGCGGCCTTCGCCGCGCGGCTGGGGATCGCCTGCCACATCCTGCTCGAGGACCGTACCGGCTTCCGCGACGCGGACTACACGGACAACGGCAACGTCCTGCTCGACCGCCTGCACGGGGCGACGATCGAGCACCGGCCCGGCGGCACCGACATGAACGCGGCGCTCGACGAGGTCCGCGCGCGGATGGCGGCGGAGGGACGCCGGCCCTACGCCATCCCCGGCGGCGGCTCGAACCCGACGGGCGCGCTCGGCTACGTCGACGCGGCGCAGGAGCTGATGGCCCAGGCCGACGCGATGGGGCTCGCGATCGATCACCTGGTCACCGCGACCGGCAGCGCCGGGACGCAGGCGGGGCTTCTCGTCGGGCTCGAGGGCGTCAACGCGCAGGTGCCGCTGCTCGGCATCGGCGTGCGCGCGCCTCGCGAGAAGCAGGAGCAATCGGTCTGGGCGCTCGCCTGCGCCACCGCCGAGCGGCTCGGCGTGCCGGGCATCGTGGCGCGCGAGGACGTCGTCGCCAACACCGACTACGTCGGCGCCGGCTACGGAATCCCGACACCGGGAATGGTCGAGGCGCTGGAGATGTTCGCCCGGCTCGAGGGCGTCCTGCTCGACCCGGTCTACTCGGGAAAGGGGGCGGCGGGGCTGATCGACCTCGTCCGCACGGGGCGGTTCCGCAAGGGAGAGCGGATCGTGTTCCTGCACACCGGCGGATCGGTCGGCCTGTTCGGCTACGGCTTCGCGCTCGACGCGCCGAAAGAGCGCACGGCGTGAGCTTCGGCACCACGACAACGACAGAGGGGATCGACAGATGAGACACATGCTTCGAAACTTCGCTCTCGGCGCCTGCGCGCTCGGGGCGACGCTCGCGGCCGGCGCCGGCGCGCAGGCGCAGGAGCTCTACGGCACGCTCGCCAAGATCGACGCGGCGAACGAGATCGTCATCGGCCACCGCGAGACCTCGATCCCGTTCTCCTGGATCGGGTCCGACGGCGGCGCGCCGCAGGGCTACTCGGTGGACCTGTGCCTGCGCATCGCCGACGCGGTGAAGGAGGAGCTCGGCAAGCCCGACCTCGCGGTGCGCTTCGTGCCCGTCACGCCGCAGACGCGTATCCCGCTCATCGCCAACGGCACGATCGACATCGAGTGCGGCTCGACCACGAACAACCTCACCCGCCAGCAGCAGGTCGCCTACCTGCCCGTGACCTTCATCACCGGCACGAAGCTGCTGGTGAAGACGGATGCCGGGATCGAGACGCTCGACGACCTCGCGGGCATGCGCATCGCGCTCGCCCAGGGCACCACCAACGAGCGGGTGATCAAGGCGGCGATCGAGGCCGGCGGGCTCGACATCGACATCCTCAACGTGAAGGACCACGCCGAGGGCTTCCTCGCGCTCGAGACCGACCGCGTCGACGCCTACTCGACCGACCACATCCTGCTCTACGGCCTGATCACCCGCGCCCGCGACCCGGAGAGCTACGCCGTCGTCGGCGACTTCCTCTCCTACGATCCCTACGCCATCATGGTGCGGCGCGACGACAGCGCCTTCCAGCTGCTCGGCACGAAGGTGCTGGCGGACCTGTTCCGCACCGGCGAGATCGAGGAGATCTACGCCAAGTGGTTCCAGCCCTTCCCGACGAACGAGAACGTCTCCGAGCCGCCGACCGACCTTCTGCAGGCCGCATGGCGCCTGAACGCCCTCCCGGAGTGAGGGCCGACGGCGAGCCCGGCGCCGCGCGCGCCGGGCTCCGCTTCTGCCCGATCGGCATCCCGGAGACGACTGGAGCGCGCCGCGTCTTCTCCTTCCCTGTAGGGGAAGGTGGATCGCCGCGATAGCGGCGAGACGGATGGGGCGCGCAGGATGCGCGTTCGGCGAAGCCGACAGGACGGCTCGCGATCGGACGCCGTGGCTTCCGCTTCGCGGAACGCGTCGCTTCCGCGCCGCAGCGGCCCGAGCGGGCAACGGACGGAGGAGAGCGGGGCGCGCATGAGCTACAATTGGAACTGGGGCGTCCTCCTCGAGGATCCCTATCTCGGCTGGCTGATCTCCGGCGTCGGCTGGACCCTCGCCGTCTCCGCCGCGGCCTGGGTGATCGCCTTCGCGCTCGGCTCGATCGTGGGCGTGGCGCGCACGCTGCCGAACCGGTTCGTGCGCGGCGCGGCCACCGCCTATGTCGAGCTGTTCCGCAACATCCCGCTGCTCGTGCAGCTGTTCCTCTGGTACTTCGTCGTGCCCGAGCTGCTGCCCGAGGACTGGGGCCGCTGGGTCAAGCGCGACCTGCCGCTGCCCGAGTACACGACCGCCGTCGTCGGGCTCGGCTTCTACACCGCCTCGCGGGTGGCCGAGCAGGTGCGCTCGGGCATCGAGTCGATCCCCCGCGGCCAGGCGCTCGCGGGCTACGCGAGCGGGCTCACCACCGGCCAGCTCTATCGCTACATCCTGCTGCCGGTGGGCTACCGCCTGATCATCCCGCCGCTGACCTCGGAATTCCTGACGATCTTCAAGAACTCCTCGCTCGCGTTGACGATCGGCGTGCTCGAGCTCACCGCCCAGAGCCGGCAGATCACCGAGTACACGTTCCAGGGCTTCGAGGCCTTCACCGCCGCGACCATCATCTACGTGGTCATCACCCTTTCCGTCACCGCCGCCATGGGCCTGGTCGAGCGCCGCGCCCGCATGCCCGGCTTCATCGCGGGAGGGCGCTAGAGCCATGTCGTTCGATCTCGGCGTGATCCGCGACGCGCTGCCCTTCCTCGCGCAGGGGCTCGGCCTCTCGCTGCTGCTCACCGTGCTCGCGGCGGCGGGCGGGATCGTCTTCGCGGTGCTGCTCGCCCTGATGCGCCTGTCGGGCTTCCGCGCGCTGCGGCTCGTCTCCGCGGCCTACGTGAACTTCTTCCGCTCGATGCCGCTGATCCTGGTGATCTTCTGGTTCTTCTTCCTGGTGCCGCTCGTCATCGGCCGGCCGGTAGGCGGCTTCTACTCGGCGCTGATCGCCTTCACCCTGTTCGAGGCGGCCTACTATTCCGAGATCGTGCGCGCCGGCATCCAGTCCGTCTCCAAAGGACAGGTCGCCGCGGCCTACGCCACGGGCATGCGCTACGGGGCGACGATGCGCTTCGTCGTGCTGCCGCAGGCCTTCCGCAACATGACGCCCGTCCTGCTCACCCAGGCGATCATCCTGTTCCAGGACACGAGCCTCGTCTTCGTCGTGTCGCTGCGCGACTTCATGACGGCGTCGACCATCGTCGCGCGCAACGAGGGCCGGCTCGTGGAGATGTACGTGTTCGCCGCGGCGGTGTACTTCGTGATCTGCTTCAGCGGCTCGATGTACGTGCGGCGCCTGCAGAGGAGACACGCGACATGATCGAGATCCACGACCTCGACAAGCGCTACGGCGACTTCCACGTGCTCAAGCGCTGCAGCACGAGCGTGGCCAAGGGGGAGGTCGTCGTCGTCTGCGGCCCCTCCGGCTCGGGCAAGTCGACCCTCATCAAGTGCGTCAACGGCCTGGAGCCGTTCGATTCGGGTACGATCAGCGTGGACGGGATCTCGGTGGGGGACAGGCGCACCGACCTGCCGAAGCTGCGCGCGCGCATCGGCATGGTGTTCCAGAACTTCGAGCTGTATCCGCACATGACGGTGACGCGCAACATCTGCCTCGCGCAGGAGAAGGTGCTGCGACGCCCGCGCGACGAGGCCGAGGCGAAGGCGGCTGCGCTGCTCGCCCGCGTCGGGCTGTCGGACCAGGCGCACAAGCATCCCGGCCAGCTGTCGGGCGGCCAGCAGCAGCGCGTCGCCATCGCCCGCGCGCTGGCGATGGACCCGATCGCCATGCTGTTCGACGAGCCGACCTCCGCCCTCGACCCGGAGATGATCTCCGAGGTGCTCGACGTCATGGTCGAGCTCGCGCAGGAGGGCATGACGATGATGGTCGTCACCCACGAGATGGGCTTCGCCCGCAAGGTGGCCGGGCGCGTCGTGTTCATGGACGCGGGCGAGATCGTCGAGGACGCGGACACCGCGAGCTTCTTCGGCTCGCCGCGCAGCCCCCGGGCGCAGGCCTTCCTGTCGAAGATCCTCGACCACGTGTGAGGCCGCGTCCGAGCGCGCAGCGGCGCGAGCGCGGCGCATGCCCCCATGCGCGGGCGGTCGTCGACCGGGCGACGTCGATCTGCTAGGCGGAAAGCCTCGCAGCGATCGACCGGGAGCCCCCATGCGCCTCATCGCAGCCCTCGCGGCACCGCTTCTCGCCGCGGGTCTCGCCGCCGCGGCTCCGCTGGCGGCGCAGCCGCTCGACCCGCGCGCCGCCGCGCTGCGGGCGGGCGTGACGGTGCTGGCCCCGGCCTACGATGTGCTCGCCGAGGCGACGGCGGCGCAGGCCTCCGCCTGGGAGGCCGCCTGCGCCGCGCGTGGCCCGTCCGTCGACCTCGCGCCGCTCGACACCGCCTTCCACGAGGCCGCCGACGCCTATGCCCGCATCGAGCCGGTGCGCACCGGCCCGGTGTCCGAGGACTTCCGTTTCGAGCGCCTCGCCTTCTGGCCGGAGCGGCGCAACGCCTCGGGCCGGGCGCTGGCACAGCTCGAGGCGCTTGACGACGAGGCGCTGCTCGCGCCCGAGCGCTTCGGCGAGACCTCGGTCGCCGGCCAGGGCTTCACCGCGCTGGAGCGGCTCCTGTTCGACGCGGACACCCGCACGGCGCTGGTCGAGGGCGGGGAGCGGGTGCCGCGGCTGTGCCGCATCGGCGAGGCGATCGCCGGGGCGCTCGCCGGCACGGCGGGCGACGTCGCGCAGGCCTGGCGGGACGAGACCCTCCCCGCACTGGCGCGGGACGAGACGGCGGCACGGCGTGCCGCGACCCGGCTCGTCACGGATGTCCTCTCCGGGCTCGAGGCGATCGAGAGGCAGAAGCTCGGCCTGCCGCTGGGCGCCGACGTTTCCGATGCCCGCGCCACGCGCGCCGAGATGTGGCGCGCGGGCCGCTCGGCCCGGCAGATCGCGCTCAACCTCGCCGGCATCGAGGCGCTGGTGCGCACCCTCGTCGACGCGAACGAGACGAACGCGCCCGATACGCTGCGGGCGCTGGCGCAGGCCGAGCGCCTCGCCCGCTCCGCGCCCGAGGATCTCGGGGAGGCCGCGGCCGATCCGGCGCGGCGCGGGCGCGTGCTGCTGCTCGCCGCCGCGGTGGCGAGCGCCCGCTCCAACGCGGCCACCGAGCTGCCGCCTGCGCTCGGCGTGGTCACGGGGTTCAACGCGCTCGATGGCGACTGACCGGGCGATCGACCGCAGATCCTTCCTCGCCGGGCTCGGCGCGGCACTGGGGAGCGCGCTCGCCGGCGGGCCGGCCAGCGCCGCCGCGCCGGTGTACGTCGCCTGTGCGCAGGGGCGCGACGGCACGCAGCTCGTGTGCGCCTTCACGGGCGAGGGGCGGCTCCTGTTCGAGACGGCGCTGCCCGAGCGCGGGCACGACGTCGCGGCGCGGCCGGGCGGGCGCGACCTCGTCGTCTTCGCCCGACGCCCCGGCGGCTGGATGGCGATCGTCGACCGCGACGGCGGTGCGGTGACCCGCGTCGTCCTCGCCGCCGACGGGCGGCACTTCTACGGCCACGGCGCCTTCTCCGCAGACGGGCGGTTGCTCTGGGCGACCGAGAACCATGTGGAGACCGGCGCGGGCGTTCTCGGCGTCTACGACTGCGCCGCCGGCTATGCCCGCATCGGCGAGATCCCCACCGGCGGCATCGGTCCGCACGACCTGGCGCTGATGCCCGACGGGGGCGGCGCCCCGCGCCTCGTCGTGGCGAACGGCGGCATCCGCACCCATCCGCGCACAGGCCGCGAGATCCTCAACACGGGCGCGCTCGAGCCGAGCCTCGCCGTGCTGCGGCCGGAGGACGGCACGCTCGAGGAAGTCCGCGACCTCGGGCGGGAGCTGGCGGACCTGTCGATCCGCCACCTCGCGACGGCGGATGACGGAGGCAGCGTGTTCGGCTGCCAGTTCGCCGGCAATCCGCTCGCCGTCGTGCCGCTGGTCGGCGCACGCGACGCGTCGGGCCGGGTGCGGCTGTTCGAGATGCCCGACGACGATCTGATCTCGATGGACAACTACGTCGGCTCCGTCGCCCTCGACCCCTCCGGCGCGATCGTCTGCGCCACGAGCCCGCGCGGCTCGGTCGCCGCATTCTTCGAGCGCGCCAGCGGCCGCTATCTCGGGCGCCGGCGCATGTCGGACGTCTGCGGCGCGGCGCCGGGCGCGGTGGCGGGGACCTTCCTCGTCACCTCGGGTAACGACGGCGTCGCCATCGCCCGCGTGCCGGACGGCGATCTCGCCGACCTCGGCGCCGCGCTCGCGGGCGCGGTCTGGGACAACCACGCGCTCCGGATCTGAGCCGCGCCGTTGCGCGCAGCCGCGGATTTCCTATCTCATGAGGATGGCCGAGACCGACGACGACCCGCGCAGCCAGGAGGACGAGATGCGCCTCGACGAGCCCTTCACCGCCGAGGAGATGGAGGCCATGCGCCGCGCCGGCCGTGGCGACGAGGCGCGCACGCTGCGCGACGCCTTCGACAAGGCCCGCGCCGTCGGCAAGCGCCTGCCCTTCGCGCAGGACGTGCTCGCCGCCTATTTCTGCGTCCAGGATCCGGACACGCCGCGGCGGGTGAAGTGGATCCTGCTCGGCGCGCTCGCTTATTTCGTGCTGCCCACCGACATCGTGGCCGACTTCCTGCCCGTCGTCGGCTTCACCGACGACCTCGCCGTCCTCACCGCCGCCTTCGGCGCGGTCGCCACCTCGATCCGCCCGGAGCATCGGGAGGAGGCCCGGAAGGCGATCGAGGAGGGGTGAGGAGCGGGAAACCCGCTTGTTTTTGATGGGCCATTGAACCAGTATCCCTGGCGGGGGTGCTGGAACGGTCTTTTCGGCGGGCGAGATCGAGTTCGAGATCGTCGAAGCCGATCGTCTGGCGGTCGTCTCCATTCGCGTGACGACGCCACTCGGTGTGCTGCTCGCGATGGCCGAGGCAGCAGAGGAAGACGAAGGCCGGACACTGCGCCTCGTCGGCTTCCACGTTCAGCCGGAGACGCTCGGCCCGAACGCTCTCGGTCCGGCCAATCTTCGGAGCCTCGTCCAGGCGCTGCGGGAAAGGATGGGTTATGACACGGTCGTCATTGAGGGAGCGGTTCGAACGACTGGGGCCGGTCCGGGGCGTCGACCGCGTGCCCTTCGGTTCACCGGTGACGATCGTCCTGCGCCCAGCGAGAGGCTCCGATGAGATCAAGCGCGTCAGCGCCGCGATGATGCTCGCGAAGCGCGGCGTGTCTCTCTTGGGAGCGAAGCGTGCCGTCGAGCGATTGCTCGAGCATGGGGAGACCGTGCTGCGCGTGCCGACGGTCGAGCGGGCGGCCGCTCTGGCGGGGGATCTCGAAGACGCCGGCTGCCGCATGACCATCGTTCCCCTTCCGGAGCCGATCGACGTCCGGTCCCTGAGGGCAGGCCTGGGGATGACACGCGAGCAATTCGCTTTGCGGTACGGTCTCGATCCGGAGGCTGTCCGCAATTGGGAGAGGACGTCGGGCGGGCGTGCTCCCGACCTCGCCGCCACGCGGTATCTACAGGCGATCGCACGCGATCCAGACCTCGTCGGTACCCTGATCGAACGAGAGCCTCAGGACTGACGCTTCCCCCGGGGCGCGGAACCGCCCCGCCCGTGCCGGGCTTGTGCTCCCGTCCCGCACGAGCCCGGAGCGCCCATGCCAGCCGACGCCTTCCTCGCCCCCTGGAGCGACCTCGTGCGCATCGTCGTGGTGGGCACGCTCGCCTATGCCGGGCTCGTCGTCGTCCTGCGCGTCACCGGCAAGCGCACGCTGACCAAGCTCAACGCCTTCGACCTCGTGGTGACGGTGGCGCTCGGCTCGACGCTGGCGACGATCCTGCTCAATCGCGACGTGGCGCTCGCCGAGGGGCTCACGGCCTTCGCCACGCTGATCCTGCTGCAATGGGTCGTGACCGTCGCCTCCGTGCGCTCGCGGCGCTTCCAGACGCTCGTGAAGGCCACCCCGACGCTCCTCGTGCACCGCGGCGCGATCCTGGAGGCGGCGCTCGTGGCCGAGCGGGTGAGCCGAGAGGAGGTGCTCGCCGTCGTGCGCTCCTCGGGCGCCACCGACCTCGCCGACGTCGGCGCGGTGGTGCTGGAGACGGACGGGTCGTTCTCGGTGCTCTCGAACGCGCCCGCCCCCGAGGCCGGGCGCTCGTCGCTCGCGACGGTGGAGGGTGGCGACGCGGACGTTCAGGCCAGCCAGCGCTTGCGGCGCTTGTAGCTCTTCACCTCGCGGAAGCTGCGGCGGTCGGCGCCCGAGACGCCGAGGTAGAACTCTTTCACGTCCTCGTTCTCGCGCAGCATCCTCGCGTCGCCGTCCATCACCACGCGGCCGGTCTCGAGGATATAGCCGTAGGTGGCGTATCGGAGCGCCATGTTGGTGTTCTGCTCGGCGAGCAGGAAGGACACGCCCTCCTTGGCGTTCAGATCCTTCACGATCTCGAAGATCTCCTCGACGATCTGCGGGGCGAGGCCCATGGAGGGCTCGTCGAGCAGGATCATCTTCGGACGGCTCATCAGGGCGCGGCCGATGGCGCACATCTGCTGCTCTCCGCCGGACGTGTAGCCGGCCATCGAGCCACGGCGCTCCTTCAGGCGCGGGAAGTAGGCGTAGACCTTCTCCATGTCCGCCTTGATCGCGGCATTGCCGTCGCGCCGGGTGAAGGCGCCGGTGAGAAGGTTCTCCTCGATCGTCAGGTGGCCGAAGCAATGCCGGCCCTCGAGCACCTGGATGCAGCCGCGGCGCACCAGCTCGTTGGGCGAGAGCTTCTCGATGCGGTTGCCCTCGAACTCGATCGAGCCCTTGGTGACCTCGCCGCGCTCGGCGTGGAGCAGGTTCGAGATCGCCTTCAGGGTCGTCGTCTTGCCCGCGCCGTTGGCGCCGAGGATCGCGACGATGCCGCGCGTCGGCACGGTCAGCGAGACGCCCTTCAGGACCAGGATGACGTGGTCGTAGATCACCTCGATGTTGTTCACCGACAGGATCGGCGTCGCCGCGGCGGGAGCCGGGGTCTCGGTCGGGGCGGGGGTGGCGAGTGCGGTCATCGGGCGGGCTCTTCGGAGGTGATGAGGGGTGAGCGTCCCGCGTGCGGGGCGCTCGTCTCTCCTTCCCTGTAGGGGAAGGTGGCACCGGGCGAAGCCCGGTGCCGGATGGGGCACGCCGGAGGCGTGTTCGGTGAAGCCGAAACCGGCGCCCGATGATCGGGCGACGGACCCCACCCCTGAGCTCGCTTCGCGAGCATTCCCCTCCCCGATGGGGAGGGAGAGCGACATCAATTGTCGCAGGTCTCGGTGCGCTGCGGCCAGCCGGCGTTGGCCGACGCGTATTCCTGCGCCGCGGCGAGGATCAGCGGGCGCACGCGGTCGGTCATCGGCGACATCCAGTCCTGGCCGACCGTCCACTTCTCGCCGTCCCACTCGGCCACGAAGACGTCGTGGTTGCCCGAATGGTTCTCGCAGGTGACGTTGAGCGGCGCGGCGAAGCCGGTCATGCCCATCTCGGCGAGACGCTCCTCGGTGACGCTCAGGTTCTCGAGCCCGCGACGGACGTCCTCGCCGGTGACGACGGCGTTGCCGGTGATCTCCTGCGCGGTGCGGATCGCCTCGGCGATCAGCATCGAGTTGTAGATGCCGCGATTGTAGAGCATGTCGCCGACGCGCTCGCGCGGGAACTGCGACAGGCCCTTGTCGTGGACGTGGGTGATGATGTCCTGCATGACGGGGAAGTCGGCACCCGCGCCGTTGAACGACAGAGCCTTGTAGCCCGCCGCATCGGCACCGCCGGCGCGCGCGTCCTCGTCACCGCCGGCCCACCAGACGCCGATCATGTTCTCGATCGGGAAGCCGGTGCGGATCGCCTCGCGCACGGCGGTGGGGTTCATCGCGCCCCAGCCCTGCAGGTAGATGTAGTCCGGCCGGTCGCGCCGCACGTTGAGCCACACCGAACCCTGGTTCTGCATGTCCTGCGCGGCGACGGGGTAGAGCTTCAGCTCGAAGCCGTGCTCCTCCGCCAGCGCCTCCAGCACCGGGATCGGCTCGCGGCCGTAGGGCGCATCGAGGTGGAGGAGGCCCACCGTCTTGCCGGCGAGGTTCTCGAAACCGCCTTCGCGCTCGGCGATGTGCTTCACGAAGACGGAGGCGCCGTCCCAGTAGGTGACCGGCGGGTTGAACACCCACGGGAAGGTCTCGCCGTCGGCGGAGGCCGAGAGGCCGTAGGCCATGGAGAGGACCGGGACCTGGTCGACCGCCGCGCGGGGGATCAGCTGGAGGGTGATGCCCGTCGAGTAGGGGTTCACCACGACCGGGTTCTTGGAGCGTACCGACTCGTAGCACTCCACGCCCTTCGGCGTCGCGTAGCCGGTCTCGCACTCCTCGACGATCAGCCGCACGCCGCCGATGCCGCCGTCACGCTCGTTGAGCATGGTCAGGTAGTCGTGCATCCCGTCCGCGATCGGGATGCCGGAGCCGGCGAAGGCGCCGGTGCGGTAGGTCAGGAGCGGGATGTAGATCCCCTCCTCCTGCGCGCTCGCGGGGACGACGAGCGCCCCGGAGCCCACGATCGCCGCGGCGAGCGTGCCGATGGTCAGGTTGCGAAACGACATGGCTTCCTGTCCTCCCTTTCCTCTTTCTTCGATGCCGGACATCCGGCCCGTTCCCTCTTGTCGCCCGGGTCCCCTGGCGTTCGCTCCCGCCGTTCTCAGTACGGGAACGGCCAGACCCGGAGCTTCTGCTTGCCGATCTGCCAGAGCCGCGCGAGGCCGTGCGGCTCGACGATCAGGAAGAAGATGATCAGCGCGCCCACGATCATGAACCGCAGGTGCTCGATCGTCGCGGCATCCACCGTCAGCCCGAAGGGCGCGGTGATCGCCGGCAGGACGATGCCGAGCCCGATCGGCAGCATGAAGATCAGGGCCGCGCCCATGAACGACCCGATCAGCGAGCCGAGCCCGCCGATGATGATCATGAACAGGATGAAGAACGACTGGTCGATGTTGAAGACGTTGTATTCCGCCCCGCCATACCAGAGGAACACCAGCATCGCCCCTGCCACGCCCACGAAGTAGGACGAGCAGGCGAAGGCCATCAGCTTGGCGTGGAGCGGGCGGATGCCGATGAGCTCGGCGGCGATGTCCATGTCGCGGATCGCCATCCATTGCCGGCCGATGCGGCCGTGCACCAGGTTCGACGCGAGCCACGTGAGGCCGATCACGAGGGTGAGCACCACGAAGTACCGCGCCTCGGCGGTGGCGGTGGCTCCGGTGATCGGCACGCCGAACAGCGTCGTCAGCGGTGCCTCGATCGCTCCGGAGATGTTGTAGTTGTACAGCCAGGGGATCCGGTTGAAGCACCATTGCAGGAAGAACTGCGCCGCGAGCGTCGCCACCGCGAGATAGAAGCCCTTGATGCGCAGGGAGGGCAGTCCGAAGAACACGCCCACCGCCGCCGAGAAGAACCCCGACATCAGGATCCAGACGACGACGTTCACCTCCGGGAAGGCCGTCATCAGCTTGTAGCAGGCGTAGGCGCCCACCCCCATGAAGGCGCCGGTGCCCAGCGACAGGAGGCCGGAATAGCCCACCAGGATGTTGAGCCCGATCGCCGCGAGCGAGAAGATCAGGAACGGGATCAGCACCGCCTGGAGCAGGAAGTCCGAGCCGAACATGCCCGCGGCGTAGGCGGCCGCGATGATCACGGCGATGCCGATGCGATCCTGCTTGAGCGGGAAGATCGCCCGGTCGGCCTCGTAGCTGGTCTTGTATTGTCCCGACTCGCGATAGATCACGACCGTTTCCTCACCTGTTTCTCCTCCCCCAAGGGAAAGGCTGCGGGAGACCGCACGGGTCCCACCCCGGGCTCGCTGCGCGAGCCGTTCCCTCCCCCACTGGGGAGGGTCAGACCCGCTCGATGATCTTCTCGCCGAACAGCCCTTGCGGCCGGAACAGCAGGAAGATCAGCGCGATGACATAGGCGAACCAGCTCTCGATGCCGCCGCCGATGATCGGGCCCCAGTAGAACTCGCCGAGCTTCTCGCCGATGCCGATGATCAGCCCGCCCACGATGGCGCCGGGGATCGAGGTGAAGCCGCCGAGGATCAGCACCGGAAGCGCCTTCAAGGCGATGATCTGCAGCGCGAAGGACACGTCCGAGCGCGCGCCCCACATGATGCCCGTCACCAGCGCGACGATGCCCGCCGCGAACCAGACGATGACCCAGATCTGGTTCAAGGAGATGCCCACCGAGAGCGCCGCCTTGTGGCTGTCCGCCACCGCGCGCAGCGCCCGCCCGATGCGCGTCTTCGAGAAGAAGATGCCCAGCGTCGCGATCATGACGGAAGCGATCAGCGCGGCGGCGATGTCGAGGTGCTGGATGCGCACGTAGCCGCCGGCCAGGTCGAAGTCGCTCGCGCCGGTGGGCAGCATCAGCTCGTCGGTGATCATCTGCTTGGGCTCGCCGCCGAAGACGAGCTCGCCGAAGCCGATCAGGAAGTAGGTCAGGCCGAAGGTGGCCATGAACAGGATGATGTCGGGCTGGTTCACGAGCGGGCGCAGCACCACGCGCTCCACGGTCCAGGCGAGCACGAACATGACCGCGACCGCGAGCACCAGCGCCACGATCGCCGGCACGCCCATGGCGTAGAAGCCGACCAGCGTGAGGGCCGCGAACACGACCATGATGCCCTGGGCGAAGTTGAAGACACCCGACGCCTTGAAGATCAAGACGAAGCCGAGCGCGATCAGCGCATACAGCACGCCCGAGACGAAGCCCTCCCAGAGCGTCTGCACCAGGAGATCGGGCATCTCGACCATGAGCGCGAAGGGCTCGACGAAGATCTGCGAGAGGAGGTCCATGGAAACGCGTCGCTCCTCAGTGCGGGACGCCGAGATAGGCGTCGATGACGGCCTGGTTCGCCTTGACCTCGTCGGGCGTGCCGTCGGCGATCTTGCGGCCGTACTCGAGCACGACCACGCGGTCGGAGAGGTCCATCACGACGCCCATGTCGTGCTCGATCAGCGCGATCGTGGTGCCGAACTCCTGGTTCACGTCCAGGATGAAGCGCGACATGTCCTCCTTCTCCTCGAGGTTCATCCCGGCCATCGGCTCGTCGAGGAGCAGCAGGTCCGGCTCCATGGCGAGCGCGCGGCCGAGCTCGACGCGCTTCTGCAGGCCGTAGGGCAGCTTGCCCACGGGCGTCTTGCGGATGTGCTGGATCTGCAGGAAGTCGATGATGTCCTCGACCTTGCGGCGATGCTCCACCTCCTCGCGCGTGGCGGGGCCGAAGCGCACCAGCTGCCAGAAGATGTTGGCGCGCATCTTCAGCGAGCGCCCGGTCATGATGTTGTCGAGCGTCGACATCCCCTTGAACAGCGCCACGTTCTGGAAGGTGCGGGCGATGCCGCCGGCCGCCGCCTCGTGCGGGCGCATCTTCGGGCGGGTCTTGCCGCGGAAGGTGATGCGGCCCTCGGTCGGGTGGTAGAAGCCGTTGATGCAGTTGAGCATCGAGGTCTTGCCGGCGCCGTTGGGGCCGATGATGGCGCGGATCTCGCCCTTGCGGATGTCGAACGACACGTCGGCGAGCGCCTTCACCCCGCCGAAGCCCAGCGAGACGTTCTCCACCGCGAGGAGCACCTCGTCGCTGCGGGCGCGGGCGGCGGGCGCCCCGGCGGACGGGGACGGCGTGGTCTCCTCCAGCGCATCGCCGGCGGCGAAGGAATGGGCGGGGTTGGCGCTCATCGAGCGGTCTCCTCGGGCAGCGCGGGGCGCGACGCGACCGTCACAGGCGGCGCGGCGCCGTCGATGGCGGCCGCAACGGTCTCCCCTCTCCCTGGTGGAGAGGGGTCGGGGGTGTGGGGCGTCGGGACGTGCCGCGAGGTTCGCGACGGCCTGCATCGACCAAGGTGAACATCCGGCACGCCCCACACCCCCAGCACCTCTCCACCAGGGAGAGGGGAGCGGGTGGCGGGCGTCGTCGGCCGCGCGGCAGCACCGGACGCGATTTCCTCAGAAGGCATCGTCATTCCGCCGCCTCCTTCATCGGGGCGGCGCCCTCGACCGGATGGAGCTCCATGTCGCGGATCACGACGCGGGCGGCGATGACGCCCTTGCGGCCGTCCTCGAAGGTCACCTCGGTCTTGATGTCGGCCTCGGTCGAGCCGTCGTAGAGCGCGTCCACCAGCGGCTTGTAGCGCTCGGCGATGAAGCCGCGGCGCACCTTCTGGGTGCGTGTTAGCTCGCCGTCGTCGGCGTCGAGCTCCTTGTGCAGGATCAGGAAGCGCTTGATCTGGGCGCCGCCCATCATCGGCTCGGCGGCGAGCGAGCGATTCACCTCGTCGACGTGGCCGGCGATCATCTCGTAGACTCGGGCGTTCTGCGCCAGCTCCTGGTAGGAGGCGTAGATGACGTTGTTGCGCTCGGCCCAGTTCCCCACGGCGGTGAGGTCGATGTTGACGAACACCGCGACGTAGTCGCGCTCGTGCCCGTAGGCGACCGCCTCCTTGATGTTGGGGTAGAACTTGAGCTTGTTCTCGACGTA
Organism: Salinarimonas sp.; assembly: GCA_051117315.1. Lineage (GTDB taxonomy): Bacteria > Pseudomonadota > Alphaproteobacteria > Rhizobiales > Beijerinckiaceae > Salinarimonas. Next base: position 11,329 of record JBNPEA010000071.1, on the reverse strand, counting down.
TTTCGGCGGGAACAGCGAGCCGTCGTTCAGCTTGCCGACGTCCTTGGCCCGGTCGATGATCTTCAGGTGCCCGTTGTCGGCGAAGAAGCCGGCGTCGCCCGAGCGTACGAAGCCGTCCGGCGTCTTGGTCTCGGCGGTCTTGTCGGGGTCCTTGTAGTAGGCCTGGAACACGCCCGGGGAGCGGAACAGCACCTCGCCGTTGTCGTCGATCTTGATCTCGACGCCCGGCACCGGCCGGCCCACCGTGTCTGCGTGGATCTCGCCGTCGGGCTGCATGGTGACGTAGACCGACGCCTCCGTCTGCCCGTAGAGCTGCTTCAGGTTGACGCCGATCGACCGGTAGAAGCGGAAGATCTCCGGCCCGATCGCCTCGCCTGCGGTGTAGCCGACCTTGATGTCGGTGAGGCCGAAGCGGTTGCGCAGCGGCGCATACACGAGCACGTCGCCGAGCGCGTAGAGCGCGCGATCCCAGGCGCCGACGCTCTCGCCGTTGAGGATCCGCTCGCCGACCCTGCCCGCGTGGTCGATGAAGTACTTGAACATCGCCCGCTTGAGCCGCCCGGCGTCCTCCATGCGCACCATGGTGAGCGTCAGCATGTTCTCGAACACGCGCGGGGGCGCGAAGGCGTAGGTGGTGCCGATCTCGCGCCGGTCCTCGACGATCGTCTCCTGGCTCTCCGGGCAGTTGACGCACAGCCCCGCCAGGATCGCCTGGGCGTAGGAGAAGATGTGGTCGCCGACCCAGGCCAGCGGCAGGTAGGCGATGATCTCGTCGGTCTCGTCGAGCTTGTCGAAGTCGCAGCCCATGCGGGCGGCGGCGAGCACGTTGTCGTGGGTGAGCATCACCCCCTTGGGCCGGCCCGTCGTCCCCGAGGTGTAGAGGATGATCGCGAGATCCGCGCCCGCGCCGGCGGCGAGGGCCTCGTCGATCACGCGGGCGAGGTCCGCGTCGCGCTCGAGCCGCGCCTCGCCCTCGGCGATGAACTCGGTCAGCGGATGCAGGCGGGAATGGTCGTAGTCGCGCAGGCCCCGCGGCTCGTCGTAGAGCACGTGGCCGAGCGTCGGCACCTGCTCGGAGACGGACAGGAGCTTGTCGACCTGCTCCTGGTCCTGCACCACGGCGGTGACGACCTCGGCGTGGGCGAGCACGTAGGCCATCTCCTCGGCGACCGAGTCGGCGTAGACCGGCACGGGCACGGCGCCGATCCACTGCGCCGCGGCGATGGCCCAGTAGAGGCGCGGCCGGTTGGCGCCGACGATCGCGATCTTGTCGCCCTTGCGGACGCCGAGCCCGTGCAGCCCGGCCGCGAGCCCGCGCACCGCGTCGTGCACGCGTCCCCAGTCCCAGGACTGCCAGATGCCGAGGTCCTTGTGGCGGAATGCGGTGCGGCGCGGCCGGACGCGGGCGTTGCGTGCGACGAGCTTCGGAAACGTGTCCTCGCGCGCGGCGTCTGCCGTCGTCACGGGCTTCTCCCTCTGTGGACGTCCGCGGCGATTTTTCGCCTTTTCGGACGCTCGTGTTCCCTCTCCGGATGCGCGGCTGCCCGCGTTCTCTCGGTTTTGTGAGCCTATTAGTACCCGCGGCATCCGGGTGAGCAAGTCTAGACTTTCTGATGAGGCGGCGGGTCGCGGACGGCTCTCGGCGCCGGGACGCCCCGTTGCAAATCGGGGCGTCGGCCCGCATGGTGCCCCAAGGAAATCGGGGGCGGGGTTCGGGGACCGAGCGACACGGGGGACAGCTTGAGCGCAGCGGGAAGCGCGACACCGCACGGCCGCCCGCTGGTCTGGCATCTCGCCGTCTTCGCGGCGGCACTGACGGCGCCGGTGTTCGTCTTCGTCGCCATCCTGATGTGGTGGGTGACGCAGGCGGAGGAGGCGCGCTTCGAGCGTGCGGCCGTGAGCCGCGCGGTCGAGATCGCCGCCGCGGTGGACCGCGAGCTCGCCGGCCTCGCAGCGGCCGCTCGGGCGCTCGCCACCGATCCGGCGCTGGACGAGGGGCGCCTCGACATCTTCGCCGACCGCGCCATCGCGGCGATCGGCTCGGTCGACGCGGCCGTCCTCGTCACCACCCGCGACGGTGCACGCCTGCTCGACACGCGGCTGCCCCGCGGCGTGCGTCCCGCCGCGCCGGACGCGGCCTATGCCTGGGAGCGGCTGTCCCCGAGCGGCGCCATCGTCTCGGACCTGATCCGCGCCGGCGGCGACGCGCCCATGGAGCCGATCGTCGCCGTGAACGCGCGCACGCTCGTCGACGGGACGACGCCGGCCCTCGTCAGCATCGCGCTGCCGAGCGGCGCGTTGCTCGAGGGCCTGAACATCCGCCCTCCGCTGGTCGCCGCCCTGTTCGATCGGCGCGCGGTGGTGCTCGCGCGCTCGCTGGATCATGCGGACTTCGTCGGCTTCGAGGCGCCCGAGACCCTGCTCGCGCGCACGGCGGGCGGGCCGGGTGTCTTCCACGCGACGACCCTGGACGGGGTGCCCAGCCTGTTCGGCCATGCCCGCACCCGCCTGGGGCAATGGACCGTGCTCGCGTTCGTGCCCGAGAGCGTCGCCTCGGCCTCCGCGCGGGCGATGCTCGGCACGCTCGCGGTCCTGGGGCTGACGTTGGCCGGCCTCGCGGGCGGGCTCGCGGCCCTGTTCGGGCGGCGCGCCGCCGCCTCGATCCGCCGCGTGCGCCGCATGGCGCGGCTCGTCGGGCTGGGCGAGACGCCGGACCCGGTCGTCACCTCGGTGCGGGAGGCCAACGAGGTCGGCGAGGCGCTCGCCCAGGCCGCGCGCGACCTGCGCGACCGCTCCGCCGACCTCGCCCGCTCCGAGCGGCGGCTGCACGAGATGCTCGACAACCTGATCGCGCTCGTCGCCGTGCTCGAGCCGGACGGCACGCTCGTCGACATCAACCGGGCGCCGCTGCGCGCCGTCGGGCGCACGCGTCGGGAGGTCGTCGGACGCAAGCTGTGGGAGATCTTCCACTGGAGCGACCAGGCGCCCGCGCGCGCGGCGCTGCGCGGGCTCGTGCGCGAGGCGGCCGCCGGCGGTGCGCCCCGCACCGACGTCGAGGTGTCGCGCGAGGACGGCACGCGCGTCGTGCTCGACCTGCAGATCGCGCCCCTGCGCGACGCGGACGGCGGCGCCGCGCGCCTCGCCGCCGCGGCGCTCGACGCCACCGAGCGCGAGCGGGCTGGCGCCTCCCTGCGCGAGAGCGAGGAGCGCCTGCGGCTTGCGATCGAGGCCGGCCGGCTCGGCTCGTGGGACGTCGCGCTCGAGACCGGCCAGTGCGTCGTGTCGGAGCGCACCGCCGAGATCTTCGGCGTCGAGCCGAAGGCGCTCGCGCTGCAGGCGGACTGGCTGCAGTTCGTGCTGCCGGAGGACCGCGCCGAGATCCAGCAGGCGCTCGCCGCCGCGATCGCGGAGGATCGGCCCTATCGCACGGTGTTCCGGGTGGTGCGGCCGTCCGGCGAGATCCGCTTCGTCGCCTCGCGCGCGTTGATCAAGCGCGACGCGCGCGGCCGCGCCGAGCACGTGATCGGCGTCCATCTCGACGTCACCGACGAGCGCCGGGCCGAGGAGGAGCTGCGCCGGGCGGTGGACCTGCTGCACGTCATCGGCGAGACGGCGCCGGACCCGATCTGGGTGCGCGACGCCAAGGGCCGCTTCGCCTTCGTCAACCCGGCGCTCGCCCGGCTCATCGGCGCGGAGCCGGCGGCGCTCGTCGGCGAGGCCGGCCCGGCCGCGACACCGAAGGCGGGCATCGCCGGCTTCGCCGCCGACATGGCCGTGATGGACGCCGGCGAGGGGCGCGCCATCGAGGAAGATTGGGCGGGACCGGGCGGCGCGAGGCGCACCTTCCTCGTCTCGAAGACACCGATGCGCGACGAGCGCGGGCGGGTCTCGGGGCTCGTCTGCGTCGCCACCGACATCTCCGAGCGCAAGCGCGCCGAGGAGCGCCAGACGCTGATGGTGCGCGAGCTGCACCACCGCGTGAAGAACTCGCTCGCCACGGTCCAGGCCATCGCCAACGCCACCGCCCGCACCGCGACGGACATCGCCGCCTTCCGCGAGGCCTTCAACGCGCGCATCGTCTCGCTGGCGCGCACGCACACGCTGCTCACCGAGAACGCCTGGGGCGTCATTCCCCTGCGCGACCTGCTGGTGGCGGAGCTCGCGCCCTACGAGCCGGGCCCGGGCGCGGTGGAGGGGGCGTCACGCGTGCTCATGCGGGGACCGGACGTGGCGCTGCCGTCGGACGTGGCGCTCTCCATCGGCATGGCCGCGCACGAGCTGGCGACGAACGCGGTCAAGTACGGCTCCCTGTCGACGCCCACGGGCACGCTGCGGGTGGAGTGGTCGGTCGAGACGACCGACGGCGGCCGCTCGCTGCGGCTGTCATGGATCGAGCGCGGCGGGCCACCGGTGACGCCGCCGACGCGCCAGGGCTTCGGCACGCGGCTCCTGCGCCACATGCTGGGCGGGCAGCTGAGATCGGACGTCGAGATGCGCTTCGATCCCGAGGGGCTGAGCTTCACGCTCGGCGTGCCGCTGGTCGAGCGCGCCGCCGCCGAATGAGGGCCGCGGCGCGGACGCGTCAGCGGCAGGCGACGTCGACGACGACGTCGCGCCGGTCCACCTCGACGGTCAGCCGGTCGGGCCGGAAATCCTGGGTGTAGAAGCGCCCCGGCTCCTCCACCCGCAGCCGTCGCGCGCCCGACGCCTCGAGAGCCGCCTCGAGGCGTCGTTCGGTCGCCCGTTCGCCGATCAGCCAGCGCACCCGGCGTGCGCTGCACACCGCGGGCGCCGGCCGGAGCGGCCCCTCGCCGAGGAAGGGCGGGAAGAGCGGGACGCGCTCCGGCGCGGGCCGCACCGGCGCGGGGGCGGGGCGCACCGGCACGGCCCCGATGCGCAGGTAGCGCCGGCTCGCCCAGCCGACGCGGCCGCGATAGCCCACCTCGCACCAGGCGTCCGTGCACGCGCGCACGTCCACGAGGCTGCCGCGCGGCATCGCCGCGATGACGCGGTACCGGGTTCCCGGTCCCTCGCGCAGATTCAGGTCGGCGGTCGTGCGCGCCGGCTCGGCGACGGCCGGGACGGTGGCCAGGAGGAGCAGGGCGCAGATGCCGAAGAGAGCCGGCACGACGCCGGCGAGGCGTGCGCCGAAGCCGGGTCGCCGATGCTCCGGAGCGCTCGCCCGGTCGAGATGGACCTCGTTCGCCATGGTTGTCGATCCTTCCCGTCCACCCGCCCGCCCGCGCAGCGCTCGGTTCGACCGCAACGCCGCAGCGCCGTGAGGGTTGCGGCCGCGCTTCCTCCGGTCGCGGCGAGCATACGCGCGTTCCCATACCGGGCGCCATCGGCTAGGAACGAGCCGAGGCCCGGGAGACCGGGCGCCATGCCGTCGAGATGAGGAGCGCGCACCATGCAGGGCGTCACGGTCGTCGATCACCCCCTGGTCCAGCACAAGCTGACGCTGATGCGCGCCAAGGAGCGCTCCACCAAGGGCTTCCGCCAGCTCCTCAACGAGATCGGGATGCTCCTGTGCTACGAGGTCACCCGCGACCTGCCGCTCGAGCACGTCACCGTGGAGACGCCGATCGCTCCGATGCAGGCGCCGCAGATCGCCGGCAAGAAGCTCGTCTTCGCGCCGATCCTGCGTGCGGGCGTGGGCTTCCTCGACGGCATGCTCGACCTCGTGCCTTCGGCGCGCGTCGCTCATATCGGGCTCTACCGCGACCCCGAGACCCTGCAGGCGGTGGAATACTACTTCAAGGCTCCATCCGACCTGGCGGACCGGCTGGTCATGGTGCTCGACCCGTTGCTGGCGACAGCGAACTCGGCGGTCGCGGCGATCGACAGGCTCAAGCGGCGCGGGGCGCGGGACCTGCGCTTCGTCTGCCTGCTGGCAGCGCCGGAGGGCGTCGCGCGCATGCAGGAGGCGCACCCGGACGTGCGGATCTGGACCGCCGCCATCGACGAGCGGCTCAACGATCACGGCTACATCGTCCCGGGTCTCGGCGACGCCGGCGACCGCATGTTCGGCACCCGCTGACGGCGGATACTCGGGGCGGATACTCGGGGCGGAGGCTCGGGTGGGGGCTCGGGTGGGGGCTCGCGCCGTCAGCAGGGTGCCACGCCGTCGAGCTCGACCTGGTCGGCGTTGCGCACGGGCCAGACCGTTTCGTCCGACAGGTTGATGGTGGTGAACAGGTTGTCCATGCTGAAGATCGGGCGGTAGGGCAGCCGGATCTCCGCCATGATGAAGGAGGCGCCGTCCTGGTCGAAGCCCGCCGGGATCGGCACCTCGGTGCCCCGGGTCCGCGCCGTGCCGTTGGCGTTGGCGCGGCTCCAGCAGACTTCCGCGGCCATCGGCTGCGGTCCGCCGGCGTCCGGATCGCGCACGACGACGCTCGAGAGCACGATCGACACCTCGGCATCGTCGTAGGGCTCGAGCACGACGGAGGCCGCGCGCATGATGCCGTTCAGGTCGTCGACCGTGACGGTGCCCACGCGGCCGACGAGGTCGGCGGCCGTGCGGCCGAGCAGCGTGACCTTGCGGTCCATGCTGAGCGCCACCGTCACCTGCGACATGCCGATGAACAGGACCAGCATGATCGGCAGGACGAAGGCGAACTCGATCGCGGCGACGCCGGAACGCGCGCGCGCGAAGCGCAGGGCGAGCCGGCGCAGGCCGCGTACGGTGAGGACGTCGGAAGCCATCGTGTCCTCGCTCATTGGCCGAACGGCTCGTTGCGGAAGGCGGCCGAGGCCATGATCAGGCGACGGCCGTCGGGGAGGTTGGCGCCCGAGCCGTCCAGGATCGTGGTGAAGACCGGGTAGTCGATGGCCGCGCGCACGACCACGATCTCGCCGGCGCCGGTGTTCTGGAAGCCGAAGGCGTCGTCGTCGAGGGCACCCTCGTCGTCGAGCATCGAGCCGAAGGTGACGTCGCCGAAGCTCCCGAACCGGCGGACATCGACCCGCAGCGTCCCCTCGCAGTCGAACAGCGCCACGACGCGCGCGCAGATCTCCTGCTTGAAGGCCGTCTGCAGCTGGGCCGGATCGGTGACCGCCGTGTTGGCGCTCTGGAACTGGCCGGTGTACAGCCGCCGCGACGCGTCGGAGACGGCCGTCTCCAGCACCTGCTGGGTCCAGAACACCAGCGCCGCCTCCAGGATGGCGAAGAGCAGCGCGAAGAAGGGCACCGCCACGAAGGCGAACTCGATCGCCGTCACGCCCTCCTCGTCGCGGCGGAACCGCTTGACGAAGGAGAGCCGGAACCGATGCCGGGAGAACGGGCCGTGCCTGTGCGCCATGGCTGCACCTCGAATGTCCTGGCGGCGCACGCCGGCGCGCCGCGCCGGCTTCAGGGCTAGCGCGAAAAGCTTTCCGTTCGGTTGCGGCACTGGTGTGGAATCCGGCCGATTCGGGTCGAATGCGATCGATTCGGCCCGGCGTCAGCGCGGCATCAGCACCCAGTAGTCGAGATCGAGGATCACGCCTTCGGCGTAGCCGTCGCCCTCGGGCCCGGCGAGATCGCCGCTCGGGCGGTTCTTCACGGCGATCGTGCGCAGGCGCAACGCGCCGATGTCCTCGCGCCCGACGAGCGCGCAGGTATCGATCACCTCGCTCCAGGCGCTCACGGTGTCGCCGGCGAACAGCGGCGCGACGTGCCGCCCGGCATTGACCGCGGCGACGGTGAAGGCGTTCGCCAGGCCGTTGAAGGAGAGCGCCCGGGCGAGCGAGATGACGTGGCCGCCATAGATCAGCCGCTTGCCGAAGCGGCCCTTCTCCGCCGCCATCTGGTCGAAGTGGACCCGCGCCGTGTTCTGGTAGAGGCGCGTGGCGAGCTGATGCTCCGCCTCCTCGACCGTCATGGCGTCGACGTGGTCGATGCGCTCGCCGGGCGCGTAGTGGTCGAAGCGGTCGGCGGAGCCGGCGAGGTCGAAGTCGTAGCTGTCGATGGTGAGTTCCGGCGCGTGGCGGGCGATCTCGTCGGCGGCGACGACGGGGGCGAGCGTCGGCACGTGCGGCTCGGGGGCGGGCGAGGCCGGGTCGCGCTTGCGCACCAGCACCCAGCGGCAATAGGACAGGACCCGCGCGCCGTCCTGGTTGAAGCCCGTGGTGCGCACCCAGACGACCCCGGTCTCGCCGTTCGAGCTCTGCTTGAGCCCGATCACCTCGGAGACCGCCCACAGCGTGTCGCCGGGATAGACCGGGGCGAGGAAGCGGCCCTCGGCGTAGCCGAGGTTGGCGACCGCGTTGAGGGAGACGTCGGGCACGGTCTTGCCGAACACGGTGTGGAAGACGAGGAGGTCGTCCAGCGGTGCGCGGTCGTAGCCGATCGAGCGGGCGAAATGCTCCGACGAGGAGACCGCGAAGCGCGAGCCGTAGAGCGCGGTGTAGAGCGCCTGGTCGCCCACCGTGAGCGTGCGCGGCGTCGCGTGGCGGATCGTCTCGCCGAGCGCGAAGTCCTCGAAGAAGCGACCGGCATTGGTCTTCATGGCAGCCTCCGGATCCGCGCGCGTCGCGGCGCACGCGAACGATGTCGCGCGCCCGGGGCGGTGCGGTCAAGCGGGCGCGGGGTGGCAAATGGGCGGAGACGCGCGCGGATCAGCCCTCGCCGACGAGGGCGAGGTCGTCGCGGTGGATCATCGCGTCGCGGCCGCGATAGCCCAGGATCGCCGCGATCTCGCCGGTCTTGCGCCCGGCGATCCGCGCGGCGTCCTCGCGGTCGTAGGCGACGAGACCGCGGCCGATCTCGCGCCCGGCCTCGTCGCGCACGCACACGGCGTCGCCGCGGGCGAAGCCGCCCTCGACGCGCTTGACGCCCGCCGGCAGCAGGCTCGCCCCCGCGCGCAGGGCCTTCGCCGCGCCCGCGTCGACGACGAGGACACCCCGGGGCTCGAGCGCTCCGGCGATCCAGGTCTTGCGCGCGCGCTCGGGGGAGGATTGCGGCGAGAACCAGGTGCAGCGCGCGCCGTCCTCCACCGCGCGTAGCGGATTCTTGGGCCCGCCATGGGCGATCAGCATGGCCGCGCCGGACGCGGTGGCGATCTTGGCGGCCTCGATCTTGGTCCGCATGCCCCCGCGCGAGAGCTCGGAGGCCGCCCCGCCGGCCATCGCCTCGATCTCGGACCCGATCCGCTCGACGACCGGGATGTGCGTGGCGTTCGGGTCGCTCGCCGGCGGCGCGGTGTAGAGGCCGTCGACGTCGGAGAACAGCACCAGCAGGTCAGCCCCGATCATCGCCGCGACACGGGCGGCGAGGCGGTCGTTGTCGCCGTAGCGGATCTCGCTCGTCGCCACCGTGTCGTTCTCGTTGACGACCGGCACGGCACGCATCTCGAGCAGCTTCTTCAGGGTGGCGCGGGCGTTGAGGTAGCGCCGGCGCTCCTCGGTGTCGCCGAGCGTCACCAGGATCTGCCCCGCGGTGATGCCGTGATGGGAGAGCACCTCGGCCCAGACGCGGGCGAGCGCGATCTGCCCGACGGCGGCCGCGGCCTGGCTCTCCTCCAGCCGCAGCGGCCCGGCCGGCAGCGCGAGCACGGAGCGGCCCATGGCGATGGCGCCCGAGGAGACCACGAGCACGTCCGCCCCGCGGCCGTGCAGCTCCGCGATGTCCTCCGCCAGCGCCGCCAGCCAGGCGGCGTTGAGCCGCCCGCGGGCGCGGTCGACCAGCAGCGCCGAGCCGACCTTGATGACGATGCGGCGGTAGGAGGCGAGGGCGGGGGGGTGCGTGGGAGCGTTGGGTGCGGCGGCGGTCACGGGGCGGATCCTGGCGCGAAGGCCAGGTCGGTGTGCCCGAAATCGCCGCCCTTGTACAGGAGCGGCGCGGCTGCCCGCCTGGCGACGGCATAGGCGAGACAATCGCCGAAGTTCAGCCGCGCCGGGTGGTCGCGCCCCTTGCCGAAGCGGCGGAACGCGTCCGCGGCGCGGAGGAAGTGGGTTTCGTCGATGGGGACGACGGTGCCTTTGGGCAGGGCGTTGAGCGCCGTGATCGCGGCGAGGGCCTCGTCGTTGCCGCGCCGCGTTGAGACCACCTGATACAGCTCCACGAGGCTCGGCGCACCAATGATGCAGGCTGCGCGCTCGAGCCACGTCTCAAAACGGACACGGTCCGGCTCGTCGAGGAGAATGGCTGCCAGGGCGGACGTGTCGACGGCCACCCTCGACCCGTCCGTCATCTGGGGAGGCCATTCTCGTCGTACATGTCGGCATGATCGTAGCTGCCCTCGGACGGGTGACCACGATTGACCCAGGTGATCAACGCGTTCAGCTCCGCGCGGCGACGGGCGATAGCCGCCTCCGAGAAGATGTCCTCGCCTTCGACTGTCATCGCTCGGCGGCGCGCCGCGATGTCTTTCCTGGCGGCCTCGATGATCGCGTCAGCGGAGCGATGATCGAGGTCTTTCGGAGAGTTTTGCGACGTGAGATCGGCCGGGCCGGCGACAGCTCCTTCGGAGTCGTCTCGCGCGTCGCGCGGAGCCAGCGCGCCATGGCGCTGCGCCATGGCGCAAAGTGCCTGCTCGACCACCGTATCGACGCTCTCGCCCGTCTCCTCGGCGAGCCGGTGCGCCGCGTCGTACGCCGCATCGCTGTGAACCTTCAGCTCCCTACCCATCGCGCCCTCCCCTCACCGTCCCGAGGATACGCACCTGCAACCCGAGCGTCAAGGTACGACGGATCTACCCGTCCCACGCATCACGGCCGCCACTCCGCCGCCGGCGCCGCCTCCGCCCGCTCCTCCTCGGTCGCCGTCCCGACCTCGGCGAGGATGAGCCGCAGCGCCGCCTCGACGCCCGTGCCGGCGACCGCCGAGAGCACGAGCGGCGTCTTCCCGCAGGCGCGGCGCAGGCGCTCCTTCTGCGTCTTCAGCGTCTCCGGATCGAGAGCGTCCGCCTTGGAGAGCGCCACGATCTCGGGCTTGTCCTCGAGCCCGTGGCCGTAGGCCTCGAGCTCGCCGCGCACCGTCTTGTACGCCTTGCCCGCGTGCTCGCTCGTGCCCTCCACGAGGTGCAGAAGCACGCGGCAGCGCTCGACGTGGCCGAGGAAGCGGTCGCCGATGCCGGCGCCCTCGTGGGCGCCCTCGATCAGGCCGGGGATGTCGGCCAGCACGAACTCGCGCTCGTCGACGCGCACGACGCCGAGGCCCGGGTGCAGCGTCGTGAACGGATAGTCGGCGATCTTCGGCCTGGCCGCGGTGGTGGCGGCGAGGAAGGTCGACTTGCCCGCGTTGGGCAGGCCGACGAGGCCGGCGTCGGCGATCAGCTTGAGGCGCAGCCAGATCCAGCGCTCCTCGCCCTCGAGCCCGGGATTGGCGCGGCGCGGGGCGCGGTTG
>JBNPEA010000106.1:0-34705 GCA_051117315.1 Salinarimonas sp. | reverse complement strand
GCCGCGGCGGCCGCCATGGCGGCGAGCCCGCCGGCCGCGAGCGCCAGCGGCGCCCGGCGCATCCACGCGGCGAGGCGCTCCGGGCTCGGCGGGAAGGCGCCGGAGCGATGCGCCAGGTGCCCCGCGAGCACCATCGCGAAGGCGGCGGGGCCGTTGAAGGCGAGGAGGAAGACGATCGCGCTCGGCAGGTCCGCGATCCGCGCCGCGACCGTGTCTGCGAATGCACCGAGATAGCCGACACCGTCGATCCGCTCGACCGCCCCGTGGGTCGCGGTCTCCGTCAGCGCGAGCGCGATGATCCCGGCCTGCGCGAAGACCGCGACGGCGAAGCTCGTCGCGGCTATCGCCGCGAGCCGTCGTGGCGGCGCGGCGCGCAGGGCGAGGAGCGCGGCGCCGAGCATCGCGTAGAGCACCAGGATGTCGCCGTAGAACAACAGCGTCGCGTGCGCTGCGCCGATGACGAGCAGGGCGGCGAGCCGCCGCCGCAGCGGCGCCGGTGATCCGCCCGGGCGCGCGGCGCGATCGAGGGCGACGGAGAGGCCGAAGCCGTAGAGGAACGAGAAGATCAGGAAGAACTTGCCGGCCCCGAAGGCCAGCGTCGCCCAGGTGGCGAGCCGGTCCGTGAGCGTCGCCATCGCCGGCAGCGCGTCGACCGGCATGGCGAAGACGGGCGCGTTGACGACGACGACGCCCAGCAGCGCGAAGCCGCGCAGGGCGTCGATGCTGCGGTCGCGGGCGGGGTGTTCGGCGGGGGCGACGAGGGACATGCGGGGCTCCGGGTCGGGCGGCTTGGGTTCTATAAGCGAGGCATCGCTCATTCCGAAGACACGAGCGGGCTGCGGGCAGGGCCCGGGTCAGGTCGACGCCAGTGCACGGGCGAGGAGGAGGCGCGTGCAGCGTGCGGCGCGCGCCCCGTCGAGGATGTCGAGGCCGCCGGCGGAGTAGACGCCGTCGGCCAGGGTGAACAGCAGGGCGGCGACGTCGCGCGCCGCGACGCCGTCGGCGAGCGCGATCTCGCGGCGGGCGACGGCCGCCGCGACACGCTCGGCGAGGGCGGCGAGGAGCTTCTCCTGCGAGCGCGCCAGCGCCTCGTGGACGCGCGGGTTGCGCAGCGCCTCGGCGAAGATCTCGGCGCGCAGGCCGAGCTCGCTTCGCTCTCGCCCCGCCTCCGCCAGGGCCGCGAGCGCGGCCTCGACGCTGGCGAGGAAGCCGTCGGCGCCGCCGAACAGATGCGCGAAGAAGGCGAGATCACCGGCGAGATCCTCCTCCACCATCGCCAGGACGAGCTCCTCCTTCGACGGGAAGTACTGGTACAGGTTGGCGACGCTGATGCCCGCCTCGCGGCTGATGTCGGCCGTGCTCGCGGCGTGGAATCCGCGCGCCAGGAAGCAGCGCCTGGCGGACGCGAGGATGTGCGCGCGGCGCGCGGCGCGAGCGCGTGGGTCGACGGGGCGGCCGGGGCCGCGGCGAGGCGGGGCGTCCTGGATCATCGCCATCTTATATGTATGAGCGATCGCTCTTGTAAATAGCCTCGGCGAAGCGCAAGATCGTTGCGTGTCTCGATAGTTCCACGCAAGGCTACGACGGAGGCTCGCGTCGGCGTCGCAAAGCGGCTATAAGGCCGCTCCGCCCGGGCATGGGCGGACCCCGTCACGAGGACGACACCGGACGCGCGGGGACGCGCGATGAGCGAGGAGCGAGAACGATGAGCGAGCGCTGGACGCCCGACAGCTGGAGGGGCAAGCCCATTCGGCAGGTGCCGGCCTATGAGGACCAGGACCTGCTGCGCGAGGTCGAGGGTCAGCTCGCGGGGTTTCCGCCCCTCGTTTTTGCAGGTGAGGCGCGCAAGCTGAAGGCGAGCCTCGCGTCCGTCGCCCGCGGCGAGGCTTTCCTGCTCCAGGGCGGCGACTGCGCCGAGAGCTTCGCCGAGCATTCCGCCGACAACATCCGCGATTTCTTCCGAGTCTTCCTGCAGATGGCCGTGGTGCTCACCTTCGCGGGCTCGTGCCCGGTGGTGAAGATCGGCCGTGTCGCCGGCCAGTTCGCCAAGCCGCGCTCGTCGGACGAGGAGACGGTCGACGGCGTGACGCTGCCGAGCTACCGCGGCGACATCGTCAACGACATCGCCTTCACGCCGGAGAGCCGCAGGCCGGATGCGCGGCGCCAGCTCGACGCCTACCGCCAGTCGGCGGCGACGCTGAACCTGCTGCGGGCCTTCGCCACCGGCGGCTTCGCCAACCTCGAGAACGCGCATCGCTGGATGCTCGGCTTCATCAAGGATAGCCCGCAGAGCTCGCGCTACGTCGACGTCGCCGAGCGCATCACCGAGGCGATCGCCTTCATGAAGGCGATCGGCATCGAGGCGGATCGTCATCCGGAGGTGAAGAATACCGAGTTCTACACCAGCCACGAGGCGCTGCTGCTCGGCTACGAGGAGGCGCTCACCCGCGTCGACTCCACGTCGGGCGACTACTACGCCACCTCGGGCCACATGATCTGGATCGGTGACCGCACTCGCCAGGCGGACCACGCCCACGTGGAATACGCCCGCGGCGTGAGGAACCCGATCGGGCTCAAGTGCGGCCCCTCGCTCGCGGCGGACGATCTCCTGCGGCTGATGGACGCCATCGACCCGAAGAACGAGCCCGGGCGCCTGACGCTGATCTGCCGCTTCGGCGCCGACAAGGTCTTCGACCACCTGCCCGCCCTCGTGCGCGCGGTGACGAAGGCCGGCCGCACGCCGGTCTGGTCCTGCGACCCGATGCACGGCAACACGATCAAGGCGGGCTCGGGCTACAAGACCCGGCCGTTCGATCGGATCATGCAGGAGGTGCGCAACTTCTTCGCCGTCCACCAGGCGGAGGGGACGCATGCCGGCGGCATCCATCTCGAGATGACCGGCAAGAACGTCACCGAGTGCACCGGCGGCGCCCGCGGCCTCGGCGACGCCGACCTCTCGGATCGCTACCACACCTACTGCGACCCGCGCCTCAACGCCGAGCAGGCGCTCGAGATCGCTTTCCTCACCGCCGAGCTGATCAAGCGCGAGCGGCAGGGCCGCGAGCGGCCGCAGGTCGAGGCGGCGGAGTAAGCCCGCCGAAACAGCTCGAGAGGACGGGCGCGCCGGGACCGGTGCGCCCGTCCTTTTTTGCCCGCGCGGCGTTTCGCCTCATGCGGTCCCGTCGCCCGCCGGGCTGCGGACGAAGCGGGCCGCGAAGAATCCGTCGAGGCCCGGCGCGTCGGGCGTGATCCCCAGATGCGGCAGCGCCCGCAGGTCCCCCGCCGCATCGACGAGCGCGGCGGCTCCGCCGATCTCGTCGGCCCGCACAGGCATGCGGGCGAAATCCGGATGCCGCGCGAGGAAGGCCGCCGCCTGGCCCTCGCCCTCCTCGGGCTCCAGCGAGCAGGTGCAGTAGACGAGGCGCCCACCGGGGCGGGTCAGCGCCGCCGCCTTGTCGAGGAGCTGCGCCTGCAGCACGGCGAGCTTGGCCACGTCCGCATCGCTCTTCGTCCAGGCGACGTCCGGATGCCTGCGCAGCGTCCCGGTGGAGGAGCAGGGCGCATCGAGCAGCACGGCGTCGAAGCCTTCGTCGGACTGCAGCGCCAGCGCGTCGACGGCCCGGGTCTCGGCAGAGAGGCCGAGCCGCGCCAGGTTCTCCGAGAGCCTCACGAGACGCTTGGCCGATCTGTCGACGGCCAGCACCGTCGCGCCCGCGGCGGCGAGCTGGGCCGTCTTGCCGCCCGGCGCGGCACACAGGTCGGCGACGCGCTCGCCGGGGCGCGCGGCCAGGAGCCGCGCCGGCAGCGCAGCGGCGGCGTCCTGCACCCACCAGGCGCCCTCGGTGTAGCCGGGCAGCTCCGGCACCGGCGCGCGGGCGCCGACCCGTAGCGTTCCCGTCGGCAGGAGGCGCGCCTCCAGCCGCTCGGCCCAGGCCGACGCGTCGCTCTTCGCCGTGAGGTCGAGAGGCGCCTCGCTTCGGTGCGCGCGGGCGACGAGCGCCGCCGTCTCCTCGCCCCAGGCGGCCCGCCAGCGCACGGCGAGCCAGTCCGGCACGTCACGCATCGGGTCCGCCTCGGCGTCGGCGAGGATGGCGTCGCGCTCGCGCGCGATCCGGCGCAGGACGGCGTTGATCAGCCCGCTCGCCCGCGCGAGCCGCTTCTCCTCGCGGGCGAGATCGACCGCGGTGCCCACCGCGGCGTGGTCCGGCACGTCGAGGAACAGCACCTGCGCGGCCCCGACGACGAGGAGCGCCTCGAGCCGCGGATCGCTCACGGGCGCCGCCAGACGTTCGGCGATCGCGGCGCGGATCGTGCCGAGCCGCCGCAGCGCGGTGACGGCGATGGCGCGGGCGAGGCCGAGGTCGCGCGCGTCGAGCGCCGCCGCGGGTGCCCGGGCGGCGAGCACGTCGTCGACGGCGCGGCGCGCCCTCAGGGTCTCCTCAAGCGCCTCGAAGGCGAGCCGGCGTGCGCCGAGGCCCGGCTGGGTATCCGCCAAGATCAGGTGTCCTCCTGCGATTCGCGCGATCGATCCCGTCCGCGAGGCGGCGGGCCGATCCGTCTACCTCATCCCCACGGCCCGCGCGAGCGCCGCCCGACCCGAGGCGCAGCGGCCCCCGGAGCGGCCCCTCGTGCGGCGGCGGTCCCCGGCCCGATGCCCGCCTCGCGGGCCAGGGCGACGAGGGCGGCGACGCGGTTCCCCGTGGCCGGATGGGTCGAGAACAGGCCGTCGATGGCACCCCCCTTCAGGGGGTTGACGATGAAGAGCGGCGCCGTGGCCGGGTGGTTCTCCGCGTCCTGGTTCACGGTGCGCGAGACGCCGCCGGCGATCTTCTCCAGCGCCGAGGCGAGCCAGAGCGGGTTGCCGCAGATTTCCGCGCCGATGCGGTCCGCCTCGTATTCCCGGGCGCGGGAGATCGCCATCTGCACGATCATGCCGCCGATCGGGGCGAGGATCATCATCGCGATGAGCGCGAGCGGGTTCTGGCGCTCGCGCCCGCCGAACAGGAAGCCGAACTGCGCCAGCGTGGCGAGCGCCCCGGCCAGCGTCGCGCTCACCGTCATGATCAGCGTGTCGCGGTTCTTCACGTGGGCGAGCTCGTGCGCCATCACGGCGGCGACCTCCTCGCGCGAGAGCGCGCGCAGGAGGCCCGTCGTCGCCGCCACGGCGGCGTTCTCCGGGTTGCGGCCGGTGGCGAAGGCGTTGGGCTGGGGATTGTCGATCAGGTAGACCTTCGGCATCGGCAGCTCGGCGCGCCGGGCGAGGTCCGCGACGAGGCCGACGAGCTCGGGCGCCGTGCCCGCGTCCACCTCCCGGGCGCCGTGGGCCTTCAGCGCCAGCCGGTCGGAATTCCACCAGGCGTAGAGGTTCGTCGCGGCGGCGAGGCCGAGCGCGATCAGCATGCCGCCGGAGCCGCCGAGCCAATAGCCGACGACGCCGAACAGCGCGGTGAGCGCGGCGAGGAGCAGGGCGGTCTTGACGACGTTCATCGCGGTGTACCCCCAAGGGCGTGGCCCTATATAGGGGACCGAGCGAGAATGTGGGAACGACCGACCGGTTCCGCCAACGCCCCGGCGCCGTCGCGCCGGGCGGCGGCGTCGGGCGAACCGGGACACGAGGCGAGTGGCGAGCATGCAGGACGCGACCGACGGACCGATCGAGGCGCAGGCCGAGGAGCGGACAGAGGTGCCGGCGCAGGACCGGGCGGCGGAGCTGCCGGGGGCCGCCCCCGGCAAGGCCCTCTCCCCGGCCGCGCGCCGGGCGCTGGAGGAGGCCGCGGCGCGCCGCGCGGCGATCGACGCCCGCGCGGCGGAGATCGCCGCCGAGCCCGAGAAGGCCGGGCGCGGCGGGCTCGAGCCCGTGCGCTACGCCGACTGGGAGATCAAGGGCATCGCCTGCGACTTCTCCTGACCGAGGCTTCCGGCCCCTGCGCGGGTCCGGCACGCCCTTGACCGCGTCGGGCGTGCGGGCGAGACGAGGCGCGGTGACGCCCGAGGAGGTCCCGCCGATGAGTTCCGCCGCACACGACGAGACGCACGTGGACACGCAAGCCGCCGCCGTCGACCCGCAGGAGGTCGCCCGCTTCGAGAAGATCGCGCGCACCTGGTGGGACCCGAAGGGGCCGATGCGCACGCTGCACAAGTTCAACCCGGTGCGTCTCGCCTACATCCGCGACCACGTCGCCAGCCATTTCGGGCGCGACCCGATGGGCGGTACGCCGCTGGACGGGCTCACCCTGCTCGACGTCGGCTGCGGCGGCGGGCTGCTGACCGAGCCGCTGGCGAGGCTCGGCGCGCAGGCGCGCGGGCTCGACCCGGCGCCGACCAACGTCGAGGTGGCGCGCCTGCACGCGGAGCGCTCCGGCGTGCCCGTGGGCTACGCCCAGGAGACGGTGGAGGCGGTGGTCGCGCGCGGGGAGCGCTTCGACGTTGTGATCTCGATGGAGGTCGTGGAGCACGTGCCGGACCCGGACGCCTTCGTGCGCACCTGTGCGCAGGCGGTGGCGCCGGGCGGGCTCCTGTTCATGGCGACGCTCAACCGCACGCTCAAGGCTTGGGGGCTCGCCATCGTCGGCGCGGAATACGTGCTCGGCTGGCTGCCCAAGGGCACGCACGAGTGGGACAAGTTCGTCGCGCCCGACGAGCTGCAGGCGTCGATGCGCGCCGGCGGGCTCGCCGTGCGCGAGGTCACGGGCGTGACCTACAATCCCTTGAAGGACGCATGGGGCCTCTCCCGCGACACCGCCGTCAACTACATGGCGTTCGCGGAGCGGCCGGCGGGCTGAGCCGCGCCTCGAGGCTCTGCCTGCGAGCTCTGCCTAGGAGCCCTGCCGCCGCGCCGCCGGCCGGGCCGGCGGGACGACGTGGTGCTCGTCGCAGGCGCGTCGCCTCAACGGCGACCGGGGGCGGCGGCCTTCTTGCGCACGGGCAGCAGCCCCTCGCGCTGGGCCTGCTTGCGCGCGATCTTGCGGGCGCGGCGCACGGCCTCGGCCTTCTCGCGGGCGCGCTTCTCGGAGGGCTTCTCGAACGAGCGGCGCTTCTTCATCTCGCGGAAGACGCCTTCGCGCTGCATCTTCTTCTTGAGCACGCGCAGAGCCTGGTCGACGTTGTTGTCGCGAACGAGTACCTGCAAAAACTCTCTCCTCGTGTTGCGCGGCGCCGCGGCGCCGACGAATCGATGACGGTCTCGCGCTCCCGGCGGATGCCGGGCGGCCGGACTCGGATGAGCGAACGAGCCGAGGCGCAAGCGGGCCGAAGGGACCCGGGATCGGAGCCTGATCCGGCTCCAGCCGGCCGCGAGCGGGAAGCGGCAGACGGCCCGCGAAGCGCATGCCACGCGGGAAACCCGGATTATGGCCTTCCGGGCGAAAAATGCAAGCCGTGTACGCGCCCGCTCAGTTGCGCTCGTCGGGCAGGATCGGCAGCGGGGCGATGGGGACGCCCTCCTCGAGCAGCTCGGCGATCTCGTCGCGATCGGCCTGCCCGATGATGGCACGCTCCGGGGCGTCGCCCGCGTGAATGCGGCGGGCCTCGTCGGGAAAGGCGCGGCCGACGTTCTCGGACGTCGCCTCGATGTGGGCGCGCAGGCGGCGCAGCGCCTCGCGCATCTCGCGCTGCGCCTCCGACAGGAGCGCGACCGGCGGTGCCGGCGGCGCGGGTACCGGGTGAGCCGGCGCGGGCGGGGCGGCGGGCGCGGCCGATCCGGTCTCGGTCGCCACGTGCGGTGCGACGTCCCGCGGCCCGCGGTCGGTGCGGGCGACCGACGGCGCCATGATCTGCTTCTCGACCCGCGTCGCCCCGCAGATCGGGCAGGCCACGAGGCCACCGGCCGCCTGCTCCTCGAAAGCCTCTGAGGAGGGGAACCAGCTCTCGAAGGAATGGCCGGACGTGCAGGCCAGGGCGTAGCGGATCATGACACCAGGATGAGGGGAGGCTGCGAACGAATCATAAATGGTCGTGCTGTCCGCGCTCGGCAATGGCCGGCCCGCCGCACGTCGGGTCTCGCCCTCGCCTTCAGGCCGGATCGCCGCCGACCTGCACGAGCGGCGCCGGGCGGCCGTGGCGCAGGCTCGGCACGCGCCGTCGCGCCTCGGCGACGGCCTCGCGGTCGATCTCGGCCAGGATCAGGCCCGGCTCGGAGTTGCCCTCCGCCAGCACCCGGCCCCAGGGATCGACGACGATCGAATGCCCATAGGTCTCGCGCCCGTCCTCGTGCCGGCCGCCCTGGGCGGCGGCGACGAGGAAGGCGCCGTTCTCGATGGCGCGGGCACGGGTCAGCGTGCGCCAATGCGCATCTCCGGTCTGCCGGGTGAAGGCCGCGGGCGCGGTGAGGATCTCGGCGCCGGCCTCGGCATAGGCCCGGTAGAGATAGGGGAAGCGGATGTCGTAGCAGACCGAGAGCCCGATGGCGCCCACCGGCGTGTGCGCCAGCACGGCCCTCTCTCCGCCGACGTAGGTCGCGCTCTCGCGCCAGGTCTCGCCGTTGGGCAGGTCGACGTCGAAGAGGTGGATCTTGTCGTAGGTGGCGACGATCTCGCCATCGGGCCCGATCAGCACCGCGCGGTTCGCCACCTTGTCGCCGACGCGGATCGCGAGCGAGCCGATGTGGACGGTGAGCGCGCGGGCGCGGGCGACGGCGCGCAGCGCCGCGATGGTCTCGTCCTCCTCCTGCGTGCGGATCTTGTCGAAGAGCGCGGCCTTGTCGCGCTCGAGCAGCCCGGTCATCTCGGGCGTCTGCACGTAGGCGGCCCCCGCGTCCGCCGCCGCGGTGACGCCGGCGACGGCGGCCTCGCGGTTCGCGACGGGATCGCGCCCGGAGCGCATCTGGACGCAGGCGACGACGAGACGGCTCATGACGGGGTCCTCACGATGCGATCCTCACGATGCGATCCCCACGGTGCGATCCTCACGCGGCCAGCAGCGGATCGAGCCGCCCGGCTCGCTCGAGGGCGGAGAGGTCGTCGAAGCCGCCGACATGGGTCTCGCCGACGAAGACCTGCGGTACGGTGCTGCGCCCGTTCGCGCGCTGGATCATCTCGCGCCGGCGCTCCGGCTCGCGCTCGATGTCGATGACCGTGTAGGCGGCGCCCTTCTCGTCGAGGAGCGCCCGGGCGGCGACGCAGTAGGGGCACCAGGAGCGCAGGTAGATCTCGATCGGCTTCATCGCGGCCTCGTTCGTTTCGCGACCCAACCATATAGGCAAGGCCGCCTCCCGTGCCAGACGCCGGGCCGCCTCACACCGGCGGGCGGGCCGTGCCGGTCTTCTCCGGCAGGATGCCGCGCGGCGAGAAGCGCAGGACGGTGAGCAGGATCACGCCCATCAGGAACAGGCGCAGGTGCGGGGCGGAATCGAGCAGGTGGCGGCGCAGCGCGTCGCCCTGCTCCATGCCGGCGGTGAGCGTGTTCATCAGCCACAGGCCCGCGGGCTCGGCCTGGACCCAGACGAACCAGATCACGAAGGCGCCGAGCACCGAGCCCAGGTTGTTGCCCGAGCCGCCGAGGATCACCATGACCCAGATCAGGAAGGTGAAGCGCAAGGGATTGTAGGTGCCCGGCGTGAACTGGCCGTCGAGCGTCACCAGCATCGCGCCGCCCAGGCCCACCACGGCGGAGCCGATCACGAAGATCTGCAGGTGGCGGCGGGTGACGTCCTTGCCCATGGCGGCGGCGGCGTCGCGGTTGTCGCGGATGGCGCGCATCATCCGCCCCCAGGGCGAGCTCAGCGCCCGCTCGGCCAGCACGATGAGCACGACGAGCACCGCGGCGAACAGGGCCGTGTAGACGAGCGCCACGGCGACGGACGAGAGCGTCGTCGCGCGCATGCCGAGATCGGCGGCGAGATCGACGAACCAGGCGTCCTGCTGCAGCTCGATCTCGTAGGGCGCCGGACGCGGCAGGCCGCTGACGTTCTTGACGCCGCGGGTGAGCCAGGCCTCGTTCTTGAGGAGCGCGATGACGATCTCGGAAATGCCCAGCGTGGCGATGGCGAGGTAGTCCGAGCGCAGCCCGAGCGCCACCTTGCCGATCAGCCAGGCGGCGCCGGCGGCGAACAGCGCACCGACGACCCAGGCGAGCAGGATCGGCAGCCCCAGGCCCCCGAGATAGCCGGTGGCGGCGGCGTCGTAGCCCTCGATGGCGCCCGTCGCCTTGTCACCGAAATAGCGGATGACGAAATAGCCCAGCGCGACGACGAGGATCGTCGCCGCCGTGCGCCCGCCCTTCGGCAGCAGCCGGCGCACGCCGATGGCGGCGCCGATCGTGCCGAGCAGCGCCAGGGCCGCGAAGAGCAGGTTCCAGGAGCCGGCGGCCCAGGCGCCCGGGACCGGCGGCATCGCCACCAGCACGGCTGCGATGCCGCCCAGCGCCGCGAAGCCCATCACGCCGACGTTGAACAGGCCGGCGTAGCCCCATTGCATGTTCACGCCCAGCGCCATGATCGCGGAGATCAGCGACAGGTTGAGGATGGCGAGCGCCAGCGTCCAGCTCTGGAAGACCCCGACGGCGAGAAGCGCCGCCGCCATCGCGGCGAAGGACAGGACGGTCTTGACGGACAGGCTCATATCACGCGCCCCCGCAGGATGCCCGTGGGCCGAAGCAGCAGGACCAGCACGAGGATGATGAAGGAGACCGCGAACTTGTAGTCGGTCGAGAGCAGCTGCGCGAGCCCGCTCGGCATCCAGTCTTCCGGGACGACATGGCCGAGGACGCGGCGGTACGCGTAGGTCAGCCCCACCTCGGAGAAGGCGACGACGAAGCCGCCGATCACCGCCCCGAAGGGCTTGCCGATGCCGCCGACGATGGCGGCGGCGAAGATCGGCAGCAGCAGCTGGAAGTAGTTGAACGGCCGGAAGCTCTTGTCGAGCCCGTAGAGCACGCCGGCGAGCGTCGCCAGCGTCGCCGCCAGCGCCCAGGTGATCAGCACCACGCGCTTGGGGTCGATGCCCGAGAGCAGCGCCAGGTCCTCGTTGTCGGAGAAGGCGCGCATCGCCTTGCCGGTGCGGGTGCGCTGCAGGAACCAGAACAGCGCCACCACGGCGACGAGCGTGACCACCACGGTGAGCAGCTGGCTCGAGCGCACCGCCAGGCCCTCGGCGAGGCCGGTCAGCTCCCGGAACTCGTTGGGGCGGATGATGAAGCGCTCGCCGTCCTCGAAGCGGATGTCCTCGACGCCGATAACGAAGCGCACCAGCGCGTTGTAGATGAACATCACGCCGACGGACACGATGACGAACACGACCGGCGCCGCGCGCCGCTGCCGGTAGAAGCGGTAGACCACCCGGTCGGTGCCGAGCGACAAGAGCACCGCCGCGAGGATGCCCAGCGGCAGCACCAGCAGCGCCGTCGGCAGCGGGCCGAAGCTCACCCCCATCGACTGCAGCCACCAGGTGCCCAGGATCGTGGCCATCGTGCCGAAGGCCATCAGGTCGCCGTGGGCGAAGTTCGAGAAGCGCAGGACGGCGTAGATCAGCGTGACGCCGAGCGCGCCGAGCGCCAGCTGCGCACCGTAGGCCAGCCCGGGGATCAGCACGAAGTTCGAGAGCACCACGAAGGCGTTGAGAAAGCTCTCCACGGGTCTTCAGCCTCCCAGGAAGGTGCGGCGGACCTCCGGGTCCGCGAGCAGCGCGGCGCCGGTGTCCGTGTAGCGGTTGCGGCCCTGGACGAGGACGTAGCCCTTGTCGGCGATCTCCAGCGCCTGGCGGGCGTTCTGCTCCACCATCAGGATGGCGATGCCCGTGGCGGCGACGTCGAGGATCTTGTCGAACAGCTCGTCCATGACGATGGGCGAGACGCCGGCGGTGGGCTCGTCGAGCATCAGCACCTCGGGCTTCGTCATCAGCGCGCGGCCGACCGCGACCTGCTGGCGCTGGCCGCCGGATAGCTCGCCCGCCGGCTGCCGGCGCTTCTCGCGCAGGATCGGGAACAGCGCGTAGACCTGCTCCATCGTCTCGCGCGGATCGTCGGTGCGGATGTAGGCGCCCATCTCGAGGTTCTCCTCGACGGTGAGCGCGCGAAAGACGTTGTTCGTCTGCGGCACGAAGCCCATGCCGGCGGCGACCCGTTCCTGCGGGGAGAGCCCGCCGATGTCGCGCCCGTCCAGCGTGATCGTGCCCTGGCGCAGGCCGAGCATGCCGAAGATCGCCTTCATGGCGGTGGACTTGCCGGCGCCGTTGGGGCCGACGATGACGGCGATCTCGCCCTTCTCCACCCCGATCGTGCAATCGTGCAGGATGTCGGCGCCGCCGTAGCCGCCGGTCATGTGCGCCCCGGAGAGGAAGCTCATGCGGGCGCTCCCGGGCTGGGCGCGGGAGCGCCGGGCTGCGCGGCGGGAGCGTCCGGCCCGACGGGCTGCTTGCGGCGGCTCTTGAGGCCGCGGCCGAGATAAGCCTCGATGACGCGCTCGTCGGCGCGCACCGCGTCGGGATGGCCCTTGGTCAGGACCTTGCCCTCGGCCATGACGATGACCGGGTCGCACAGGCGCCCGATGAAGTCCATGTCGTGCTCGATCATGCAGAACGTGTAGCCGCGCTCGCGATTGAGGCGCTCGATGGCGTGGCCGATGGTCTTCAGCAGCGTGCGGTTCACGCCCGCGCCGACCTCGTCGAGGAAGACGATCTTGGCGTCGACCATCATGGTGCGGCCGAGCTCGAGCAGCTTCTTCTGCCCGCCCGAGAGGTTGCCGGCGCGCTCGTCGGCGACGTGGTTGAGGTGCAGGAAGTGCAGCACCTCGTCCGCCTTGTCGTGCAGCGCCCGCTCCTCGGCGGCGATCTGCTTGCGGCGGAAGAACGTGTTCCACAGCGTCTCGCCGGACTGCCGGTCCGGCACCATCAGCAGGTTCTCGCGCACGGTCAGCGTGGAGAACTCGTGGGCGATCTGGAAGGTGCGCAGGAGCCCGCGCCGGAACAGCTCGTGCGGCGGCAGGCCCGTGACGTCCTGCCCGTCGAGGAAGACGCGCCCGGATGTCGGCTTGTAGTGGCCGGCGACGACGTTGAAGAGCGTCGTCTTTCCCGCGCCGTTGGGCCCGATGAGCCCGGTGATGGAGCCCTTCGCGATCTCGAGGCTCGCCCCGTCCACGGCCTTGATGCCGCCGAAGCTGAGGTGCAGGTCGTGGACGCGGATCATGCGGTGTCCGTCTCTCCTCGGCGACGCCGGCCCGGGGGAGCCCCGGGCCGGCGCGCGTGCCTGCGATCAGCGGAAGCCGATCGTGACGAGCTCGCCGCCGTCGATCTCGAAGATGCGGTACGAGCCGGAGGCCTCGCCGGGGCCGATCAGCTCGACGCCGGTGGCTCCGCCGTAGTCGACGTCGCCGCCGGCGGCGATGATCTCGAGCGCACGGCCGAGCTCGCCGGGGCCGATCGCCTCGCCGGGCGCGTTGGCGACGTCCATCAGGTTCGCGGCGATCGCCGCGCGGTCGGCGGAGCCGGCCTTCTGCATGGCGAGCACGATCAGCGCCGCCGCGTCGTAGCTCTCGCCGGCGTACGTGCCCGTCGGGTCGACCGGGGTGCCCTCGGTCAGGTGCACGAACATCTGCGCGCCGTCGTTGGCGGTGCCGGGCACCGCGCCGACGACACGGCCGTCCAGCTCGGGGCCGCTCGCCTCGATGACGCTCTCGCCGAACATGCCGTCGCCGAACACGAACTGCTCGAAGGCACCGGTGTCGAGCGCCGCCTGGACGATGCCGCGACCGCCGCCGTCGGCGTAGCCGAACACGGCGAGCGTGTCCGCGCCCGCGGCGGAGAGGGCGCCCACCTCGGCCGAGTAGTCGGCCCGGCCGTCCTCGTGCGCGGCGGAGATCAGGACCGAGCCGCCCAGCGCCTCGAAGGCGGCGGCGAAGCTGTCGGCCAGGCCCTTGCCGTAGTCGTTGTTGGTGTAGGTGACGGCGATCTGCTCGATGCCGCGCTCGTCGAGCACGTTGGCGATGACCTCGCCCTGGCGGGCGTCGGACGGCGCCGTGCGGAAGAACAGGCCCTGGTCCTCGATCGTCGTCAGCGCCGGCGAGGTGGCCGAGGGCGAGATCGTGGGCACGCCGTTGGGCACCGAGACGTTGTTGACGACGGCGGTGGTGACGCCCGAGCAGTCCGCGCCCATGATGGCGACGACGTCGTCGGAGGTCACAAGGCGCTCGGCGGCGGCGACGGCGGCGGCCGCGTCGATGCAGGTCGAGTCGGCGCGGACCGGTACGATGGTGCGCCCGCCGAGCAGCTGGCCGGACTCGGAGGCCTCCGAGAAGGCGAGCTCGGCCGAGTTCGCCATGTTCGGCATGATCGACTCCAGCGGCCCGGTGAAGCCGAGGATGATGCCGACGGGGATGCCGTCCTCCTGGGCCATCGCCGGCGCCGTCAGCAGCGCGGCCGCGGCCGTGGCCAGAATGAGCTTCTTCTTCATGTTCGCTCTCCCAAACGTTTCTCTCGCTCGCCGACGATCGGCCGTTCCCGCGCGCTCCGGCGAGGTCGGGACTAGTCCTAATGCAAGGCTTCGTCCGACGCTACGGCGCAACGCCCGGATTCTTTCGGTTTCTCCGTGCCGTAGGCGACGACGTGCCGGATCGGGAGCCCCTCCGCTCCCGGCTCGCCCAAAAGCACGCGGTGCCTTGCCTGTCCAGGTATTTTCCGATAAGACGCCGCGATCCGTGAGGACCTCCGCGAGGACCCGTCCGGCGGTCGCGTGCCCCTGCCGGCGCGCGCCCCCGGCGCGAGACCCGTTCGGGCGTCCGCGCGGACGAGAGATCGTCACCGCCCGCCGTCGTCGCGCCGGCCCGCTCCCCACAGACAGGAGCGGCAGCCCGACGGGTGTCGCGAGAGCGCGCGCCCCCGGGTGCGGCGGGAAGTGACGCAACGCAGCACGAGCCCGCCGGTGCACGCCCGACCAGGGCACTAGGAGATTGAATGTCCGCTTCCATGCAGAACGCGCCCAGCCGCGAGGATTTCGCGGCCCTGCTCGAGGAGTCCTTCCAGAAGAACGAGGTCGCCGAGGGCGCCGTCGTCAAGGGCAAGGTCGTCGCCATCGAGAAGGACGTCGCCGTCATCGACATCGGCGCCAAGACCGAGGGGCGCGTCGCCCTCAAGGAATTCATGGGTCCCGGCCGCGACGAGCCGATCTCGGTCGGCTCGGAGGTCGAGGTCTATGTCGACCGCGTCGAGAACGCGCTCGGCGAGGCCGTGATCTCGCGCGAGAAGGCCCGCCGCGAGGAGAGCTGGGTGAAGCTCGAGAAGGCCTTCGAGGCCAACGAGCGCGTCTCCGGCATGATCTTCAACCAGGTCAAGGGCGGCTACACGGTCGACCTCGACGGCGCCGTGGCGTTCCTGCCGCGCTCGCAGGTGGACATCCGCCCGGTGCGCGACGTCACCCCGCTGATGGGCGTGCCGCAGCCGTTCCAGATCCTCAAGATGGACCGCCGCCGCGGCAACATCGTAGTGTCGCGCCGCACCGTGCTCGAGGAGAGTCGCGCCGAGCAGCGCTCGGAGCTGGTGGCCAACCTCGAGGAAGGCCAGGTCATCGAGGGCGTGGTCAAGAACATCACCGAGTACGGCGCCTTCGTCGACCTCGGCGGCATCGACGGCCTGCTGCACGTCACCGACATGGCGTGGCGCCGCGTCAACCATCCGTCCGAGGTGGTGCAGATCGGCCAGTCGGTGAAGGTCAAGATCATCAAGATCAACCAAGAGACGCACCGCATCTCGCTGGGCATCAAGCAGCTGCTGGCCGATCCGTGGGAGGGCATCGCCGCCCGCTACCCGGTCAACACCCGCTTCAAGGGCCGCGTCACCAACATCACGGACTACGGCGCGTTCGTGGAGCTGGAGCCGGGCATCGAGGGGCTCATCCACGTCTCCGAGATGTCCTGGACGAAGAAGAACGTCCATCCGGGCAAGATCGTCTCCACCTCCCAGGAGGTCGAGGTCCAGATCCTCGAGGTCGATCCGGTCAAGCGCCGCATCTCGCTCGGCCTCAAGCAGACGCTCCAGAACCCCTGGGACGCCTTCGCCGAGACGCATCCGGTGGGCTCCGAGGTCGAGGGCGAGGTCAAGAACAAGACCGAGTTCGGCCTGTTCATCGGCCTCGAGGGCGACGTGGACGGCATGGTCCACCTCTCCGATCTCGACTGGAACCGTCCGGGCGAGCAGGTGATCGAGGAGTTCAAGAAGGGCGACATGGTGCGCGCCCAGGTCCTCGACGTCGACGTCGACAAGGAGCGGATCTCGCTCGGCATCAAGCAGCTGGCGGGCGACCCCTTCGCGGACGCCGGCGAGATCCGCAAGGGCCAGGTGGTCACCTGCGAGATCGTCGAGGTGAAGGACTCGGGCATCGAGGTGAAGATCGTCGACACCGATCTCGGCACCTTCATCCGCCGCGCCGAGCTCGCCCGCGACCGCGGCGACCAGCGCCCCGAGCGCTTCGCTCCGGGCGAGAAGCTCGACGCCCGCGTCACCCAGTTCGACCGCAAGGCGCGCCGGGTGCAGCTCTCGATCAAGGCGCTCGAGATGGCCGAGGAGAAGGAGGCCATCGCGCAGTTCGGCTCGACCGACAGCGGCGCCTCGCTCGGCGACATCCTCGGCGCGGCCCTCAAGGCCCGCGAGAAGAAGTGAGGCTGCGCCGCCGCCGGTCCCGGCGGCGGCGGGTCTCGACCACCAACGGAGCCCCGCGCGAGCGACCCTCGCGCGGGGCTCTTCGCGTTCGTGGTCGCTAGAACGCGCGGGGCGCGAGCCGCGGTGCGGCCGCGCCCACGGCGGGATGCGCATGGCCGTTGCTGCGCACGGCGGCGGCGCGGCCGCCGGCCCGGAGCGCCCCGGGCAGGATATCGCCGAGGAAGCTCGCCAGCTGGCGCACGCTCGCGCGCCGCCGCGCGTCCTCGCGCACGACGATCCAGACCTCCTGCTCCGGCAGCGGCCCATAGCCGTCGACCCGCACGAGATCCGGGTGCTCCCGGGCGATCACGTCCGGCAGCACGCCGTGCCCGAGCCCGCCGCGCACGGCCTCGACGAAGCTCGCGAGCTCGTTCGTGACGAAGGCGATCCGCCGGCCGGGATGCTGCTCGCGCGGCAGCGCGTCGACCCGGCCCGCCCGCCCCGCCGCGGGCGCCCAGATCACCAGCGGCTGGTCCTCCGGCGCGTCGGCGGCGGCCCACACCGAGAGCGGCAGCGAGGCCACGCGGCGCACGGTGAAGCGGCCCTTCTTCGGTCGCGACAGCCGCACCGCGACGTCGACCTCGCTCGTCTCGAAGTCGCTGACCTCGGGCGCGGCGTTGAGCACGACGCGCAGGTCCGGCCAGCCCTCGGCGAAGCGTGGCAGCGCAGGCACGATCAGCCGCGCCAGGGTCGGGATGCAGGTGAGGCGCACCTCCTGGCAGCGGGTCTCGGCGGGATCGGGCCCGGCGGCGCGCTGCACGATGCGATCGATCTCCTCGCAGCGCGTGAGCAGCGCCTCGCCCTCCCGGCTGAGCTCCAGGCCGCGGCTGCGCCGCAGGAAGAGCGCGACGCCGAGGCGGTTCTCGAGGGCGGCGACGTGGCGGCTGAGCGTCGCCGCGCTGACGCCCAGCGCGTCCGCGGACGAGCGCAGGCTCGGCATCCGCGCGACGACGAGGAAGAGACGCAAGTCGTCCCAGTTGATACGCGTCGGATCGTCGGCCATTCCTCGGTCCGCCTCGCTGGAGCCTCGACCGGGGACGAAGCTACCCTTCGTCCAGATTGCCGGGCAACTCGGTACATACCCCAAAGGTAGCGTCGACCGGGCGACGTAGGACGCGCCGTGCGGCGCTTCCCGGACCCGCCGCGCGGCGGTGTCGGCCTTGCCGCGGCCGGCACCCGCCACTAGCTTGCCGCTGGCCGGCCGCGGATCGGGCCGGCCGCGTCGATCGAGAGGCCGTCACCGATGCCCGACCCCGCACTCACGTCCTCCTCCCCCGCGCCGCGGGATGCCGAGTACATCGCCGACCGGCGCCGCCTGCGCCGCAAGCTGAGCTTCTGGCGGGTCGCCGGCATCCTCGCCGCGATCGTCGCCGTCGCCGCCATCGGATGGCGCGTCGCGGGCCTCGACCCGTCGACGATCGCGGCCGGGCGCGACCACGTCGCGCGGGTCTCCGTCGAGGGCCTGATCACCACCGATCGCGAGGCGGCCGAGATGCTGCGCGAGCTGGCGCGGACGGACACCGCGCGCGGGGTGATCCTGCGTATCAACAGCCCCGGCGGCACCACCACGGGCGCCGAGGAGCTGTTCGCGGCCCTGCGCGAGGTGGCCGAGGCGAAGCCGACGGTGGCGTTCGTCGACGGGCTCGCGGCCTCGGGCGGCTACATCGCGGCGCTCGGCGCCGACCACATCGTCTCGCGCCAGACCGCCATCGTCGGCTCGATCGGCGTGCTCATCCAGGTGCCGAACGTCTCGGGGCTGCTCGACGAGCTCGGCATCGAGGTGCTCGAGATCAAGTCGACGCCGCTCAAGGCGGCGCCCTCGGCGGTGACGCCGATCGACCCCGACGCGGTGGAGGCGATCGAGCTCGTCATCGCCGACACCTACGGCTGGTTCGTCGAGCTCGTCGGCGAGCGTCGGCCGCTGAGCGAGGCGGAGGTGGCGGGCGTCTCCGACGGCCGCGTCTGGAACGGGCGCCAGGCGCTGGCGCTCGGCCTCGTCGACGCGATCGGCGACGAGGCGACCGCCCGCGACTGGCTCGAGTCCGAGGGGCTGGACGCCGACCTTCCGGTGCGCGACTGGGAGCCCGAGCGGGAGGGCGAGCCGTTCGACCTGTTCCTCGCCGGCGCGGTGCTCGCCGACCTCGCCGGGCTCGACGGCCTTTCGGCCACGCTCGCCCGCGCATCCTCGAGCACGCGTGGCTTTCGGCTTGACGGGCTCCTCGCGCTCTGGCAGCCTCGTCTCGAAAACTAAAACATTTTCAACATGCTAGGCGAAAAATGATCAAATCCGAGCTGGTCATGCGCATCGCGGAGCAGAATCCGCACCTGTATCAGCGCGACGTCGAGAACATCGTCGGCGCGATCCTGGAGACGGTGGCGGACGCGCTGGCGCGCGGGGATCGGGTCGAGCTGCGCGGCTTCGGCGCGTTCTCGGTGAAGCGGCGCGACGCCCGGATCGGGCGCAACCCCCGCACCGGCGAGACCGTTGCCGTGGCGGAGAAGGCGATCCCCGTCTTCAAGACCGGCAAGGAGATGCGCAACCGGCTCAACCGCGACGGGCCGGCCGGCCGCGACGAGGCGGACGACGAGCCCGGCGACGACCTCGCGCGGATCGCCGCCGCCCGCTAGCCTGCCCCGCGCACGCCGATCGTCGCTGCGCGACGCGCGGCCCGGCCGCAGCCCTTCCCATGGAGGTCGTCCCATGAGGCGCATCGTCTCGCTCCTGATCCTCGTCCCCTTCGCCCTCGTCGTCGCGCTCATCGCCATGGCGAACCGGGTGCCGACGCGCATCTCGCTCGATCCGTTCACGCCGGAGAACCCCGTCTGGTCGGTGACGGGGCCGCTGTGGATCGTTCTGTTCGTCACGCTGACCGTCGGCATCGTCATCGGCGGCTGCGCCGCCTGGATCGTGCAGGGCAAGCACCGCAAGGCCGAGCGCGCCTACAAGCGCGAGTCGACGCGGCTCGCCCGCGAGGTCGACCGCGCCAAGGAGCGCGAGACGCAGACCGGCCTGCCCGCGCTCGCCGGCCCGCGCGGTCGATGAGCGAGGCCGCGCCGCTCGCGCTGGTGTCCGCGGCGGAGATCGATCGCGCGCTGAGCTTCCCCGCCCTCGTCGACGCGCTCGAGGCCGGCTTTCGCGGGGATCTCGTCGCGCCGGTGCGCCATCATCACGGCGTGGCGCGGCCCGACGGCGACGCGACGCTGCTCCTGATGCCGGCCTGGACCAAGGCCGGCACGACGGCGGCGAGCGCCGACGGCGCGGCCCTCGGGGTGAAGATCGTCGCCGTCTTCCCCGGCAACGGCGCCCGCGGCCTCGCCTCGGTGCAGGGCGTCTACTACCTCGCCGACGGCGCCACCGGCGTGCCGACGGCGGTGCTCGACGGGGCGCGGCTGACGCTCTGGCGCACGGCCTGCGCCTCGGCGCTGGCAGCCCGCCACCTCGCCCGCCCCGACGCCGCGCGCATGACGATGGTCGGCGCCGGCGCGCTCGCGCCCTTCCTGATCCGCGCCCACATGAGCCAGCGGCCGATCGAGGCGGTGACCATCTGGAACCGCGACCCCGCCAAGGCGGAGGCGCTGGCCGCCTCCCTCGCCGCCGAAGGCCTGCCGACCCGCGCGAGCGCGGATCTCGAGGCGGCGGTGCGCGAGGCCGACCTCGTCTCCTGCGCCACGCTCTCGACGGCGCCGCTGGTGCACGGCGCCTGGCTGCGCCCCGGCACGCATCTCGACCTCGTCGGCGCCTTCAACCTCTCGATGCGCGAGGCGGACAACGAGGCCCTGCGCCGCGCCGCGGTCTTCGTCGACACGCCCGCCGCGCTGGAGGAGGGCGGCGATGTCGCGGTCGCGATCCGCGACGGCGGCATCGCGCGCGACCACGTGCGCGGCGACCTGTTCGGCCTGTGCCGCGGCACCGTGTCGGGGCGCGGGAGCCCCGAGGAGATCACGCTGTTCAAGTCGGTCGGCGCGGCGATCGAGG
This sequence comes from Salinarimonas sp., assembly GCA_051117315.1. Taxonomy (GTDB): domain Bacteria; phylum Pseudomonadota; class Alphaproteobacteria; order Rhizobiales; family Beijerinckiaceae; genus Salinarimonas. The sequence goes on along the minus strand of JBNPEA010000106.1, from coordinate 14,110 downwards.
ACCTCGCCGCGGCGATGGCGGTGATGGCCGGGCGCCGCTGAGGAGTGAGCGGGCAGGGCGTGCGCGGCTAGGGCGTGCGTGCCGCCGCCAGCGCCGCCGCCACATCCCGCGCCGCGCGCTCGCCCTCGGCCCAGGCCCCGCCGATCGTACCCCACAGCGTCGAGGACGTCGCCTCGCCCGCGAGCAGGATGCGCCCGTGGATCGGGTCGCGCAGGGCCGCGCGGGCGCCGTGGGCGCCGGGCGGGGCGATCGTCCAGGCGCAGGCCGAGAGCGGGTCCTCGCCCCAGCCGCTCGCGTGCAGCACCCTCAGGCCCGCCACGGCCTCGCGGCCGAAGCGCGCGGCGAGGCTGTCGCGCACGAAGGCGGCACGGGCCTCCGGCGCGCCGAGGTGGCCGACGAGCGCGCCGCCGAGATCGGCGTAGTGCAGCACCCCGCCGTCGAAGTTCGCGAGGAGCCCCAGGTTCTCCGCGGCGTCCCCGTCGAAGGCGACGGTCGTGTTCGCCGCCTCCCGCAGCGGGCCGCCGGGCCAGGACAGGACGACGTGCTCGTAGGCGGCGGGACGCAGCGCGCCGAGCGCGTCGCGGGTCGCGGCCGGCAGCGGCGGGTCGAAGACGATGCCGCCGCGCGCCAGAATCGGCACCGGCACGGTGACGACGAGGGCGCGGGCATGGAGCGTGCCGCGGTCGGTCTCGACCTGCACCCGGGGCCCCGACGCGTCGATCCGGGTGGCGCGGGTCGCGAGCGCGACGGGGAGGCCGTCGGCGAGCCGCGCGACCAGGGCGCCGTAGCCGCCGGCGACGAAGAGATCGAGGTCGTCGCGCGCCGCCGCGAAATCGGCCGCGCCGATCGTCTCGAGCCCGGCGCCGCAGGCGAAGGGGCCGTGGGCGAAGGCGAGCATGTCGCGGAAGCGCCGCGCCTCCGGCGCCAGCCCGTCGAGCGCCGCCGACGCCGGCGCGAGATCCGCGCCGGCGCCGATCTCGCGGATCGCGTCGACGAGGTCGTCCCAGGCGGCGTGGAAGGCGCGGGTCTCGAGGGCGTCGGCCTCGTCCGCGCCGAGGATGAGGCGCGGCTCCTGCGGCGCGTCGAAGAGCGGCAGCCCGAGCCGGCGCGCCTCCCCGACGAGGCCGTTCTCGTCCGCCGCGTGCAGCCAGTGGGCGCCGATGTCGACCGCCTGCCCGGCGATCGACGCCGTCAGCGCTCGCCCGCCGACGCGGTCGCGGGCCTCGATCAGGACGACGGACAGGCCCGTCGCGAGGAGCCGCCGGGCGGCGGCGATGCCGGCCGCACCGGCACCGAGGATCGCCACGTCCGCCGATCGGGGCGGGGGCGCGACACGCGCACGCCGCACCGGCGACGGCTCCGGGGCCGCGGGCGCGACGGGTTTTCGAGAGGGCATGCGACTGTCGTCCGACGGGCCGCCGGCGGCGGGATCGGCCGGCGGGATCGGCCGGGATGTGCGCCGGCCGGCGCCGTGCCGCAAGCGGGCGTGCTTGCGACCCTTCGGCGCAGGTCCGGCGCAGGCACCGCGGCGGCCCCGCGCCGTACGAAAGCCATGGTGAGCGGGGCGTGACGCGGCCGCCTCCGCGGCTCGCGACACGGTTCCGCATGGGCATGGAGAGCCGCCCTCCGGTATAGCAGAAGCTCAGCGGTTGCCATTCCCGCTCGGGTCCATTAAGTTCGTAGCGAAACGTGGTTCCCCGTACAGCACTCCGATACCTCGGGGTCGAAATCTGCATGCGCTAGTCGTATCGCCTTTAGGGAATTTGCTATCGTCAACTTCGTCGATGCATGCATCGGCGCAACGCCCTGGCGCGTAGTGGGAGAGGCATGAACGACAAGATCGTCGTCGAGCACCTGTACAAGATCTTCGGGCCCGACCCGGAGGACGCTCTCGCCCTGGTCCGTCAAGGATTGGACAAGAACGAGATCTTCGCGCGTACCGGCAACACGGTCGGCGTGTGCGACGCGTCCTTCTCGGTGCGGGAGGGCGAGATCTTCGTGATCATGGGCCTGTCGGGCTCCGGCAAGTCCACGATGGTGCGCATGTTCAACCGCCTGATCGAGCCAACCGCCGGCGCGATCACGATCGACGGGCGCGACATCACCAGGCTGGACGAGGCGGGGCTGCGGGAGCTGCGCCGCAGCACCATCTCGATGGTGTTCCAGTCCTTCGCGCTCCTGCCGCACATCAAGGTCGTCGACAACGTCGCGTTCGGCCTCGAGCTCGCCGGCATGGACCGGGAGGAGCGCCGCACCCGGGCGCTCGCGGCGCTCGACCAGGTCGGCCTCGCGGCCAATGCCGACAGCTATCCCGACGAGCTCTCCGGCGGCATGCAGCAGCGCGTCGGCCTCGCCCGCGCGCTCGCCGCCGACCCGCCGATCCTGCTGATGGACGAGGCCTTCTCCGCCCTCGACCCGCTGATCCGCTCCGAGATGCAGGACGAGCTGATCCGCCTGCAGGAGGAGAAGAAGCGCACCATCATCTTCATCAGCCACGATCTCGACGAGGCCATGCGCATCGGCGACCGCATCGCCATCATGGAGGGCGGCGTGGTGGTTCAGGTCGGCACGCCCGACGAGATCCTGAAGAACCCGGCGAACGAGTACGTCCGCTCCTTCTTCCGCGGCGTCGACATCTCCAAGGTGCTCACCGCCGCCGACATCGCCACCCGCACCCAGGTGACGATCATCGACAAGCCCGAGCAGGGTCCGCGCGCGGCGCTGCGGCTGCTCGGCGACTTCGACCGCGAATGGGGCTACGTCATCGGCCGCGGCCGGCGCTTCGCCGGCGTGGTCTCGGTGGCCTCGCTGGAGCACGCGCGCCGCGACGAGGCCTCGCTCGAGAAGGCGTTCCTGCCCGGAACCCCTGCGATCCCGCCGGAGACGCCGCTGCACGAGCTGATCGGCGTCGTCGCAGGCGCGCCGCATCCGGTGCCCGTGGTCGACGCCGATGGGCGCTATCGCGGCGTGATCTCGCGCACCTCGCTCCTGCAGGCCCTCGACAACCTGCCCGGCGAGCCGGAGGCGGCCCTCGCCACGGACAGGGGAACGTCCGTCGAGACGCCTGCGCCCGCACCCGCCTCCGTGGCCGCGACCGGGAGCTGAGCCGATGCAGACACTCTCCTTCAACCCGCTCTATCCTTTCGAGACCCTCGAGATCCCGTTCGACGACTGGGTCGAGGCCGCCTTCGACTGGGTCTCCGGCGCGCGCCCGGTCTTCCAGGCGATCCGCAAACCGATCGACTGGGTGCTCGACGGCATCACCGACATCCTGCTGTTCCTGCCGCCGGGCCTGATGATCGCGCTGCTCGCGCTCGTCGCCTGGCAGATCGTCGGCGGGCGCCTTGCGCTCGGCACGGCGCTGTCGCTCTTCTTCGTGGGGCTGATCGGCGCCTACGAGCAATCGATGGTGACGTTGGCGCTGGTGCTCACCGCGGTGTTCTTCTGCACCGCGATCGGCGTGCCCCTCGGCATCCTGGCGGCTCGCTCGGACCGCTTCGAGACGGGGCTGCGCCCCGTGCTCGACACGATGCAGACGACGCCCGCCTTCGTCTACCTGGTGCCGATCGTGGTGCTGTTCGGCATCGGCAACGTGCCGGGCGTGATCGTGACCATCATCTTCGCCGTGGCGCCGCTGATCCGCCTGACCAACCTCGGCATCCGCCAGGTGCCGAAGGACGTGATCGAGGCCGCCAACGCCTTCGGCGCGTCGGGCCGGCAATTGCTGTTCAAGGTGCAGCTGCCGCTCGCCACCAAGACGATCATGGCCGGCGTCAACCAGTCGCTGATGCTGGCGCTGTCGATGGTGGTGATCGCCTCGATGATCTCGGTGGGCGGGCTCGGCCAGATGGTGCTGCGCGGCATCGGCCGCCTGGACATGGGGCTCGCCGTGATCGGCGGCATCGGAATCGTGGTGCTCGCGATCGTGCTCGACCGCATGACCCAGGCGCTCGCCTCGTCCGAGCGCGAGCGCGGCGGCCGCCGCTTCGTCGAGCGCGGGCCGGTCGGGCTCGTGCGCGGCGTCGTCGCCGGGCGCACGGCGAGCGCCGCGGCTGCCGCTACCCAGCGACGCGGCTGACGAAATCGTACGCGAGCGACGGCCGGCATCTCGCGCGGGCCGTCGCGCGTCGATGGTGCGCGCGCACGCCTCCATGGCGTCCGCGCAGACCGACAGGGGAGGGCCGGACCGGTCCTCCGACCAAAACAGAGCGAGAGGAGACACGCATGCGAACGACGATGAAGGCGAGCGCCGTGGCGCTGATCGCCGGCCTCGGGCTGAACGCCCCGGTGCTGGCGCAGGACAACACGGCGATGCCCGGCGAGGGCCGCACCGTCCAGCCCATGACCTCCGGCGTCGCCGAGGAGATCTTCCAGCACGAGGTGCTCTTCGAGGGCCTGCGCCAGCTGGGCTACGCGGTCGATGCCCCGCTCGAGGGCGAGTACGCGGTCATGCACGTCGCCATCGGCCAGGGCGACGCCGACTTCACCGGCGTGCACTGGAACCTGCTGCACCAGGAGTTCTTCGAGAATGCCGGTGGCGAGGACGCCATGGTCAAGCTCGGCACGTTCATCGACAACGTGCTCCAGGGCTACCTGATCGACAAGGCGACGGCCGACGAGTACGGCATCACCAGCCTCGCGCAGCTCCAGGATCCGGAGATCGCCGCACTGTTCGACGCCAACGGCGACGGCACGGCGGACCTCACCGGCTGCAACCCCGGCTGGGGCTGTGAGCTGGTGATCGAGCATCAGCTGCCCGAGTACGACCTGACCGACACGGTGCAGCACAACCAGGGCAGCTATTTCGCCCTGATCGCCGACACCATCGCGCGCTACGAGCAGGGCGAGCCGATCCTGTACTACACCTGGACGCCGCTGTGGGTCTCGGGCACCCTGGTGCCGGGCGAGGACGTGGAGTGGCTCGAGGTGCCCTACACCTCGCTGCCGAACAACCCCGACGCCACCGCCGAGGACACCTCGGCCGAGGGCAAGAACCTCGGCTTCGCGGTGGACGAGATCCGCGTGCTCGCCAACCGGGAGTGGGCCGAGGAGAACCCGCAGGCGGCCCGCTTCCTGGAGCTCGCCGAGATCCCGATCAACGACGTCTCCGCGCAGAACCTGTTGATGCAGACCGGCGCGGACTCGATGGAGGACATCCAGGCGCACGCCCAGGAATGGATCCAGACGAACATCGACACGTTCAACGGCTGGCTCGAGGAGGCCCGCGCCGTCGAGGGCTGAGGCCCGGCGAACGGTCTCGAACGGGAGAGGGCGGCGTCCGGCGGGCGCCGCCCTTTCTCTTGCGCACCCCGGCGCCGCTCACCCGGCCAGCGCGTCGATCTCCTCGTCGCTGAGGCTGCCCGGCACGATCACGACGGGCAGCGGGAAGGTGCTCGCGGCGACGCCGGCGAAGTTGGTCACCAGCGGGCCCGGCCCCTCGCTCGAGATGCCGGCGGCGAGGACCAGGAAGGCGATGTCCTCGTCCTCCTCGACGAGCTTGAGGATCTCGTCCTGCTTCTTGCCGACGCGGATCACCCGCTCGGGCTCGACGCCCGCCGCCTCGCGCGCCAGCTCGGCCGACGTGTCGAGCTGCTCGTTGGCGGCGTCCTCCGCCTCGGCGCGCATCACGTCGCCCACGCCGAGCCACTCGAAGCTCTCCGGCGGCGCGGAGACCGCCAGCATCACGAGCTTCGCGCCGAGCCGCGCCACGCGCCGCGCGGCGAAGCGCACGGCGCGGGCGCATTCCGGGGTATCGTCCACGAAGACGAGGAATTTCGGGCGGTGGCCCTGCTCGTAGGAGCGACGTCTCGAGATGGCCATGGCTCGCCTCCGCTCGCGGCCCGCGGTCCGCGGCGGGACCGTTTCGCGCGATGCTGCCCGCCCGCGCCCGGCGACGCAAGCGCCCTGTCGCGCGGCCTCAGCGCGCCGGCAGGAGCCGCAGGATCGCCGCCGCCATTCCGTCGAAATGCTCGACGACGAGATCGGGCTCGAGCTCGGTCACGGGCACGTCCGTGTAGCCGAAGGGCACCGCGATCACCGGCACGCCCGCCGCCTTGGCGGTGGCGATGTCGGTGAGCGAATCGCCGATCATGATCGCGCGCGAGACGTCGCCCCCGGCGCGGGCGATCGTCTGCGTCAGGTGGCGCGGGTCCGGCTTGTAGTAGGGAAAGGTATCGCGGCCGCAGATGGCGGCGAAGCGCTGCCCGATGCCGAGCGCCTCCATCAAGAGCAGCGAGTGCCGTTCCGGCTTGTTGGTGCACACGGCGAGGCCGAAGCCCTCAGCCTCGAGCCGGTCGAGCGTCGCCTCCACGCCCGGGTAGAGACGGGTCTGCGTGCAGATGTCGTCGGCGTAGCGCGCGAGGAAGGTCTCGAACAGCCGCTCCAGCCGCTCCGGCGCGAGCTCGCGCCCGGCGCTGGAGAAGCCGCGGGAGATCAGCGCGCGAGCGCCCGCCCCGATCAGCGCGCCGGCCTGGTCGATCGGCATGGCCGGCAGCTCGTCCTCGGCGAGGAGGCCGTTGAGGACGGCGATCAGGTCGGCCGCCGTGTCGGCCAGGGTGCCGTCGAGATCGAAGACGACGAGGGGAGGCGCGCGCATGATTCGCTCCGGTCTGGCGTGCGAGCATCGGTCATAGAGGGTAAGCGTCGGCGCGTTAACCGCGCGCTAACCATGCCGGCGCGATTCTGCCGGCGGGGCGACGCCGCAGGGGATGCGCGCGCCGGGACGGCACCGGGAGACGCGAGCCATGAGAACGACGACGACGCACACCATCGCGGTGCGCCGGCCGGGCTTCGAGGCGCAGAGGGTCGCGCTGAGGGCGGCCTTCGCGGTCGCGGGCCTCGTCGTCGCGATCGGGGCGGCGATGGCGGCGGCGAGCCAGGAGGCGCGCGCCGCCGGCGCCTACGAGTTCGTGCCCGCGCCGCAGAGCGACCTCAACCGCCTCTATCGCATCGACCGGGTCACCGGCGCGGTCTCCTCGTGCCAGTACGCGCTCAAGGAGGGCACCGTCGGCGTGACGCTGTGCTTCGGGCCGGGCGAGGGCGCCGAGGCGCAGGCGCCGGGAGAGTACGGCCTCGTCGCCTCCAACCACGAGCGCGAGGGCGGCGTCTTCCGCGTCGACTATCGCACCGGCGAGATGAGCGTGTGCTACGTCTTCGAGGAGAAGGTCGTGTGCACCCCGCCGGAGACGGTCTCGCCGATCGCCGCCGCCGAAGCGGGCAGCACGCCGGACACGACCGGCTCCACGCGCTGAGCCGTCCCGAGCCGGTGGCTGCGCCGTGCGCGAGACGCCGGACGGATGCGCGCGCGTGCCCCTTCCCGCGCCGCCCGCGGGCGCCTAGACGGGAAGCTCACCGGGATCGTCCACGTTGAGCCTCGAGTTCTTCCTCATCGTCTTCCTCGCGCTGGGCCTCGGCGGCGTCGTCAAGGGCGCGATCGGGCTCGGCCTGCCGATCGTCTCGATCCCGGTGCTGGCCGCCTTCATCGGCGTGCCGCACGCGCTCGCGGTGATCATGGTACCGCTCATCGTCACCAACGCCTGGCAGATCCGGCAGTACCGCGCCGAGCGGCCGGACGCGCCGTTCCTGGTTCCGCTCGTGGCGGCGGGGCTCGTCGGCATCGTGCTCGGCACCTGGGCGCTCACGGAGCTGCCCGTGGACGTGCTCTCGCTGACGCTGGCGACGATCGTGACGATCTACATCGCGACGATCCTGCTCAAGCCGACGGTGACGCTCTCGCCGGAGGCGGGGCGGCGGATCGCGCCGTTCGCCGGGCTCGTCGGCGGGGCGCTGCAGGGCGCGACGGGGATCTCGGCGCCGGTGACGGTGACCTTCATCCACGCCATGCGGCTGACCCGCGGACCCTTCATCTTCGCGGTGTCGGTGATGTTCCTCGCCTTCTCGCTGGTGCAGGCGGCCTCGCTCGCGGTCGCTGGGGTGCTCACCCCGGTGCGGCTCGCGGAGGGCGTGCTCGCCCTCCTGCCGATCGCGCTCGGGATGCCGCTCGGCAACGCGCTGGCGCGGCGCCTGTCGCGCCGGGCCTTCGAGCGGCTGATCGTCGTCATCCTCGCGGTGATGGCGCTGCGCCTGTTCCAGACGGGGCTCGGGCTCTAGCGCGACGGACACGCCTCACGCCGCGATGGCGGGGAGCGCCTCCACCGCCGGCCGCGCGAAGCGATAGCCCTGCTGTAGCGTCACGCCGAGCGAGGCCAGCGCCTCGCTCTCGGCCCGGGTCTCGATCCCCTCGGCGACGAGCCGCACGCCGAGCTCGCGCATCATCGTGACGACGCCGCGCACGATGGCGCGCCGCGCCGGGTCGCCGTCGATGTCGCGCACGAGCTGCATGTCGAGCTTCACGAGGTCGGGCCGGAACCGCGCCAGCAGCGCCAGGCCCGAATGGCCGGCGCCGAAGTCGTCGATCGCCGTGGTGAAGCCCATCGAGCGGTACTCGCGCACGATCCGCGCGAGGTGATCGTCGTCCGCGAGCCGCTCCGCCTCGCTGAGCTCGAACATCAGCCGATCGAGCGGGAAGCCGTGGCGGCGCGCCGCCACCAGGGTGCGGCGGATGCAGGCGCGGGGCTCGTAGACGGCGTTCGGCAGGAAGTTGATCGAGAGCAGCGCACCCGTGTCGGCGAGGCCGAGCTCGGCGGCGAGCGTGATCGCCTTGACCCGGCAGGCCTGGTCGAAGGCGTAGATCGCGTCGCAGTCGATCCCGGCGATCACCGCGCCGGCGCCCGCGCCGTCGATGCCGCGCACCAGCGCCTCGTAGGCGAAGGGCCGGCCGTCGCCGATGTCCACGATGGGCTGGAAGGCCATGGTGATGGCGAAGTCGCGTGCGGGCGACGTCGCACAGGCACTGCAACCGTGCCGCTCCTCGACGAGCGAAACGGACGATGATGCGTGGGGCACGAGAGCTCCTCGGCCGATGGTTCGTCGGCTCTTCCGGTCCTTGGTGCCGGCATGGTGGCGCGAGAGTCTTGCTCGCGTCTTAATGGTCGCCGTGCAACACTTGCGCAGCCGCACGCACCCGTGCGCGCGAATGCCCGGAGCCCGCTCAACGGAAACGTGCCACGAGCTCCGCCACGATCGGCTCCACCCCGAAGCGAACAGGATCGGTAGCCGGCATTGCATATGTCGTCGCCAGCCGCGACAGCTCCGCGCGGGCCGCCTCCTCGCCGAGCTTCTCCGTGTTCACCGCGATGCCGGCGCAGCGGATCGCCGGGTTTGTCAGCCGCCCCAGGGAGAGCGTCATGTGGATGACGTCGCCGATCGTCGGCAGCGGCGTGTTGACGCCGCGCATCGTGGTGCGGGTCGGCTCGTGGCAGACGACGAACGCGTCCGGCTGGGCGCCGTGCAGCAGGCCGAGCGACACGCCGGCGAAGGAGGGGTGGAACAGCGAGCCCTGGCCCTCGATCAGGTCCCAATGGTCGGGCGCCGCCGCGGGCGAGATCCACTCGACCGCGCCGGAGATGAAATCCGCCACCACGGCGTCGATGGCGACGCCGCGCCCGGAGATGAACACGCCGGTCTGGCCGGTGGCCTTGAAATCCGCGTCGAAGCCCGCCGCGCGCATGCCGCTCTCGAGCGCCAGCGCGGTGTACTTCTTGCCGACCGAGCAGTCGGTGCCCACCGTGAGGAGGCGCATGCCCGAACGCTTGTCGCCCTTGCCGGTGGCGAAGCGCTCGCTGGAATGGCGCACGTCGAAGAGCTGTCGGCCGTTGCGCGCCGCCGCCTCGGCGATGGCAGGCACCGAGCCGAGGCGGGTGTGCAGGCCCGCGGCCACGTCCATGCCGGCATCGAGCGCGGCGACGATCTCGGAGACCCAATGGTCCGGCAGCACGCCGCCGGCGTTGACGACGCCGACGACGAGCGTGCGCGCGCCCGCCGCCGCGCCGTCGGCGACGCTCATGTCCGGCAGCTTCGCGTCGGCATTGCAGCCCGGCAGCCGCAGCTGGCCCACGACCCAGTCGCGGCGCCAGTCGACGATGCCGAGGCCCGTCTTGGCCGCGAGCGCGTCGCGCGCGTCGCCGAGGAACAGCAGGTAGGGGCGGGCGATCTCCATCGGGGGTCCTTCTCGTGGGGGCTGTTCGGGGCGTTCGGGAGGCGAGTCGGCGCGGCTCAGTGCGCCATGAACACGGGGATGGTGGCGTTGGCCAGGATGTGGCTGGTGGCGCCGCCGAAGATCATCTGGCGGATGCGGCTCTGGGTGTAGGCGCCCTTGAACAGCAGGTCGCAGCCCACGCTCTCGGCGTAGTCGAGGATGGCCTCGCCGGCATTGCGCTTCTCGGGGCCGAGATGCACCTGCTCGACGGGGAGGCCGTGGCGCTGGAGCGACCGCGCCAGCGCCTCGCCGCTCGGGCCGGGCACCATGCCGCTCTCCACCGTGAGCACGTGGACGCGCTTGGCGCGGGCGAGCAGGTCCATGCCCATGCCCACCACGTGGGCGGTCTCGGTCGAGCCGTTCCAGGCGACGACGATCGTCTCGCCGATCGTGTCGCGCGCCCGCGGCGGGGCGATCAGCGCCGGGCGGCCGCCCTCGAACAGCACCGCCTCGAGCGTCGCCATGCGCGGGCCGGTGGCGCTCTGGGTCGGGCGGCCGACGACGGTGATGTCGAAGATGCGCGAATAGGCGCCCACGAACTCGTCGCCCGCCGGCGCGTCCGCGTGCCAGCGCCAGCGTGGACCGTCGCCGGGGCCGGCGTCGCGGGCGACCTGGGCGGCGTCCATGAAGCGCTGGAACGTCTCGCGCGCCTGCACCTCGGCCTCCTCGTCGGCCCGCTCGTCGGCGGCCCAGGTGAGGCCCATGACCATGTCGACGGAGACGATCTCCGCGAGGGGCGGCCGCAGCGAGAAGCCCTCGACGTAGCTGTCGAAACGCCGGGCGAGCGCGATCGCGGTCTGCAGCGTCGCGTCCATCAGCTCGTGCGGTGCGGTGGGTACGAGCACGGTCTTCATCGCGAGGGCCCCCTCTCGCGAGCCGCAGCGGCCCGCATCGGGGCCATTCTTCGCCTCAACCGGCCTTCGCCGCAACCGCCGTTTCGCGCGCGCCGCGCCTGTGCGGCCGCGCGCCGGGCGAGGCGCCGGCCTGCGCGGCGGCGGCCTCGTCGTAGACGGCCTCGAGCGCGGCGACGTGCGCCGCCCGGCTCGGCGGGTCGGCCTGGAACGCGGCCTGCGCCGCTTCGCCGAGCCGCGCGGCGAGGCCCGGCTCGCGGGCGAGGCGCACGAGCCGCGCCACGAGCGCCTGCACGTCGCCCGCGGGCACGTGCAGGCCGGTCTCGCCGTCGCGCACGAACTCGCGCGCGGCGCAGCCGTCGGACACGATGACGGGCGTGCCCGCAGCCTGGGCCTCGAGCGCGACGAGCCCCTGCGTCTCGTACCACAGCGAGGGGAAGACCAGCGCACGGGCCGCGCGCATCAGGGCGGCGACGCGCGCGGGCGCCTGCCAGCCGAGGAGGCGCGCCTGCGGGTTCGCCGCGCGGATCGCCTCCGCCTCCGGCCCGTCGCCGACGAAGACGGCGGGCACGCCCGCGGTGGCGGCGGCGCGGGCGAAGAGCACGCCGCCCTTCTCGGGCGTGAGCCGCCCGACGAACAGGAACGGCGCATCCGCGTCGCGCGGCGGGGGAGGGCCGTCGGGGGCGTCGATCTCGACGGGGTTCGCCACGCGGTGCAGGCGCACGTGGACGGGCAGATGCGGGGTGATCACCTCGCGGTGCAGCGCGCTGAGCACGATCGCGTCCGGGCAGGCCTCGAACAGACGGCCGAAGCGCGCCGTCGCGGCGTGGCGGGCGAGCCGCAGCAGCTTCACCGGGTAGGGCCTGCCGTCGCAGGCCCGCGCGAGGCAGGCGCCCGAGAGCGGCGCGCGGGTGCAGATCGCCTCCTCGCCGAAGTCGAAGAACGTGCCGTTGGGGCACACGGAGAGGAAGTCGTGCAGCGTGACGACGCCCACCGCCTCCGCCTGCCGCACCGCCGCGAGCGCCGCACCGGACATCTCCTGGCCCCAGGAATGGACGTGGGCGATCGCCCCCGGCCCCGCCTGCGCCAGCGTCTCGGCGACCGCGCGACCGGCCTGCGCGTTCCACAGGACCCGCGCCAGCGCGGCCGCGCGCCCGCCGCCCCGGTGCGGCGGCGCGGCGATACGCACGGGGATGCCGGCGGCGGCGAGCCGCGGATCGGGCGTACCCGCGCCGCCGACGCACAGGACCCGCCGTCCCGCCGCGGCGAGGCCCAGCGCGCTCTCCACGGCGACGCGCGCGGAGCCGCCGTTGACGGCGAGATGGTCGGCGACGACGACGATCGGGCGGGACATGATCCGGCTTTCCGGGCGAGGTGACGTCCCGCACCCTGGCACGGCGGCCTCTAAGATTGCGTTGCCCGCGTGACGGCGGGTGTCTCACTCGTCCCGTGCGTCGACCACGGCCCTCGCGACGCCGTAGGAGAAGCCCGCCCGGGCGAGGCGGGCGAGGTCCCGCTCGCGATTCTCCGTCCGGCCGCTGGTCCGGAACGGGCCGAGGCGGCGCCTGCGCGCGAGCGCCATGGCGGCCTCCATCTCCGGATCGGCGTCGGGGTCGTGCTCGACGCGCGCCTCGGCGTCCTGGGCGAGCGCCGCGTCGATCGTCCCGGACGGGACGCCCTTGGCCGCGAGCCGCGCGGCGATGGCGCGGCGCGAGCCGCCGCGGCGCCTGAGGCTCGCGACGCGTCCCTGCGCATAGGCCGCGTCGTCGACGAGCCCGCCCCGCACCGCCCGCGCCACCGCCTCCTCCACCAGCCCCAGGGCCGCCTCCGGTGCCTCCTCCCGCAGCCGGCACCGTCGCTCCACCTTGCGCGCGAGCACGCGCCGCAGGTTCTGGGCCGACGAGGCGAAGCGCTCGAGATAGGCGAGCGCCATCCGGTCGAGCACGGCGGGCGTGACCGGGCGCGGGGGCTTGCGGGTGGGGGTCCCCGCATCCGGGCGTTCCGGGGTGGTGGGGTCTCGCAGCTTCGGCCTCATGCGGACGGATTCGAGCATCCGCGAGGATTGACATCGGTCGGTGCGGCTCGCAAGGCCGCCTATGGGCACGTCGGTGTGGCCGACAGCATTTCGAGATCGATAGCCGGCTTCATGATTTCGGGGCGTGATCGACGGGAAACGCTTTCCCGCAAAAAGCTTTGCATCGCCCGTCGGCTTGCGCTTGCTTGGCCGGATGAACGACGATCACGCCTCAGAGACAGCCACGGACGCCGCCGCCCCGGACCCGGTTCAGCCCCCCGCCGAGCCCGCTGCCGAGCCCCCCGCTGCCGCCCCCGCCCGCGAGGTCGAGCTCAAGCTCGAGCTCGCGCCCGCGGACTGGAAGCGGCTCGCGCGCCATCCCCTGCTGAAGGAGGCGCTCGCCGCCGCGCCGAAGGCGAAGCGGATGGAGGCGACCTATTTCGACACGCCCGACGGCCGCCTGCGGGCGAAGGGGGTGAGCCTGCGCATCCGCCGCATGGGGTCCGCGCGGATCCAGACCGCGAAGGCGGGCGGCACCGTCGCCGCCGGGCTGTTCGATCGCGACGAGATCGAGACGCCGGTGGCCGGCGACGTGCCGGATCTCGCGGTCTTCGCGGGCACCCCGCTCGAGCCGCTCTTCGCCAAGCGCAAGGTCCGCGAGGGGCTCGCCCCTGCCTTCGGGGTGTCGGTGCGCCGGCGAACGATCGCCATCGCCGAGGACGGCTTCGCCGCCGAGATGGTGGTGGACGAGGGAACTGTGACCGTGGGCCCGCGAACCGAGCCCCTGTGCGAGATCGAGCTCGAGCTGCGCGCCGGCGGGCCGGCCGACCTGTTCGCCTTCGCCCGCCGAATCGCGCAGGCCGTGCCGGCGCGGCTGGGCTTTCGCACCAAGGCCGATCGCGGCCGGGCGCTCGCCGCCGGCGAGGGGCCGCGGGTCGTCAAGAAGATCGAGGTCGCGCTCGAGCCGGCGATGCCGGCCGGCGCCGCCTTCCAGGCGATCGCGCGCGGCTGCGTCGCCCAGCTCGTCGCCAACGAGCAGGCGCTGCGCGACATCGGCGCGCCGGGCGCGATCCACCAGTCGCGGGTGGCGCTGCGGCGCCTGCGCGCGGCGATCTCGCTGTTCCGGCGCGTGGTCGAGGACGATCGCCG
>JBNPEA010000056.1:0-34849 GCA_051117315.1 Salinarimonas sp. | reverse complement strand
CACCATGGTCGAGCTCGACCTGACCCCGCAGGCGGCGCCGACCCTCGACGCGCTCCTCGCCCGGGTGGCGGAGCGCGCGGCCGCCCTGCCGAAGGGCACCTGGGTCCTGGCGCGGGGCTACGATCAGGCCCGCCTCGACGTCGGCCGGCATCCGACGCGCGACGAGCTCGACCACGCCGCGCCGGACAACCCCGCCTACATCGTGCGGGCCTGCGGCCACGTCGCCATCTGCAACTCGCTGGCGCTGACGCTCGCCGGCATCGACGAGACCAGCCGGGCGCCGCAGGGCGGGCTGATCGAGACGGACGCGCACGGCCGCCTCACGGGCCTCCTCGCGGAGACCGCCCGTGACCCGGTGCGCGCGGCGATCCCCGACCCGTCGCAGGCGGAGCTCGTCGACGCGATCGAGCGTGCCGGGCGCGCCTGCCTCGGGCACGGCATCGTCGGGGTGATGGACGCGGCGGTGGGCATGCGCGCCGGCACGGCGGAGCTCCACGCCTACGACGCGGCGCACGAAGCGGGCCGGCTGCCGGTGCGCGTCTCGCAATGCCTGCTCGGCGGGCCCGGCGGCATCGCCGAGGCGGCCTACGAGGCGGGCTTCCGCCCCGGCCGGGGCGACGCGCGGCTCAAGGCGAAGCAGGTCAAGATCTTCACCGATGGCAGCGCCGGCGGGCGCACGGCCGCGATGAGCGCGCCCTATCTCGGCACGCCCGAGACGCGCGGGCTCCTGTCGCTGACGGACGACGAGATGCGCGACTACACGCGTCGCTACCACGATCAGGGCTGGCAGCTCGCCGTGCACGCCATCGGCGACGCCGCCATCGAGCAGACGCTGGACGCCATGGAGGCCGCGCTCGCCGCTGCGCCGGATCCGGACCGGCGCCATCGCATCGAGCATTGCGGCTTCGCCCGCCCGGACCAGACCGCGCGCATGGTGCGGCTTCGCATCGAGCCGGTGCCGCAGCCGGTCTTCCTGCACGATTTCGGCGATCTCTACGTCGACGTCCTCGGCGAGGCACGTGCGCTCCCCTCCTACCCGACGCGGACCTGGATCGAGGCGGGGCTCCAGCCCGCAGCCTCGTCGGACGCGCCGGTCTGCGCGCTGGACCCGCGCCTGTCTCTCGAGGCGATGATGACGCGGCGCACCCGGACCGGCCGGGTGATGGACGCGTCCGAGCGCGTCTCTCCGGAGACCGCGCTCGCCGCCTTCACCGCATTCGGCGCCTTCGTCGAGAAGGAGGAGGCGACCCGCGGGCGCCTCGCGCCCGGCATGCTGGCGGACCTCGCGGTGTTCACGCACGATTTCCTCGCCGACCCCGACGCGGTGCGCGATACGCGTTGTGCCATGACCATCGTCGACGGCGCGATCGTCCACGAGAACGGGTGAGGCGGGGGAGCGCGGTGCGCGAGACGATCCCGATCGACGACCCCGACGACCCGCGCATCGCCGATTATCAGGCGATCCGCGAGAAGGATCTCGTGGGGCGGGCCGGCAGGTTCGTGATCGAGGGCGAGGTGGCGCTGCGCATCGCCGCCGGGCGCGGGCGCTTCGCGCTCGCCTCCGTCCTCCTGTCCGACAAGCGCGCGGCGCTCGCCACGGCGATCCCGCCGGACGTTCCCGTTCACGTCGCTCCCCAGCCGGTGGTGGAGGCGATCGCCGGCTTTCCGATCCACCGCGGCGTGCTGGCCATCGGCCTGCGCGGCGCCGAGCCCGACGCGGCGACGCTGCTCACCGGACTGCCGGCGCGGGCGCTGGTCGTGGCGCTGATCGGGCTGACCAACCACGACAACGTCGGCGGCGTCTTTCGCAACGCCGCCGCCTTCGGCGCCGACGCCGTGATCCTCGACGGCGAGACCTGCGACCCGCTCTACCGCAAGGCGATCCGCGTCTCCGCCGGCGGCGCGCTCCTCGTGCCCTTCGCCCGCGCGGGCGGGCCGCTCGCGACCATCGCGGCGCTCGAGGCCGCGGGCTTCACGCCCCTCGCGCTCTCGCCGCGGGGGAAGGAGACGCTCGCCGGCTTGGCGCGGCCGCCGCGCGCCGCGCTGGTGCTCGGCACCGAGGGGCCCGGCCTCCCCGACGCAGTGCTCGCCCGCGCCCGGACGCTGCGCATCCCCATGGCGGGCGGCTTCGACAGCCTGAACGTGGCCGTGACCTGCGGCATTGCGCTGCACGCCCTGACGAGCGGCGACTGAGAAGGCCGTCGCGGGACCTTTCGCCCGCCAGACGACTACCTTGGGTACCAGTCACATCCGAATTCACCTCCAACTCGGAGTCATCGAACCTTGCAAGATGGCGGATACGTACGTCTGCTTAAGTACTTGTTCATATGAATCAGGTACAAATTAACGAATTCTCCGGGGACGCCATGTCGCGGCGCGCGGATTACGCTCATGGGACGGCGATCGTCACGGCAACGGCATCCCTTGACTGATCTCGCGCTACGGCAACCCCCGGTCTCGACGGCCCCGGCTTCGGCACGGGCCGGGAGGATCCTCGCTGGCCCGCGGACGACCGCGGGCCCCTAGATCTGATTTCCCGACGCGATGGAGTTCCCACCCGATGCTCGCTCTCAAGACCATGCGTTTCTCGTCGCAAGCCGGCGACGTCGGCCTCGATGCCCGCTTCGTCCTCGACGGCCTGCCGGACGCGGTGATGCTCTGCGAGGTCCCCAGCTTCGAGATCGTCTATGCCAACGAGTCCTCGCGCAAGCTCCTGCGCGACATCGCCCACGAGCTCGACATCGACGTGGAGCGCATCGTCGGCACCTCGATCGACGTGTTCCACAAGCGCCCGGAGCACCAGCGTGCGCTCCTGTCGGACCCGCGGCGCCTGCCGCACACGGCCGACATCAAGCTCGGGCGCGAGCGCCTGTCGCTGAACATCGCCCCGGTCTTCGACGCGCGCGGTCGCTACACGCACGCCTCGCTGACCTGGAACGTCACGACCAAGGCGCTCGAGAAGGAAGCGGAGACGCAGCGTCTCCTGCAGATGATCGACGAGATGCCGATCGCGGTGATGACCTGCGACCCCGTCGACTTCAAGATCAACTACCTGAACAAGACCAGCCGCGAGACGCTGAAGGGGATCGAGCAGCATCTGCCGATCACGGTCGACCAGATGATGGGCTCGACCGTCGACGTGTTCCACAAGAACCCGAGCCATCAGCACGGCATCCTGCGCGACCCCTCGCGGCTGCCGATGAACTCCAACATCCGCGTCGGCCCGGAGACGCTCAACCTCAAGGTCAGCGCCATGCGCGATGCGCAGGGCACCTACATCGGGCCGATGGTCTCCTGGTCGATCGTCACCGACAACGTGCGCCTCGCAGCCGGCGTGACGCACACGGTGGATCAGCTGTCGGCGTCCTCGGCCACGATGGCGCAATCGGCGTCGGGCATGGCGGAGACCGCCGAGCGGGCGCAGGCGATGGCGGCCTCCGTGTCCGCGGCGACCGAGGAGCTCGCCGCCTCGATCGGCGAGATCGCGACGCAGGTGGCGACCGCCACCGAGCTCGCCCGCGACGCCACGACCCAGTCGACCGGCGCGGACGGCATGGTCAAGCGCCTGGCGGAGGCGGCGGCGGCGATCGGCGGCATCACCGAGGTGATCCAGTCCATCGCGGCCCAGACCAACCTGCTCGCGCTCAACGCCACGATCGAGGCCGCGCGTGCCGGCGAGGCGGGCCGCGGCTTCGCGGTGGTCGCCGCCGAGGTGAAGGCGCTCGCCACGCAGACGGCCAAGGCGACCGACGAGATCAAGGAGCGGATCGCCGGAATCCAATCGATGACCGGCGACACGGTCGAGGTCATCGCGTCGGTCCGGTCCCAGATCGCGACGCTGAGCGAGACGTCCGATCAGATCGCCGCCGCCGTCGAGCAGCAGTCCGTCGCGGTGCGCGAGATCACCACCAGCATGACCGGCGTCTCCGACGCCGCCGCCGACACCGGCCGCGCCGCCGCCTCGCTGAGCACCGTCTCGAGCGATCTCGACAGCCAGACGGCCCAGCTCTCCTCCGAGGTGCAGAGCTTCATCACCAAGTCGCGATGAGCGCGAGGGGGCTGGCGGAATGCGCCCTCAAGGGTCGATCTGTGCTTTCAGCGTTGCGAGGTCCGCCACGAGCTGATCGCGCATCTTCATCGTGTAGATGCGCGCGACCTTGCCGTCGTTCTGCCGATCAACGATCTTGCGCAGGTCCGACAGGCGCGCCTGCCAGGTCATGCCATCGGTGACGAAGAGCAGCAGCTGATCGTGGCGCTTCGCCTCGATGATGGCATCGAGGTCGCCGATGATGTCGGTCATCTTGGAGCCGGTCGCGCCGTAGCCCTTTGTCTCGATGATGATCTGCGGGCGCTGGCTGTCGGGAATGGCGAAGTCGCACTTGGCGCGGCGGCCCCGCACGCCCTCGAAGACGCAGCGGGCGCGGTAGCCGTCGGGCCCGAAGATCTCGATCAGCGCGGCCTCGACGAAATCCTCCAGCCCGCGGCCCCTGCGCTGTCCCTGGATAGCCGAGCCTCGCCCCGAGCGCAGGCGTTCGACCAGGATGTCGCTCCAGACCGGTCTGTAGTTCACGGTTCGGGTCATGGCGGCGGGAAGGCCCAGCCGTTCGAGTGCATCGAGGAACGCGGCGCGGTCGGCGGCGTAGCGCTTGCTGCCGATCCCGCCACCACCCAGCTCGCGGCGCAGGGCGACCTCCATCTGGTCCTTCGACATTGCGAGGAAGAGGCGCGCACAGAGCGTACCCTCTTCAAAGCCGGAATCGAGCAGGGCCGCGACGTCGTCGCGGTCGTAGGCGCCCTTCGCCGGAAAGGCCGACAGCTTCGCGATGGCGCTTCCGGCGACCTCGTCCATCCAATCGACGGCGATGGGGCTCAGCGCCGCCACCACGTCGTCCAAGCTCTGTTCAACGACCTTCATCCGTGCCCGACGACGAGATATTCGGTGACACGCGCGCGCTCTACCGAAGCGTGCGTGCCGAAATGATATCGATGCGAACGCTCGAAAATGTCAACCCGGCGCTTGGTGCGGCGCAGGAGCCCTTCCAGGATGGCGAGGTCGGGATAGCCGTTGGAGGAGTAGGACAGGACGATCGTGCTCGCCGCGAAACGGGCGAACATGCGCTCGAAGGCATCGACGGCCGTTCGCCGGTAGCTGAACGGCGTGAAGCGCTTGGCGATCTTCTTGACCTTCGTGCCCAGCATGATCTCGAGATCCTGCCAGTAGCAGGAGAGCCCCTCGAGAAAGTGGTACCGCTTGACGTAGCAATTGTCGTCCGATCTCGGCACGTATGGCGGGTCGAGATAGACGAGGTCGACGCCCGACCCATCGACGTCGAACACGTCGGCCTGGAATGCGCGGTTCGTGCGCCCGTTGTCGAACACCGCGCCGTTGAAGACCGCGACCTGTTCGCGAAAATGCTCCTCCAGCGACAGCCGCAGGTCCCGGCGCCCATCGTCGTAGCGGGCGAGGTCGCCCGAGACGGTGAAGACGCCGCGGGGCTGCTTCTTGAGGCAGGAGCGGAACAGCGCGGCATATGCGACCGCGCGCGCATCCGCGTCGTCCACGCGCCTCAGCCCGGCCGAGGCGCGATCGAGGAAGGCGCGGTCCTCCGCCGTGAAGAACACGCCGTCGAAGGTGCGCGCGATGAAATCGTCGGCATCGGCGCGTCGCGACAGGATCGCGTCGAGGTCGGCGCTTTCCAGGGTGCGGGCACCGTTGGCGACGGTGGCCTGCGCGACGAGGCTCGTGAAGCCGAGGAAGTCGGAGGCCGTCACCTGTCGGCCCATCGCCTTCATCAGGTAGGCGACACACCCCGTTCCCGAGAATGGATCCAGCGCGGTCTCGAAGTCGAGCGTGCTCAGGACGTCGTGAATCCAGGCCAACAGGCGCCGCTTCGACCCCATGTATCGCAGCTCCGGATAGGCGAGGGCGCGCTCCGGCACGGGGCCGGGCGGCACGGCCTCGTCGGAGGGTGTCGCGGTCGGGATGGCCAGGTCATACGGATCGCGCAACAGCATCGACGGCACCGAAACAGCGGGCTGAAGCGGAAACCCTAGCAGTCTGCACGCGGCTTGTGAACAAAAAGGGAATATTTATCCCCTGCTTTCGTCGGACCGCCGGGTCCTTGCCGATCCATTCGTCACGGCCGATCCTCCGGCATGAAGTCGCCGCGCGCCGCCTTCACCTCGCGCACGAGGAAGTCCATCGTCGCGCGGATGCGGGCGATGTCCTTCAGGTCGGCGTGGACGATGAGCCAGTAGGAGCGCGAGAAGCTGGTCTTCTCCGGCAGGATCTGGACGAGGCGCGGGTCCTGGGCGGCGACGTAGTAGGGCAGCACGCACACGCCCGCTCCGGCCAGCGCCGCCTGCATCTGGGTGACGAGGGAGGACGACGCGATCTTGGCCCGGAGGCCCTTGCTGACCTCGTCGAGGTAGTCGAGCTCGGGGGTGAAGATCAGGTCGTCGATGTAGCCGATGACCGGGTGGTCCTGCAGATCCTCGGGCGTCTCGATGGGCTTGGACCGGTCGAGATACTCCTGCGTGGCGAAGACGCCGAGCCTGTAGTCGGTGAGCCGGCGGGCGACGATCTTGCCCTCCTTCGGGGGCGCCAGCGAGATCGCGATGTCGGCCTCGCGCTTCGACAGCGACAGGAGCCGCGGCATGGCGACGATCTGCAGCTCGAGGTCCGGGAACTGCTTGGCGAGGTCCGCCGTGCGCGGCGCGAGGAACATCGTGCCGAAGCCGTCCGGCGCGCCGATGCGCACGGTGCCCGAGAGCGCGAGGTCCGCCCCGCCGATCTCGGAGGAGACCGCCAGCGCCTGGGTCTCGATCGCCTCGGCCTTCGCCAGGAGCCGCTCGCCGTGCTCGGTCAGGGCGTAGCCCTGCGGCCGGCGCTCGAACAGCTTGGCCTTCAGCGCGTCCTCCAGCGCCGTGATCCGGCGCGACACCGTGGCGTGATCGGCGCCGAGCCGCCGGGCGGCGACGGTGAGGCGGCCGACCCGCGCCACCGCGAGAAAGAAGCGCAGGTCGTCCCAATCGAAGCGACTCATGTTAGACTCCAACCAGCCACAGGCCGGGACGGCGATCGCGATGCCGTCCGGCGGCGTTCCCCCGGTGCATTGCGCGTGCAGTTTCGCACGTCACGGCTTCGATTTCTCCTATAGCTGTGCAAATATCGCAAATGCTAACCGTATGCCGCGAGAGCAAGGGAGGCGTGCAACATGCGCACGGTCGGACATTTCATCGGTGGTCGCGAGGTCGAGGGCTCATCGGGCCGCTACGGGGACGTCTACGAGCCCATGACGGGCGAGGTGCGGGCCAAGGTCGCGCTCGCCACCCGTGACGAGGTGCGCGCCGCCGTCGAGAACGCGCTGGAGGCTCAGCCCGCCTGGGGCGCGACCAACCCGCAGCGCCGCGCCCGCGTGTTCATGAAGTTCGTCGAGCTGCTCAACGCCAACATGAACGAGCTCGCCGACATCCTCGCCCGCGAGCACGGCAAGACCATCCCCGACGCCAAGGGCGACATCCAGCGCGGCCTCGAGGTCTGCGAGTTCGTGATCGGCATCGCCCACCTGCAGAAGGGCGAGTACACCGAGGGCGCCGGGCCGGGCATCGACATGTACTCGATGCGCCAGCCGCTGGGCGTGGTCGCCGGCATCACGCCGTTCAACTTCCCCGCCATGATCCCGATGTGGAAGTTCGCCCCGGCCATCGCCTGCGGCAACGCCTTCATCCTCAAGCCCTCCGAGCGCGACCCCGGCGTGCCGATGCGCCTCGCCGAGCTGATGATGGAGGCGGGACTGCCGGCGGGCATCCTCAACGTGGTGAACGGGGACAAGGAGGCGGTGGACGCCGTCCTCGACGATCCGGACATCAAGGCGGTCGGCTTCGTCGGCTCCTCCGACATCGCGCACTACGTCTACTCGCGCGCGGCGGCGACGGGGAAGCGCGCCCAGTGCTTCGGCGGCGCCAAGAACCACATGATCATCATGCCCGACGCGGACATGGACCAGACGGTCGACGCCCTCGTCGGCGCCGGCTACGGCTCGGCGGGCGAGCGCTGCATGGCGATCTCGGTGGCCGTGCCGGTGGGCCAGGCCACCGCCGACCGGCTGATGGAGAAGCTGATCCCGCGCGTCGAGAGCCTCAAGGTCGGCCCCTCCACCGACCCCTCCGCCGACTTCGGCCCGATGGTGACGAAGGCCCACCTCGAGAAGGTGAGGAAGTACGTCGACCTCGGCGTCGAGGAGGGCGCCAAGCTCGTGGTGGACGGGCGGGACTTCTCGCTGCAGGGCTACGAGAAGGGCTTCTACATGGGCGGCTGCCTGTTCGACGAGGTGACGCCGGACATGCGCATCTACAAGGAGGAGATCTTCGGCCCGGTCCTCTCGGTCGTGCGCGCCAAGGACTACGCCGAGGGCCTGCGGCTCGCCAACGAGCACCAGTACGGCAACGGCGTCGCCATCTTCACCCGCGACGGCGACGCGGCGCGCGACTTCGCGGCCAAGGTCGAGGTCGGCATGGTCGGCATCAACGTGCCGATCCCGGTTCCGCTGGCCTACCACACGTTCGGCGGCTGGAAGCGCTCGGGCTTCGGCGACCTCAACCAGCACGGCCCGGACGCGATCCGCTTCTACACCAAGACCAAGACCGTCACCGCCCGCTGGCCGTCGGGGGTGAAGGAGGGCGCGGAGTTCTCGATCCCGACGATGCAGTGAGAGGCTCGCCTCGGGCGACGTCCCCGGGTATGCTTCGGCGGACCGGAGGTGCCCGATGGGCTGCATGACCACGATCCGCGGCGACGCCCTGTGGGCGAAGCACCTCGGCGACGAGGTGCTCGCCGCCGCGATCCGCGGCATGCGGGAGGGAGAGACCGTCACGCTCCTCGTCGACGAGCGGCCGATCCGCTTCGTCAAGATGCGCGCCGGTCGTGATGGGCGGCCGGCGGACGGGCTGACGCCGCTGGCGCAGGACAAGCCGCTCTGGGACGCCCTCCAGCCGCGACACGACGAGGCCGTGACCGTGGCGCTGCCCCCTCGGCGCGCGGACGCGTACCTCCTCCACCTGGACAGCCACCTGCGCGAGTGGGCGTCGCCGGAGGACGAGGCGGCGTTCGATGAGCTTTGAACGGCTCGACGTCGTCGTCGTCCCGTTCCCGTTCGTCGACATCGCCGTCTCGAAGCGACGCCCCGTCGTCGTCGTCTCTGCGGAGGCGTTCAATGCGGCACACGGCCATTTCGTCGTCGCGATGATCACGACTGCGGCCGCCGGCGCGATCGAGAGCGACATCGCGATCACGGACTTGGCGTCGGCAGGGCTGACGCACCCGTGCGTCCTGCGCTGGAAGCTGTTCTCGATCGACAAGCCCCTGGTCGGGCGGCGTCTCGGATTGCTCGGCGCGCAGGATCGTACGGCGGTGGACCGCGGACTCCGCGCGATGCTGATCGGCTGACAGGCGCACCACTCGGGTTGACGCAGTTGACCAAGTTGTCCATCTTGCGAGCTCAGGTCCATCGAAACGCGGGGCACCATGTCGACAGCCGAACGCAGAGCCTCCGATCCCGATCTCGGCCCGGGCGCGCGCCGCCGCTGGAGCCGGATCAAGGCGGATATGCGCCGGGCGGCAGTGCCGGACGCGCGTGCGCGTGCCATCCTGCGCGGCCGGGAGATCGCGGCGCAGGATCTGCGCGAGGCGGGCGGGGCCTACGACCTGGAGCAGGTGCGTGTCGTCCTCAACGGGATATCCCGGCAGATGGTCGACCGGAAGGTGAAGGCGGGGCAGCTTCTCGCCGTCCCCGGCCCGAGCGGCCGGCGCATCTATCCCACGGTCCAGTTCGCGGCCGACGGGTCGCTCCTGCCCGGCCTCGCCACCGTGCTGGCGGCCCTACCGACGTGCGACCCGTGGGCCGCGCTCAATTTCCTCGTCAATGCCGATCAACGCCTCGGCGGGCGCCGGCCCGTCGACCTGCTGCGCGACGGGCGAGCGGAGACGGTCGTGTCGGCTGCCCGTCATCTGGACGAGCAGGGCGCTTGAGCGGACCGCTACCGCCGCGGGACCTCGTGGCGCGTGATCTGGAAATCGTCGATCTGCCTTCCGGTCCGGAGCTACACCGCTTCTACACGGCGGCGTTCGACCCGATCTACTTCGATCGAGGAGACGGTGGAAGGCTCAATGCGCCCGACGGCTCCTACGGCGTCCTGTATGCGGCGCAGAGCATCCGCGGCGCGTTCGCGGAGACGTTCCTGCGGGTGCCCGGGCGCCGCCTCCTGCCTCGGGATCTGCTCGAGGCGAAGGCCTATGTCCGCCTTCGGCTCGAGCGACCGGCGCGCCTCGCCGTCCTGCACGGCCCAGGCCTCGCACGAGCCGGTGCAACTGCGGAGGTGACGCATGGCGGGCGTCCCTACACGGTGCCGCAGGCCTGGTCGCGCGCATTGCGACACCTTCCCGTCCGCCTCGACGGCATCGTCTATCGGGCTCGGCACGACGACGGCGAGATCTGCTACGCCCTGTTCGGGCGTGTCGCGCTCATGGAGGTGGAGCGGCGCACAGTGCTCGATGCCGATTGGTTCTGGAGGGTGGCCGACGGCTACGGGGTCGGCCTCTCTCCGTTCTGATACACAGGTCGCGCCCCCCGCGCTTGTCATCCCCGCCCCCACCCGCTAAGCCGCCCTCCTGCCCCGCCCCGCATACAAGACGGCAACGGAGATCCCATGCGCGCCCTGCGTCTCCACGGCGATCGAGACCTCAGGCTCGAGACCCTCGACGACCCGCCCGCCCCCGGGCCGGGCGAGGTGCAGGTGCGGGTGCGGGCGGTGGCGCTCAACTTTCTCGACGTCTGGGGCTTCCGCGGCATGGCCTTCGCCAAGCGCCGGCTGCCGCAGGTGGCGGGCGTCGAGGCGTCGGGCGAGGTCGTCGCCGTGGGCGAGAACGTGACGCGCTTCTCCGTCGGCGACGCCGTCGTGCCCTACGGCGCGGACACCTGCGGGGAGTGCCGCGCCTGCCGCGAGGGGCGCGACAACCTCTGCGAGAACGTCAAGGGCATCATGGGCTTCCACGTCGACGGCATGGCCCGCGAGCTGATGAACCGGCCCGAGCGGCTGCTCGTGAAGGTCCCCGCCGAGGTCGGCTTCGAGGACGCCGCCTGCGCCGCCATCGGCTTCGGCACCGTCCAGCACATGCTGTTCGACAACGCGAAGCTCGAGCCCGGCGAAGCGATCCTCGTCCATGCCGGCGGCTCCGGCATCGGCACGGCCGCCATCAAGATGGCCAAGGCCATCGGCTGCACGGTCTACACGACGGTGGGCGACGACGAGAAGGGCGAGAAGGCCCGCGCGCTCGGTGCCGACCACGTGGTGAACTACAAGACCGAGCGCTTCGAGGGCGAGGTCCGCCGCCTGACCAAGCGCAAGGGCGTCGACGTCGTGTTCGAGCACGTCGGCGCCGACACCTGGAACGGCTCGCTCCTGTGCCTCAAGCGCGGCGGTCGCCTCGTCACATGCGGCTCGACCTCGGGTGTCTCGACGCAGATGAACCTGATGCAGCTGTTCCAGCAGCAATACCGCATCTTCGGCTCCTTCGGCTGCTCGATGGCCAACATCGCGCAGTCGCTGGAGAAGATGGCCGGGGGCATGACCCCCGTGATCGACTCGACCTATCCCCTCGCCGAGTTCCAGCAGGGGCTGGAGCGGCTGGAGGGGCGCAGGGTGTTCGGCAAGGTGGTGGTGACGCTGTAGCGGGCGGCGGCGCGGGGCGGCAGCTTCGGCTCGGAGCGGCTTGACGCGACTACGTAACTCACGTATTCCTCTGGCTCCGTGAGTTACGTAGTCGCCATCATGCAAACGGTGTTGGAGACGAACGCGTTCAAGCGCGCCGCCGAGCAGGTCGATCTGTCCGAGGACGACCGTCTGCAGATCGCGGCGTTGGTCTCCGGGCACCCGACGATCGGAGACCTCATTCCTGGAACGGGTGGCGCACGCAAGTTCCGCTATGCGCCGCCGGGCCGCGGTAAGCGTGGTGGCTATCGCGTGATTTTCTACTTTGCTGCAGTTGATGTCCCCGTGTTCCTGATGGATATCTATGCGAAAGGCGAGAAGATCACTTTGTCGAAAGGCGAATGCAACGCCCTAGCCAAGATACTCGGCAGCGTTGCCGATGATTACCGGGCGTTTGCAAGTCAGAAGCTTCGGAAGCTTGTGGAGAGGTCGAGATGAGCAAGGCTGGACAGCGGCTTCTCGATGCCGCGCACGAGGTCGCGGCGATCGCGCGCGGGGAGATGCAGCCTGCACGCGTCCACCTGCCGGCCGACATCGACGTGAAGGCGATCCGCGGCGCGCTCGGCCTGTCGCAGGAAGACTTCGCGTCCTCGTTCGGTTTCACGGTCAACCAGATCCGCGACTGGGAGCAGGGGCGCTCTCGTCCGATCGGTGGCGTGCGTGCCTACCTGACGATCATCCGGACCGACCCTTCGAGCGTTCGCAGGCTCCTCGAGGAAACGCATCGGACAGCCGCCTGACCGCGCGGCACCGCACAGGTCCGCAGCGCCGGCACCGCCGCCTCGCTTGACCCCGCGCTCTCGATCGGTCAAACGGGCGCGCTCTCGATAATCCAGCAGGTCGTGGTGTCCGGTTTCCGTCTCCGTCTGGCTCGGCTCTCCGGGCGCGTCCTCGAAGGCCTGAGCGTCGCCGCGGTGCGGGCGGTGTTCGGCCTCGCCCGGCGGCTGGGGCCGGACCGGGCCGCGCGCGTCGGCGCCGCGCTCACGCGCACGCTGGGGCCGCTCGTGCCGGCGCATCGCACGGCGCTCGCCAACGTCGCGGCCGCCTTCCCCGAGAAATCCGCCGCGGAGCACCGCGCCATCGTGCGCGGCGCCTGGGACAATCTCGGGCGCACCGCGGCGGAATACGCCCACCTCGACACGATCTTCGACTTCGACCCGGAGAACCCCGCCGCCGGGCGCATCGAGGTCGAGGGAATCCCCTATTTCGAGGCGCTGCGCGACGACGGGCTGCCGGGCATCATCTTCTCGGCGCATCTCGCCAATTGGGAGCTGCCGGCGATCTGCGCCCAGCGCTACGGCCTCTCCGCCACCGCCGTCTTCCGCGCGCCGAACACGGCCGCCGTGGCGCGCGCGGTGATGGAGGTGCGCTCGCAGACGATGGGCGGGCTCGAGGCGGCGCGCCAGGGCGCCGCCTTCGCCATGGCCGGCGTGCTCGATCGCGGCGGGCACCTCGGCATGCTCGTCGACCAGCACTTCACCCGCGGCGTCGACGTCACTTTCCTCGGCATGCCCGCCAAGGCGAACCCGGTGCTGGGCAAGTTCGCGAGGCGCTTCGAGTGCCCCGTCCACGGCGTGCGGGTGATCCGTCTGCCGCAGGGCCGCTTCCGGCTCGAGCTCACGCCGCCGCTCGACCTGCCGCGGGACGCGGCCGGCGAGATCGACGTCGCCGGCGCCATGCAGGCGATGACGAACGTCGTCGAGGGCTGGGTGCGCGAGCATCCCGAGCAATGGCTCTGGCAGCACCGCCGCTGGCGCCCGGTGCCGGGACGGTCGCGCTGAGCGCGCGGCGCGCCGCTCAGGCGGTCTCCGCCGTCGGCGCGCCGGCTCGGCGGAGCCAGGCGCGGAAGGTGGCGACGCACGGCCGGGCGAGCGCCTCGGCTCGATACGCGATGTAATAGGCGCCGGGACCCGGCAGCACGATGTCCAGCAACCGGCGCAGCCGGCCGTCGGCGAGGGCGTCGAGAACCAGCGGCAGGCTCGCCAGGGCGACGCCTTCCCCCGCCAGCGCCGCCTGGATCGCGAGATCGCTGTGGCTGAAGGCGAGGCCCCGATCGGGGTCCGTCCGGCGCGCCGCATCCCCCGCCGCCTCGAGCGCCGCGCGCCAGCCGGGACCGCCGGCATCGTGCAGCAGCGTGAGCCGCGCGAGATCCACCGGGCCGCCGGACGGCGCTGCCGCCTGCGCCAGCGCCGGCGCGCAGACCGCGACGACGCGATCCTCGAACAGCACCTCGCTGCACAGCCCGGGCCAGCCGCCGTCGCCGTAGCGGATGGCGATGTCGACACGTCCGCGACCGAGATCGACGAACGCGTCCTGCGTGACGATACGCACGTCGAGGTCGGGATGATGGGCCCGCAGGTCGCCCAATCGGGGGAGGAGCCAGCGCGACGCGAAGGACTGCATGGTGGCGATCGTCAGCATGTCCGCGCCGGCACCCTTGCGGTGCAGCGTCGCCGTTGCCCGCGCCACAGCGTCGAACAGCGTGCCGATCTCGGCGTGGTAGGCCGCGCCGTCGGCGGTGAGCGTGCGCGGCGGCGGGCCGCTCTCGAACAGCGCCACGCCGAGCCACGCCTCGAGCTGCCGGATCTGGTGGCTGATCGCGGAGGGCGTGACGTTGAGCTCCGCGGCGGCTCGCGCGAAGCTGTCGTTGCGGGCGGCCGCCTCGAAGGCGCGAAGGGCCTTCAGCGGCGGCAGGACCCGGCCGTCCGTGGAGACGGCCGTCGGCGCGTGAATTCGCTTCATCGTGGCATGAAGCTTATCGCGTTGCGGGTCTCCGGGCAACGCGCTACCCGGTTGCGTGCCTCCACCTTCGGGGCCTGAACCGGCGGGGAGCACGTGGGCGGACCGATCGATCATGGGGCGGCGCGCGATGGCCTCCACGAGCGCGGCGGACGCAGGCGGGTCGCGACCGCCTATCTCCTGCTCGTTCTCGTCATCCTCCTGTGGGGCGCCAACTGGCCGATCATGAAGATCGGCCTCGACTCGATCCCGCCGCTCGCCTTCGGGGCCGCGCGCATGGCGATCGGCGCGATGACCCTGTTCGCGCTGCTGGCCGCCACCGGTCGCCTGGCTGCACCGACCCGGCGCGACATGCCGGTCGTGCTCAGCGAGGGACTGCTCCACATGGCGGCGCCGATCGCGCTGATGAACCTCGCCCTCCAGCACGTCGAGGCCGGGCGCAGCGCCGTCCTCTCCTTCACGACGACGCTGTGGATCGTCCCCGTGGCGATCCTCGTCCTCGGCGAGCGGGTCACCCCGTCGAAGGCCCTGGGCCTCGCCGTCGGGCTCGTCGGCGTCCTCGTCCTCT
The DNA here is from genome assembly GCA_051117315.1 of Salinarimonas sp. Taxonomy (GTDB): domain Bacteria; phylum Pseudomonadota; class Alphaproteobacteria; order Rhizobiales; family Beijerinckiaceae; genus Salinarimonas. The sequence continues at coordinate 19,773 of JBNPEA010000056.1, read as the reverse complement.
TCAATCCCGCCGCGCTCGACTGGTCGGCGCGCGAGGTCGTGATCGCGAACGCGCTCCTGATGGTCGCGGCGGGAACCTGGGCGGCGGCGATCCTGGTGGCGCGCGGACGGGCCCTGGTGCGCACGCCGCTGCAGCTCACGCCGTGGCAGCTCCTCGTGGCCGCGGGCGTGCTCCTCGTTCCCGCGCTCCTGCTCGAGAGCGCGGACGACGTGCGCTGGTCGCTCGAGCTCGCCCTCGTCCTCGGCTTCAATGGCCCGATCGCGTCCGGCTTCTGCTTCTGGGCGGCGCTCGTCGTGGCGCGGGACCTGCCGTCCATCGAGGCCTCGATGGGCTTCCTGGGCGTGCCGGTGGCGGGGGTGCTGTTCTCCGCCGCCGTTCTCGGCGAGGCGCTGACCCCGTCCCTGGTTGCCGGTCTCGCCGGGATCGTCGTGGGAATCGCGCTCGTCAACCTCGGCGATACGCGTGTCGGGCGCCGCACGGCGAAGGGAGAGCCGCATGGCTGAGACGGCGACGGACGCGGTCCGCCGGGGGCGGATCGACGGCCGCGATCCGGACGGGCGCCCCTACGGAGGCGAGCTGACCGTCACGCCGGACGGCGAGGCCTTTCGCGCACGCTGGCTGCGCCGGGGGCCGGACGGCACCGTGGCGCTCCATGGCGTCGCGTTCGTGCACGAGGGCGTCGTCGTGGCCGCGCGCTCGCGCCTCGCGGAGCCCAGCGCCGGGGTGGTCGCCTACGCGATCCGCGAGGACGGCGACATGCCCGCGCGCTGGTATCATCCGGAGCTGGCCGGGCGCCTCGGCGAGGGCCTCTCCACAGACGGGCCCCGCGACACGCTGGAGGGGCTCTACCGGGCCGAGTACGCCTCCGCGAGCGCACGCTTCGATCCGCTCGTGAAGGAGCTCGTGCGGGTGGGGGACGTGCGGCTCCTCGCCTGGCGGACGGCGCGGGAGACGCTCTACGAAGGCGTCGGCCTGCTCTTCGGGCGCAGGCTGGTCGCCGCCTGGGCGACGCCTCGGGCCAGCATCGAGGTGATACGCTACCGGCCCGCCACCGACGTGTCGGCGGCCCCACCCGAGGACGTGCTCGGCGGCCCGCTCGCGGGCCGATGGGCGGCACGCGAGCGGGCGGCGGCCGGGCCGGGCGAGGAGACGTTCATGCCGCTCGCCTGACCCCGGACGGCCGCGAGCGCGCGGGCACCTGCGCCCGGATCTCGGCCTCGCCGCCTTCGTCCGTCTCCAGGAGCACGAACCCGAGGGCGATGCCGTCGCTCACGGCGCGTGGCTCAGGTAGGCGGGCAGCACGCGCTCGCGCAAATCGCGGATGTATTCCTCCTGCCATGCAAAATCCGGATTGTCGGCGCCGAGATAGCACATCGTGTTGTCGTCGATGTAGGGACGCTCCGCCGAGCGCAGGTTCAGGTTCAACGTGACGCGCCGGCCGCGGCGGATGCGGCGGACGCCGTGCATCAGGCGCATGAGCTGGCCGAGCACGCTGCAGCCGAGTTCGTGCCGCACGCGCACGATCCGCTCCTCGGGGACCGTCTCGCCCCGGGCGACGCGTGCGAGCCCCTCGTCGGCGTGGCCGCGGTAGAGTTCGAGCTCGCCGCCGTCCAGGTCCTCGATCTCGAGGGGAATCAGCTCCGTCACGGGGATGCCGTCGGCGTGCCAATCGATCGTGCCGTCTTCCGGGCGCACGCTCGCGAAGGTGACGATGGTCGAGATCACCGAGAGGGGATAGACCTCGAGGCGCGTGCGCGCGAGCGCCTCCAGCCGCTCCAGCCGACCGGGCCAGTGAACGAGGTCGCGGATCTCGGGGATGGCGCGATGGGCGCCGCGGATGAAGTTGAGGTTGAGGTGGCGCTTCTCCGCCAGGCTCGCCTTCAGAGCAGCGGCCTTGCGCGAGATCGTCCGCAGGAGCTCGGGGTCGTAGTCGTTCCGAAACTGGACGACCCCGAGATTGGAGACCTGATGATGACTCGGCGCGCCGATGATCGCGTCGCGATCCATGCTGAAGACGATGTCGTTTTCGTCCGGGATCATGTGGTGCGCTCCCGCCCTCGATCGAGCCCGCAGGATACACGCTTTAGTTTCAGCTCTAGACGTGAAAAGCATCATGGCCGCGTGAATCGCGTTCATCACGCGGGGCCTCAAGGCAACGTGAATTCGCCGTTGACCGGGTCCGTGCTTTAACGGAGCGATGAAGACCTCCTCCGCCCTCCTGGCGCTCGGCGCCCTCCTCGCCGCGGGCATGATCCCGACGGGCGGCGGCGCGCAGACGGCGCCGCGCGCCGTGGTCGAGCTGTTCACCAGCCAGGGCTGCGCCTCCTGCCCGCCGGCGGACGCGGCGCTCGTCGAGATGGCGCGCAACCCGGACATCCTCGCGCTGACGCTGCCGGTCGACTACTGGGACTATCTCGGCTGGGCCGACACGCTCGCCGACCCCGCCCACTCCGCGCGTCAGCGCGGCTATGCCGAGGCGCGGGGCGACCGCATGGTGTTCACGCCGCAGATGGTGGTGAACGGCACCTTCGCCTGCATCGGATCGAAGCCCGCCGATGTCGCCGACGCGCTCGCCCGCGCCCGCGAGGAGGTGCGCGCCTCGGGCGAGCGGCTGCCGATCCCCGTCTCCGTCGAGGTCGCCGCCGGCGAGGCCGAGATCCGCGTCGGCGCGAGGGTCGGCGGCGAGGTCGGCGAACCCGCGGACGTCTGGCTCCTCGCCGTCGATCGCGAGGAGGAGGTCGCCATCGCGCGCGGCGAGAACTCCGGCCGCCGCGCCACCTACGCGAACGTCGTGCGCGGCATGACGAAGGTCGGCACCTGGACCGGCGAGGCGCGCACCTGGCGGCACGCCCTGGCGGGACACGGCGACTTCCACGTGGTCCTCGTGCAGACGCGCCACGGCACGGATCCAGGCCCGATCGTCGGCGCCGGCCGCAGCGACGCGCGCTGAGGCGCACGCCGCCACCCGTCAATCGAGCGCGACGAGGGCGAGGGCGGCGACGAGCACGCCGCCGACCACGAGCCACAGCCGCGGTACGCGGATCTCGACCTCCCGCCGCAACCAGTCTCGCGTGCGCGCGGCGTCGAAACGGGGTCCGTCCGGCATCCTCTTTCTCCTCTGCGAAGCGGCGCGGCGGCCGCGGGTCATCGGGAGGACTACCTAGGCTTCGCTGACGAAACGCTGACGGTGCGGGCGCTTGAGCTTGGGCGGTCGCGTCCGTCGCCGGCCGCGCGCACCGCGATCGCTTCGCGAGGACGCGGCGCCTGCTACCATGGGTGACGGATCGACGACTGCGCCGATCGGAAGGAGACGCTCCATGCGGCACGCCACCCTGTTCTTCTCGCTCGTCGTCGCGCTCGCGACGCCCCAGCTCGCGCGGGCCCAGACCGCGGAGCTCGCCCCCGCGCCCGAGGCCGCCACCGGCGTCGCGGATCGCGACCTCGTGCGCGCCGAGCGCCGGATGGTCGTCGCCGCGAACCCGATCGCCGCCGAGGCGGGGCTCGCCATCCTGCGGGCCGGGGGCAGCGCGGTGGACTCGATGGTGACGACGCAGCTCGTCCTCAACATCGTCGAGCCGCAGAGCTCCGGCATCGGCGGCGGTGCCTTCCTCGTGCACTGGGACGCGGACCGCTCCGACCTGATCACGCTGGACGGCCGCGAGACGGCGCCGGCGGCCGCGACGCCCGAGCGCTTCCTCGGCCCCGACGGGGAGCCGATGCCGTTCATGGAGGCGGTCGTCGGCGGGCTCTCGGTGGGCGTGCCCGGGACGCCGGCGCTGCTCGCGGAGGCGCACGCCCGCTTCGGCCGGCTGCCGTGGGAGAGCCTGTTCACGATCCCGATCCGCCTCGCCGAGGACGGCTTCCCGGTCTCGGCCCGGCTGCACGCGCTGCTCGACGGCGACCCGGCGCTGCGCGAGGATCCGCGGGCGCGCGCGCTCTACTACCAGGAGGACGGCAGCCCCCTTCCGGTGGGCACGATGCTGAAGAATCCGGCGCTGGCCGAGACGCTGCGCGCCATGGCGAGCCGGGGCGTCTCCGCGTTCTACGCGGGCGCGGTGGCCCAGGACATCGTCGACACGGTGACCGGCCACCCGGGCAATCCGGGCGACATCACGCTCGAGGACCTCGCCGGCTACCGCGTCGTCGCCCGCGAGCCGGTCTGCGTCCCCTACCGCGTCTACGAGGTCTGCGGCATGGGCCCGCCCTCCTCCGGCGCGATCGCGGTGGGGCAGATCCTGGGGTTGATCGAGGGCTACGACCTCGCCGCCATGGGGCCGGGGCCGGAGGCGGCGCACGTCGTCTCCGAGGCGAGCCGCCTCGCCTTCGCGGATCGCAACCACTACGTCGCCGACGCGGACTTCGTCTCGGTGCCGGTGCGCGGCCTGCTCGACGAGGGCTACCGCGCAGAGCGGGCGGCGCTGATCGAGATCGACGCCTCGATGGGCCGGGCCGAGCCCGGCGCGCCGCCCTTCCAGCGCGAGGGCCGGCTCGCGCCCTCGATCGACACCTCGACCGGCACGAGCCACGTCTCGATCGTCGACGCCGACGGCAATGCCGTCTCGCTGACGACGACCATCGAGAGCGCCTTCGGCGCCCGGCTGATGACGCAGAGCGGCTTCCTCCTCAACAACGAGCTGACCGACTTCTCCTTCCGCCCGGAGGCGGACGGGCGGCCGGTGGCGAACCGGCTCGAGGCCGGAAAGCGGCCGCGCTCGTCGATGGCGCCGACGATCGTGCTCGACAATTTCGGCCGGCTCTACGTCGTCGTCGGCTCGCCCGGCGGCAGCCGGATCATCGGCTACGTGGTGAAGTCCCTCGTCGCCATGCTCGACTGGGGCCTCGACCCGCAGGCCGCGGCGGCCTTCCCCGCCGTCCTGTCGCGCAACGGCCCGACCGAGCTCGAGGAGGGCACCGCGGCCGCGGCCTGGGCCGAGGCGCTGGAGGCACGCGGTCACGAGATCCGGCTCGCCGAGATGACGTCCGGCATCCACGCCATCGTCGTCACCCCGGCGGGCCTGCTGGGCGGCGCCGACCCGCGCCGGGAAGGCCTCGCCGTCGGCGACTGAGCGGCGACCGGGCGCGCGGGCCGCAAGGTTTCGTCAACCATGCGGCCCGATCCTCGTGCGATGAGACACGCACCGAGCCGCCTCCTCCCGCCCCTCCTCCTCGCCGCCGCCCTCGCGCTCCTGCCCGCGGGAGCCTCGGCGCAGACCCTCGGCACGCTCGACCCGCGGCCGTTGCCGCCGCTGGCGAACCCGCACGACCCCGCGCTCCCCGCCAAGGCGCTGTTCGGCCGCGCCGCGGACCCCGCTCCGCTCGCGGCCCGCGCGCTCGGCTCCTATGCCGCCGGCTGCATCGCCGGCTCCGTGGCGCTTCCCGTCGACGGGCCGGGCTGGCGGGTCATGCGCGTGTCGCGCAACCGGAACTGGGGCCATCCGGACCTGGTGGCGCTGCTCGAGCGCCTCGCCGCGGCGACTCCCGAGGCTGTCGGCTGGCCCGGGCTCCTCGTCGGCGACCTGGCGCAGCCGCGCGGCGGGCCGATGATCTGGGGCCACGCCTCCCACCAGAACGGCCTCGACGCCGACGTCTGGCTCACCCCGATGCCGCAGGCCGGGGTCGACCGTGCCGCGCGCGAGACGATGATGGCGACCTCCGTCGTGCGTGCCGACCGCCGCGACGTCGATCCCGCGGTCTGGACGCCGGCCCACGCCCGGCTGATCGCGCTCGCGGCGCGCGACCCACGGGTGGAGCGGCTGTTCGTCAACGCCGCGATCAAGCAGGCGCTGTGTCGCGAGACCGTTGGCGACCGCTCCTGGCTCGGCAAGGTGCGCCCGCTCTGGGGCCACGACTACCACATGCACATCCGCCTCGCCTGCCCCGCGGGAGAGGACGGCTGCACGCCCCAGGCGCCCGTCCCGCCCGGCGACGGCTGCGACGCCACGCTCGACTGGTGGTTCACCGACGAGGTGCTGAACCCGCGACCGGGCGGGGGCGGCGGCCGCCGCGAGAAGACGCTGGCGGACCTTCCCGACGCGTGCCGCGAGGTGCTGGTGGCGCGGTGAGGCCCTCGTGCGGCAGACCGCGCGCGTGGCGCTCGTGCCAGCTCAATCCGGAGTCATCCCGATTGTCGGCCTGCGTGCCGGCGCTACACTGCCGTTGGGACGCGGACGTGAGGGAGGGACGGACCATGAGCGAGAACGGCACCGACGAGAAGGGGGACTTCCTGCTCCCCATGCCCGAGGGCGCCGATTCGCGCCCGTTCGTGCTCGCCTTCGTGGAGAAGACCGCCTGGGACCGGCTGCAGAGCGCGGATCTCGTCTTCTCGGAGGCGGTCGGCGGGCTCGAGGTCCACGAGGTGCGCGAGAAGGTCGAGGCGTCGGGCGGCAGCGGCAGCGCGGGAATCGATACCACGTTCAGCTTCTGACGTGATCCTCGTCGTCTCCCACCTGCACGAGCCATCGGTCAACGGCGTCGTGCGCGGCCTCGAGGCGCGCGGCGCGGCGTGGGCGCGGGTCAACACCGAGGAGTTTCCCCTGTTCCGCGCGGGGCGCATCGTGCTCGACGGGGCCGAGCCCTACGGGCTGATCGAGACGGATCGCGGTCGCGTCGATACCCGCGCCGTCTCGGCGGTGTGGATGCGGCGCGCCGCCCGGCCGGCGGTGCCGCGCGGCTTTCGTCCCAAGGACAAGGGCTTCGTCGTCGACGAGGCGAGCGCCTTCCTGCACGGCTTCCTCGATCTCGTCACCGGCGCCTTCGTCAACCCGCGCGACGCAGAGCGGCGGGCCCGCAAGGTGCCGCAGCTGGCTCTGGCGAGCCGGTGCGGCTTCGCGGTGCCCCGCACGCTCGTCACCAACGACGCGCAGGCGGTCCGCGCCTTCGTCGCCGAGGCCGCGGGACCCGTCGTCTTCAAGCCGCTCTCCGGCGTCACGTCGGGGGGCGCGGACTTCGCCCGCGCGCTCGAGCAACGGTTCGGCGAGGCCGTCGAGGTGGAGCCGGAGAGCGCGCAGGCCACCGGAACGGCGGAGCTGGTCTTCAGCCAGATCCTCACGCCCGAGAGGGCCGCACAGCTCGACGCCCTGCGCTACGCTCCCGTGATCTTCCAGGACTACGTCGAGAAGGCGTTCGACGTCCGGATCACCTACGTGGCCGGGCGGATCTTCGCCTGCCGGATCCACTCGCAGGATTCCGGGGACACGGCGGTCGACTTCCGCCGCATGGCCCTGCGCCCGCGCATCGAGGACGTGCGGCATGCGCTGTTCGATCCTCCGGCGGCACTGGCGGAGGGGATCGATACCTTCATGCGCGCCGCGGGCCTGGTCTTCGGCTGCCTCGACTTCGTCGAGACGCCGGACGGCGGTTTCGTCTTCCTCGAGGTGAACCCGAGCGGGCAGTGGCTGTGGATCGAGCAATTGACCGGGGCGCCGATCACGGCGTCCCTCGTCGACGCGCTCTGCGCGTAAACGGGTGGCACCGGCGCAGACGGGCGCCTATCGAGGCGGCCCGCCCGCCGCTGTGGACCACGAGGCCCCCGATGCCCGCCAACGTCATGTCCGCCCGTCAGTGGGCGATGCTCGTGCTCCTCGCGCTCGTGTGGGGCGGGTCGTTCTTCTTCAACGCGGTGGCGGTGGCGGAGCTGCCGCCGCTGACCGTCGTCGCCGTGCGGGTCGCCGTGGCGGCGGTCGCGCTGCAGATCGTGCTCGCCGCGCGGGGGCAGCGGCTGCCGCTGCGCGGCGCGGTGCTCGTCGCCTTCCTCGTCATGGGGGTCCTGAACAACGCCGTGCCGTTCACGCTGATCGTCTGGGGACAGACGCACATCGCATCCGGCCTCGCCGCGATCCTCAACGCCACGACGCCGCTGTTCGCGGTCCTCGTGGCGCACGTCTTCACCCGCGACGAGCGCATCACGCCGCTTCGGCTGGCCGGCGTCGCGGTGGGCTTCCTCGGCGTGGTCGCCATGATCGGGCCCACCGCGCTCTCCGGGCTCGGCGAGAGCGTCGCCGCGCAGCTCGCCTGCCTCGCGGGGGCCGTCTCCTACGCCGTGTCGGGCGTCTACGGCCGGCGCTTCGCCGACCTGGGCGTGGCGCCGATGGCGACCGCGGCGGGCATGCTCGCCGCCTCCGCCCTCGTGCTCGTGCCGCTCGCGCTCGCGATCGACCGCCCCTTCGCCCTCCCGGCCCCCAGCCTCGCGACGGTCGCGTCCCTGGCGGGCGTGGCGCTGGTCTCCACGGCCTTCGCCTACATCCTCTATTTCCGCCTGCTCGCCACCGCGGGCGCGACGAACCTCCTCCTCGTCACCTTCCTCGTACCGGTGAGCGCGATCCTGCTCGGCGTCCTCGTGCTGGGCGAGACGCTGGCGCCCAAGCACCTCGTCGGCATGACCCTGATCGGTCTCGGCCTCGCCGCGATCGACGGCCGGCTCCCGCGAGCGGCCGCGGCGCGGTGGGTGCGTCTTAGATAAATAGACGACGTATCTTGCTCTTGTGCGTGTGCTGCTCGATAAGGATCGGCCTGCAGCCTTTCCGGGCCGAGCGGGCCGCTGCACGCCCCGGAGTTTCCGCGGCTACGCCCGGCGAGGCGGCGGCCGTGCGCGTGACGGTGCACGGCCAATCCGAGCCGGCGGGCGGAAAGGAGGCTGTCATGACCAGCTTCGAGCTTGCGGTCGTCGTGCTCATGATCGCGCAGATCATGGCCACGCTCCTCGTCGCGACTGTGCGCTGAGGCCGTGAACGGAGACGCCGAGCCCCCGGGAGGGCTCGGCGTCTCTTCTTAGGCGAAGGCGAGCGTCGCAACGCCCGGACCTCCGCGTCTCGCGTTTGCGGTAGACGCGTGTGACGCCGCGTGTCCCGCGATGTGGATAGGAGGCGGATTGACCGCTTCGAGCATCCGCAATATGCGCGCGCATCCATACGACGTCAACACCCGACCGACTGTCCCGTGCGGGTAGCCGCGCATTCCGCTCCCGTCAGCTGGCCATCGCCCGTCCCCGAGGGACTCACGCTCGCCGCGATTTTCCCCTATATGAGCCGGATCACGAGACACGAAGGTCACAGGCCCATGCCCCACGCGCTCGACATCGCGCGCCGGAACCCGAACGCGCCCGCCCTCGACGGCGTCGAGGCCACCGCCATCGACAAGGTCGCCATCGAGAAGCCGGCCGAGCTCGATCTCGCGCCGGGCGCCCAGGCCGGCCAGCCCTCGCTCGTCGGGCTCACCCGCGACGAGCTGAAGCAGCGCCTGCTCGAGGCGGGCGTGCCCGAGCGCGAGGCGAAGATGCGCGTCGCGCAGATCTGGCACTGGATCTACTTCCGCGGCGCGCGCGACTTCGCCGCGATGACGAACGTCTCCAAGCACCTGCGCGCGCTGCTCGCCGAGCACTACACGCTGGCGCGCCCGGAGGTCGTCTCCGAGCAGGTCTCGAAGGACGGGACCCGCAAGTGGCTCCTGCGCATGCCCTCGACCGGCCCCCACGACAAGGGCGCCGAGATCGAGTGCGTCTACATTCCCGAGAGCGACCGCGGCACGCTGTGCGTCTCCTCCCAGGTCGGCTGCACGCTCACCTGCTCCTTCTGCCACACCGGCACGCAGAAGCTCGTGCGCAACCTCACCTCCGCCGAGATCGCGGCCCAGCTCGTCGTCGCCCGCGACCGCCTGGGGGACTGGCCCGACGCGACCCCGCCGGAGGGCGCCTTCGTGCCCACCGACGGCGGACGTTTCGTGACGAACATCGTCTTCATGGGCATGGGCGAGCCGCTCTACAACACGGACAACGTGGTCGCCGCGATCGGCGTGCTGGCGGACAACGAGGGGCTGGGCCTCTCGCGTCGGCGCATCACGGTGTCGACCTCCGGCGTCGTGCCGCAGATCGGCCGGCTCGGCGAGGAGGCACACAGCGCGCTCGCGATCTCGCTCCACGCCGTGCGCGACGAGCTGCGCAACACGCTGGTGCCGCTCAACAAGAAATACCCGATCGCCGCGCTGATGCAGGCCTGCCGGGACTATCCCGGCCTCTCGAACGCGCGGCGCATCACCTTCGAGTACGTCATGCTCGACGGCGTCAACGACACCGACGCCGACGCGCGCGCGCTCGTCAAGCTGCTCCAGGGCATCCCCGCGAAGATCAACCTGATCCCGTTCAACCCGTGGCCCGGCTCCAAGTACGAATGCTCCTCCTGGGAGCGGATCGAGCGCTTCTCCGAGATCGTCTACCGCGCGGGCTACGCCTCGCCGGTGCGCACGCCGCGCGGCCGCGACATCCTCGCCGCCTGCGGCCAGCTGAAGAGCGAGACCGAGAAGCTGCGCGCCCGCGCCCGGATGATGCTGGAGAGCGGCATCGGCGCGGAGGGCATCTACGCGGCGGCGGCCGCCGAGGCCGGGGACTGAGGCGCCGGTGCACGCGCTCTCGCGCCTCGCCTTCTGGCTCGTCGGGCTCCTGCTCGCGATCCCCGCGGGCGCGATGGCGCTCGCGATCGGCGTCCTGAACGATCCCGCCGCGCGCGAGACCATCGCGCGGATCGGGTTGTCCGCCTTCGAGGCCATCTTCCGCATCGCCGCCGCTGGCGGCGATCCCGCGCCGGTGGTCGAGACGCTGTTCCTCGGCTTCTGGATGCTCGCGACCGTGCTCGTGATCGCGCCGGTGACGCTGGTCTCCGCCGTCGGCGAGATCGTCGGGGCGCGATCGCTCGTCGTCTACGGCGGGCTCGCCGCGGCACTGACGGCCGCGGTGCCCTGGATCGCCCGCGGGGGCGCCGGCGAGGCGGCGGCGATGCCCGCGGAAGGGCGGCTGACCGCGATCCTGTTCGTCACCGGCGCCGTGGCGGGGCTCGTCTACTGGGCGGTGTCCGGCCGCTCGGCGGGGCGCCCGGACCGCGATCCGGCCCGGATCGGTCCCGACCCCGGCACCGGGCCGCGCCCATGACGGCCCCGACCCCACCCGAGACGGACACCATCTTCGCCCCCGCCTCGGGCTTCGGCCGCGCGGCGATCTGCGTCGTGCGCGTGAGCGGTCCCGGCGCGCGGCGCGTCCTCGCCGCGCTCGCCGGCGGCCCGCCACCGCCGCGCCGGCTCGCCCTGCGCACCCTGCGCGACCCGGCGAGCGGCGAGGCGCTCGACCGGGCGCTCGTCGCCTTCTTCCCCGCGCCGCACTCCTTCACCGGCGAGGACCAGGCGGAGCTGCACGTCCACGGCGGGCTCGCGACGCGCGCGGGCGTGCTGGACGCCCTCTCGCGGCTGCCGGGCTGCCGCACCGCGGAGCCCGGCGAGTTCACCCGCCGCGCCTTCCTCGCCGGGCGCATGGACCTCTCGGCCGTGGAAGGCCTCGCCGACCTGATCGAGGCGCAGACGCAGGCGCAGCGCCGCCAGGCGCTCCGACAGCTGGAAGGCGGGCTCGGCGCTCTCGCCGAGAGCTGGCGCGGGCGGCTCGTCGAGACGCAGGCGCTGCTCGAGGCCGCCCTCGACTTCTCCGACGAGGGAGATGTCGCCGCCTCCGTTGAGGCGCAGGCGGCGGAGCGGATCGCGGCGCTCGCCGCGGAGATCGGCGGCGCGCTGGCGGATGCCGGCCGCGGCGAGCGGCTGCGCGAGGGCTACGTCGTCGTCCTCGCCGGCCCGCCCAACGCCGGCAAGTCCACGCTGATGAACGCGCTGACGCTGCGCGACGTCGCCATCGTCTCGGCGGTACCCGGCACGACCCGCGACGCCATCGAGGTTCGCCTCGATCTCGGCGGCCTGCCGGTGACGCTGATCGACACGGCGGGCCTGCGCGAGACACAGGACGCGATCGAGGCCGAGGGCGTGGCCCGCACGCGGGCGCGGATCGCCGGTGCGGACCTCCTCGTCTGGCTCGATCCGGTCGACGCCCCGGCCGCGCCGGAGGCGGGCGCGACCCCGGTCCTGCACGTCGTCACCAAGATCGATCTCGCGGACGAGGGTGCGACGCCCGCTGCGCCCCGCGCGCTCACCCTCTCGGCGGCGACGGGCGCCGGCATCGCCGACCTGCTCGCAGCGATCGAGGACCGCGCCCGCGGCACCGTCGGCGACGGCGGCGACGCCGTCGTCACGCGGGCCCGGCACCGGATCGCCCTCGAGCGCGCGCGCGAGGCGCTCGACCGCGCCGCGACGACCCTCGCCGCCGGCGACACCGAGCTCGCCGCCGAGGACGTCCGCCTCGCGGCACGCGCCGTGGGCGCGATCGCCGGACGCGTCGACGTCGAGGACGTGCTCGACGCGTTGTTCGGGGCGTTCTGCATCGGCAAGTGAGCGACGCGACGTGAGGGACGCGACGTGAGGGCCGCGACGTCAGGGCCGCACCTGCGCCGCCCTGGATCGCGCGACGCGCAGGCTGTATATGCCGGGCATCCTTCCGCCCGCGAGACGAGAGCCGAGACCCGAGTGATGACCGCGCCCGCACACCCTGCGCCGGAGGTGGAGGCCTTCGACGTCGTCGTCGTCGGCGGCGGCCATGCCGGCGTCGAGGCGGCGGCGGCGGCCGCGCGGATGGGGGCCGCGACGGCGCTCGTCACGCACAAGGCGGCGACCATCGGCGCGATGTCGTGCAATCCGGCCATCGGCGGTCTCGGCAAGGGCCATCTCGTGCGCGAGATCGATGCGCTCGACGGGCTGATGGGCCGCGTCGCGGACCAGGCGGGCATCCAGTTCCGCCTGCTCAACCGCCGCAAGGGTCCCGCCGTGCGCGGGCCGCGCACCCAGGCCGACCGCAGGCTCTACGCCCGCCACATGCAGGCGGCCCTCGCCGCGCAGCCGAGCCTCGCGATCGTCGAGGGCGAGGCGCACGACATCGACGTGGCGGACGGGCGCGTCGCCGGGCTCGTCCTCGCCGACGGGCGGCGGCTGCGCGCCGGCGCCGTGGTGATCACCACCGGCACCTTCCTGCGCGGGCTCATCCACATCGGCGAGCGCAAGATCCCCGCCGGCCGCGCCGGCGAGGCGCCCGCGCTCGGCCTCTCGGCGACGCTGGAACGCTTCGGCTTCGCGCTCGGCCGGCTGAAGACCGGCACGCCCCCGCGGCTCGACGGCCGCACGATCGACTGGGCGGGAGTCGCCGTGCAGGAGGCGGACGACGACCCCGTGCCGTTCTCGGCGCTGACCGGGCGGATCGGGACGCCGCAGGTCGCCTGCGGCATCACCCGCACGACGCCGGCGGCGCACGACCTCATCCGCGCCAACCTGCACCGCGCGCCGATGTATTCCGGCGACATCGCCTCGACGGGCCCGCGCTACTGCCCCTCGATCGAGGACAAGGTCGTGCGCTTCGGCGACCGCGAGGGGCACCAGGTCTTCCTCGAGCCGGAGGGGCTCGACGACCCGACCGTCTACCCCAACGGCATCTCGACCTCGCTGCCCGAGGACGTCCAGGCCGGAATCGTGGCGGCCATCCCCGGCTGCGAGCGCGCCGTCATCCTCCGCCCGGGCTACGCCATCGAGTACGACTACGTCGATCCGCGCAGCCTGTCGCCGACGCTGGAGACGAAGCGCATCGCCGGCCTCTTCCTCGCCGGCCAGATCAACGGCACGACCGGCTACGAGGAAGCCGCCGCGCAGGGGATCGCGGCCGGCATCAACGCGGCTCTCTTCGCCGGTGGCGGGGAGGGCGTGGTCTTCGACCGGGCGCAGTCCTATCTCGGCGTGCTGATCGACGACCTCGTCACCCGCGGCGTCAGCGAGCCCTACCGCATGTTCACCTCGCGCTCCGAGTACCGGCTGAGCCTGCGCGTCGACAACGCCGACGAGCGGCTCACGCCGGTGGGACTCGCCGCCGGCTGCGTCGGGCCTGTGCGAGCGCGCGTCTTCGCGGAGGCGGCAGCACGGCTGGAGGCCGCCCGGGCGCTGCTCGAGGCGCGCACGCTCACGCCGAGCGAGGCCGCCGGCGTCGGCCTCGCCGTCAACCAGGACGGCATCCGCCGCTCGGCCTTCCAGCTCCTGTCCTATCCGCACGTCGGCTTCGACGACCTGGTGCGCGCCTGGCCGGACCTCGGCGCGATCGAGGCACCGCTGCGCGAGCGGCTGGAGACCGACGCGACCTACGCCGTCTATCTCGACCGGCAGTCGGCGGACATCGCCGCTCATCGCCGAGACGAGAGCGTGGTCCTCGCCGACGGCATCGACTTCGCCGCCTTGCCGGGGCTCTCCAACGAGATCCGCGGCAAGCTCGACCGCGTGCGCCCGCGCACGCTCGGCCAGGCCGCGCGCATCGAGGGCATGACGCCGGCCGCCATCACCCTGCTCGCCGCGCACGCCCGCAAGCGCGGGGGCGCCGGGCGACGTCCCGGCACGGACGGCTGACGCTCCGGCTTCCCGCCGCGCCGCGGGCGATCTATCCTGAGCCGATGGACGCCCTCCCGCACCCGCCAAGGTCGCGCTTCGTCCCGCCGGCGCGGCGGGGCCTGCTCGCGCGGCTCGCGGACGTGATCTACCCGCCGGCCTGCCCGTCCTGCGGCGGCGCGCTCGCGGAGACCCCGGGCCTGTGCGCCGCCTGCTGGCGGGAGCTGACCTTCCTCGAGCGGCCCTGGTGCGCGCGGCTCGGCACGCCGTTCGCGATCGAGATGGGCGAGGGCACGCTGTCGCCGGCGGCAATCGCCGCGCCGCCGCCCTTCGCCCGCGCCCGGGCGGCGGTGGCCTACGAGGGCGTGGCGCGCACCCTCGTGCACAAGCTCAAGTACGGCGACCGGCTCGACGTGGCGCAGACGCTGGCGCGGATGATGCTGCGGGCCGGGCGCGAGCTCCTCGTCGACGCCGACCTCCTCGTGCCCGTGCCGCTGCATCGCGGCCGCCTCTGGAGCCGGCGCTTCAACCAGGCGGCCGTGCTCGCCCGGGCGCTGTCGCGCGCCTGCGGCGTGCCGGCGGACCCGATGCTGCTGCGCCGCGTGAAGGCGACGCGCACGCAGGTCGGCCTCACCCGCCCGCAGCGCGCGCGGAACCTCGCCGGCGCGCTCGTGGTGCCGAGGACGCTTCGCCCGCGCGTCGCCGGGCGGCGGGTGGTGCTCGTCGACGACGTGCTGACCACCGGCGCCACCGCCGAGGCGGCGGCCCGCGCGCTGCGCCGCGCCGGTGCCGCGCGCGTCGACGTGCTCGCCTTCGCCCGGGTCGTGACCGAGGCGTGAGGTGTCGGTCAACCCTCCGTTCACGATACCTAAAATCCTCCGCATCGGCTTTACCGGCCGTTCAGCGCGCGCGGTGCCTCCTCGTCCCGTGATCGAGCCCGCCGGCGAGAACCGGCCGCGGGCGCTCTGAGAGGGCGTGGCATGGCACGGGGATCGACGGGGACTCGGGCTCTGCGGGAGCGGCACGGCGGGGATGTCGCCTTCGGCTATCACGGCAGCGCGCGCGCGTCCCTCGTCGCCTCGGCGCTGGCCTGCGCCGGGCTCATCGGCGGGGTGGCGATGCTGGCGCTCTCGCTGGTCTGAGGCGCGTTCGAACGGTGCTCAGGCGGCGCGCGCCATGGCGGCGTTGAGGCAGGCGATCTCGACTTGGCGTCCGGGCCGGGCCACGAGCGTGCAGCCGCGCGGCATCTCGCGCCAGCCAGCGCGCTCGGCGTCGATCGGCTCGGAGACGACGAGGAGCCCGGTCTCGCTCTCGCGCCAGTAGAGCGAAGGCGGGCGGTCGTCGCAGGCCCAGCGATAGGCGACGAGGCTCTCGCCGTCCGTGAAGGCGGCCGTGAAGCGCACGGGCTCGTCGATGTCGGCGAGCCGGACCATCGCCCGTACCGTGGCGAGCGTGCGCGCCATGGCGCCGATCGGGTCCTCGGCGAGGCCGCCGGCCAACGCCATCAGGAAGATCGCCTCCGAATCGGTGCTGCCCTGGCGGGCCTCGTAGAGATCGTCCGGGATCAGCGCGTCCAGCTTGCGGCGGATGCGGGCGTAGCCGCCGATCTGCCCGTTGTGCATGAACAGGTGCCGGCCCTGCTTGAACGGGTGGCAGTTCGCGCGCGTCGTCGCCGTGCCGGTGGAGGCGCGGACATGGGCGAAGAACAGGCGCGAGCGCACCTGCTCGGCGAGGCTCGCGAGGTTCTCGTCGGACCAGGCGGGGCGGATCTCGCGGTAGAGGCCGGGCTCGGGCCGCTCGCCGTACCAGCCGATGCCGAAGCCGTCCCCGTTGGTCTCGGTCTTGGCCTCCTCGGCGTGGAGGGACTGGTGCACCAGCGAATGCGTGGGGGCGCAGACGAGATCGGAGACGAAGACCGGGTCGCCCCGGTAGGCGAGAAAGCGGCACATGGCCGTGGCTGCTCCTGGGGGGCCGGCGAATCGGTCGCGGCCCGTGCGCAGATGATGACGCGCGACATCCTAGGACGGGATGAACGCGGCGTCAGCAGGGCGGCGCGCGCGCGCGATCATCGGAAGTTCCGCCCCTTCGGCATGACGGCCGCGACGGCGCCGCCGCGCCCGGCACCGTGCCCGGCACCCTGCCCGGCGGCGCGGACGGCGCGCTGGGCCTCGTGCTCGTCGACGTCCTGCGCCAGCGCCGGCTCCGGTTCCTCTCCTTGGCGCACCAGCGCCCGGAAGCGGGCCTCGCGCTCGCGCTTCGTCTCCTTCTCGCGCGGATCGGGCGCGGAGCCGCCCTTGACCTCGTCGGCGCGGGCGAGGGCCTCGGGCAGCGCCCGGTCGCCGAGCCGGGAGAGCAGCCCCGACCAGTCCTCCAGCCGGTCGGCGACGACGTGGGTGACGCCGTTCGCCCGCTGCAGGCGCCCGCGCACGCCCACGAGCCGCGCCCCGACGACGACCGGGCGGAAGGCCTCGAAGGTCTTGGGCCAGACGATGAGGTTGGCGATGCCGGTCTCGTCCTCGAGCGTCATGAAGATCACGCCCCGGGCCGATCCGGGCCGCTGGCGGATCAGCACGAGGCCGGAGACGGCGACCCGCGCCCCGTCCCGCAGCCCGGCGAGATCCGCGTGGCGCGTCGCGCCGCGCCGGGCCAGCTCCGCGCGCAGGAAGGAGACCGGGTGGGCCTTGAGCGAGAGGGTGAGGGAGCGGTAGTCGCACACCACCTCCTGGCCCGGCGGCATCGGGGGGAGGGCGGCGTCGGGCTCGCGCTCCGCCATGGTGGCGGCGCGAAACAGCGGCAGGTCGTCCTTGTCGCCCGAGCGCCGGAGCGCCTTCACCGCCCACAGCGCGTCGCGCCGCGACAGCCCGAGCGAGGCGAAGGCGTCGGCCTCGGCGAGGCGCTCGAGCGTCGCCGGCGGCAGGTCGGTGCGCAGCCACAGGTCTCGCACGGAATCGTAGCCGGCTCCGCGTCTGGCGGCGAGGAGACGCATCTCCGGCTCGCGCACACCCTTGATCGTACGCAGGCCGAGGCGCAGGGCGCGCGCCGTGCGGATGTCCCCGCGCATCGAGGCGTGGGCGGGATGCAGCCGCTCGGCGGCGTGGGGGCCGGGCTCGAGGGTGCAGTCGAAGGCGGAGGAATTGACGTCGGGCGGGCGCACCTCGACGCCGTGCTCGCGGGCGTCGCGCACGATCTGGGCGGGGGCGTAGAAGCCCATCGGCTGGGCGTTCAGCAGCGCCGCGGCGAACACGTCCGGATAACGCGCCTTGACCCAGCAGGAGGCGTAGACGAGGAGCGCGAAGGAGGCCGCGTGGCTCTCCGGGAAGCCGTACTCGCCGAAGCCCTCGATCTGCTTGAAGCAATGCTCGGCGAAGCTGCGGTCGTAGCCGCGCGTCACCATGCCCTCCACCATCTTGGTGGCGAAGGTGCCGATCGTGCCCACCCGCCGGAAGGTGGCCATGGCCCGGCGCAGCCGGTCGGCCTCGGACGGCGTGAAGCGGGCGGCGACGATGGCGATCTTCATCGCCTGCTCCTGGAACAGCGGCACGCCGAGCGTCTTGCCGAGGACCCGCTCGAGCTCGTCGGGGGGACCGTGCCCGGGGGCGGGGGCGGGGTAGGACACCCGCTCGCGGCCCTCGCGGCGGCGCAGGTACGGATGCACCATGTCGCCCTGGATCGGGCCGGGGCGCACGATCGCCACCTCGATGACGAGATCGTAGAACGAGGCGGGCTTGAGGCGCGGCAGCATCGACATCTGCGCCCGGCTCTCGATCTGGAAGACGCCGAGCGTGTCGGCGCGCTGGATCATGGCGTAGACCCGCTTGTCCTCGGCGGGGATCGTCGCCAGCGTCAGGCGTTCGCCGTACTGCTCGGCGAGCAGGTCGAAGGCCCGGCGCAGGCACGACAGCATGCCCAGCGCCAGGAGGTCGATCTTGAGCATGCCGAGCGCCTCGAGATCGTCCTTGTCCCACTCCACGGTCGTGCGGTCCTCCATCGCGGCGGGGGCGACGGGGGTGACCTCGTCGAGCCGCGAGCGGGTGATGACGAAGCCGCCGGTGTGCTGCGACAGGTGGCGCGGGAAGCCGGCGAGCTCCTCCGCCAGCGCCAGCACCCGGGCGAGGCGCGTCTCGCGCGGGTCCATGCCGAGCCGCTCGACCTCACGCTCCTCGACGGCGGCCTTCGACCAGCCCCAGACCGAGCCCGAGAGCGCGGCCACGCTGTCCTCCGACAGGCCGAAGACCTTGCCGACCTCGCGCACGGCGGAACGGGCGCGGTAGGTGATGACGCTCGCCGCGAGCCCGGCCCGCTCGCGGCCGTAGCGCTCGTAGACGTACTGCATCACCTCCTCGCGCCGCTCGTGCTCGAAGTCGACGTCGATGTCCGGCGGCTCCTTGCGCTCGTTGGAGACGAAGCGCTCGAACAGGAGGTCGTGCTTGGTCGGATCGACCTCGGTGATGCCCAGGCAGAAGCACACGGTGGAATTCGCCGCCGAGCCGCGCCCCTGGGCGAGGATGCCGCGCGAGCGGGCGAAGCGCACGATGTCGTGGACGGTGAGGAAGTAGGGGGCGTAGGCCAGCTCCGCGATGAGCGCCAGCTCGTGGCGGATGGCGGCGGCGACCCTGTCCGGCACGGCCTCCCCGAAGCGCCGGCGGGCGCCCTCCCAGGCGTAGTGGGCGAGCGCCGCCTGCGGGTCGGCGAAGCCCTCGCGGCCCTCCTCGGGGTATTCGTAGCGCAGGTCGTCGAGCGAGAAGGCGAGGCCGTCGAGGAAGCGGATCGTCTCGGGGATCGCGCCGGGCGCCTCGCGGAACAGGCGCGCCATCTCGGGGGCGGGCTTGAGATGGCGCTCGGCGTTGGCGGCGAGGCGGCGGCCGGCGGCGTCGAGCGTGGTGCCGCAGCGGATGCAGGTGAGCACGTCCTGGAGCGCGCGCCGCTCGGGGGAATGGTAGAGCACGTCGCCGACCGCGATCACGGGCACGCCATGGGCCGCGCCGAGCGCGAGGGTGCGCGCGAGCGCGGCCCGGGGTGCGCGGCCGTACCCGGCGCGGGCGGCGAGCCAGGTGCCGGCGGAAGCTTCCGCGAGGGCGGGCAGGAAGCCCAGATCGTCGTCCGCCCGGTCGAGCCGCGGCAGCACGATCAGCTGCAGGCCCGCGGCCCGCGCGAGGAGGTCGTCGCGATGCAGCGCGCACGCCCCTTTGGGCGCGCGGCTCTTGCCCAGCGTGAGCAGCCGGCACAGCCGGCCCCAGGCGGCGCGGTCGCGCGGATAGGCCAGGATGTCGGGCGTGCCGTCGGCGAAGACGAGGCGCGCGCCCGGCGCGAGCCGCAGGTCGCGCGTGCCGGCGGCGTCCTCGCCGCGCCATTCCCGCAGCGCCACGTGCGCGCGCACGACGCCGGCGACGGAATTGCGGTCGGCGATCCCGATGCCCGCCAGCCCGAGGAACGCCGCCTGGGCGACCAGCTCCTCGGGACGAGATCCCCCCACCACGAAGGCGAAGTTGGTCGTCACCG